>JAGXHA010000017.1 GCA_024636475.1 Roseobacter sp. | reverse complement strand
TCCCGACGGCTGTCTGGATCAACCCACCAAAGCAAACGGAGTAAAACCAAGCTTAAAGTTCAATCGCCACTGTCTCAAAGTCGTTGACACGTTCCGAAGCGTGAGGTTGCACCCGGCCTTGATCACTGGTCGCACAAAGGCCTCAACAATTGCGCAGAAAACAGCCACCTACCATTTCGAAAGCGAGAATACACAATGCAAGGCTTCCGGTCCCCGGGGGATTGCAACGTTTCGTGTCAGTTCATTCCGCAACCCGCAATTGCTTCTCGGTCCCTTCCCTCAGAAGCGCCGCCCTGACCATCCGCTTCCATCGACTGCAAGCATTCGACGCTTGGAAAGCAGCAGCGAATGTTGCCTGATCTACGAGCCTTCATCACTTCGCCGTCCGAGCGAAGTTAATGTGACAACGCCGGTGTTGGGTCAGTGCGATCACGTCCATACGAAGCCCTCTAAAATGGTATCAGATGTCGCGAGCAGCCCAGGCAACCATGTTCGAGAACAGTTTGTCATAGCCGTCCCATGCAAGGAAAGTGGGCGGCAACCAGTGCTCGCTCATGTCTGAGGTCCAAGCCACGGTGCGGCCTTTGCCATGCATTCCAGTAGCAAGTAGCGGTAGGCTACGCTGCGTCTCAGGGAGCGAAAGAACCAAATTTACGTCAGGGCCTTCTTTCATGAAGACCTCGTTGACGCCGAGCAGATAGGGCCAATCGCCTTCGATGCCGTCAAGAATGGGATGGTCGGCCGCGTTGACAACGGGCGTGCAACCTTCTGGTATTTCCAACCGATCGTCAGATGTCAGGCAAGTCACGGGCAGCGCTGTTTCGACAGCTGTGTTGTGCCAACGCGCCTTACCGTCGATCCCTTGGAACGAAAAGTAACCACCGATCATAATCAGGCCGCCGCCTTGCCGGGTCCAGTCGGCCAACAGGTTCACTCGGTTTGGTACGCGTTCGCCGCGTAGCCAAACATCTGGGTGCAATAGCAGGGTGTTTGCGCCGATATCGGACAGGATGATGACATCAAACTGCGAAAGTCCTTCCAGCGTCGTGGGAAAATCGGCGGCAGCTTCATGAGCTGGCATGTGAGTGACATCATAGTCGCCGCCTTTCATTCCCTCCATGAATCGCTTGTTGCCAGTGTGGAAGGTGACGCTGCCAAATTGGTCAAAGCCTTTGTAATGTGTCGAAGAGCTGACCCAGCTTTCGCCTACGAGGAGTACTTTTTTCATGTCGTCTGTCCTGAAGTAATTTTACGCGCCAAAGCACGCCGGGGATTTTCGATAACAAGCATTGAAAGATCGGTCTTGGTCAGACCATGGCGAAGCAGTCTGGGCAAAAAGTGTCGCTGCACATGGGCGTAGCCGTTGCCGCCGTATGCACAGAGCATCATTTTGATGAAGACATCTTGCGAGAGAAGTATTTGTTTGCCGTAGCCCAAAGAAAACAAGTTTGCGATGGCGGCTGCGTTGTCTGCGTCAGAGGGGCACTGGACAGATTGATCCGCATACCAAAAATCCATACCGATCATGTCGTATTCCAGAAAGGCACCGCGATCTGCCAGACTGCGTTGATAGTCGACATCTTTGCCAGACGGATTCATGTGGCACAGGATTACCCTACTGGGCGGCAGTCCATTCTGTTCCACCAGATCAAGCACATCGTGGGCCAATCGGAACCATGCGGGAAGATGGATCATAAGCGGCAGACCGGTCTGCGCAGCAGCTGCGGCCGATGCAGACAAAACCTTGCGTTCAGCCGCTGTGAAATCGGAACTGACGCCAATTTCGCCAATTAAACCAATCTTCGTCTGATCGGCACCAATGCCGTGATGCGCTTCTGAGATCAGTTCATCCGCGATATCGATCTCGCTCATGGATGCTAAATAGTCAGGGTGCGACGAATGCAGGTAGTAGCCCGCACCCATGATAATGTTCAGGCCGGTTTTGCGAGCAATTCTGGTCAATGCCTCTGGATTGCGACCAATACCTTTGCAGGTCGGATCGACGACCGTGGCACCGCCTTCAGCGACGAATAGCATCAGTTCCTGAACGGCCAACGCCTCGTCGTCCAGAGCGCAGTTATCACGGTTGGCAAAAGGGTCGTTGCGCAGCTGCGACAAGATGTCAAGTGTAATCGGCACATCGCGAATTAAAGAGGTGAAGTCTGCGTCGTGACCACGCCACCAGCAACGACAGTCATTGAGGATGTGTTCGTGCATCAGGGTGACGCCGAGATTTTCCAGGGGCACCGGCCCAAGCACCGTCATCACTGTACTCTCAAAATCAGTGGCCATGCCTACGATCCTTTGTGCTGAGTTGTGCCGTCATAAGCCGCGGTGTGGAAATCGATTTCCAGCTGCATCACGTGGTCGAACACCGTACATAACCTGTCGGCGTCGGTGTCATCGCCATAAGTGTCGATCGCATTTTTCAGCCACACCGCTTGATCTGCAAAGTCAGGCGCGGTGTGCAGATCCACCCAAGCGCGCAGATCAGGGTCAGTGATCAGCTGATCGTTGGTCGCCCGGCACCATGTCCAGTACATCCATTCGGCTGCAAACATTGCCGTCAAAAAGTCTGTGAACTCGCCTGTGCGCGCAATATTCAGCATCCCTGTATCAAAGGCCGTCACCGCATCAGGCACCTGTGTCTCAAGCGCAATTCCGCGCTTGGCAAAGATGTACTCGAAATACGGGACCTGTTTGTTGGCCAGTGCGTCTTGCACGCCGATCAACCAGCGTTGCGCCCCGATGTCGGGCGCACCGATCGTTGCATAGGCAAATATCGAGATTGCTGTTCCAACAAACCGGCCCTCATACGCGAGGTAGCGGTGAAAGACCTCTTGGTTCAGTGCGTCCGCTTGAATATCCGTGACAAAACGGTGTTTTAGCATCTGCTCCAGAATTGCTGTATTGGCCGACAGGATCTTGTCCGATAGCAACATGGATTAACCGCCAAGTGCAGGGGCTGCTGCGGCGACAAACAACCGGACCCGTTCCGCCTCGACCGGGTTCCACCACACGCCGCCTTCTTTCAGTGAGGACGCAACGATGACTGCGCTCGCGATGGATAGAATGTCAGTGATGTTGTCCGAGGTGACGCCGGAACCGACAAGAACTGGTAGGTTTGTCGCATCTGCGACTTCGGCGATTTCGTCAATCGTGGCGCTGTTGCCGGTGCGTTGCCCCGTGGCGATGACGGCATCGACATCAAAGAACGCTAGGTCGCGGGTCAGTTCGGCCACGCTACGGTCGGCGGTGATCGAATGGCTGCCGTGCTTAACATGACTGTCAGCGAAAACCTTAATCCCTTCACCGCGCAGAGCTGAACGGTAGCGCATCGCCTCTGCAGCGCGGCCTTCCATAAAACCTTCGTTGGCGACATAGGCGTTGGCCCATTGGTTGACCCGGATAAAAGCCGCACCGGTCGCCCGTGCGATGGCGAATGCGGGAATAGGGGCGTTCGCCAGAACGTTGATGCCCACCGGTACGTCGAATTCACGCTTTATGCGGTCAACAACAACGGACATGAACGCAGATGTTTCCGGACCGATGTCATCGGGTTTTGAAAAAGGCACATCACCGTGGTTTTCAACGACGAGGCCATGTAGCCCGTTGCTGATCAATCTGTCGGCATCTCGCATGCATGCATCATAAATTTGGTCCAGTGTCTCGCCGCGATAGCGCGGCGCGCCTGGGAATGGCGGGCAGTGGATCATGCCGATCAAAGCCTTGGGTCGGCCAAAAATCTGTTCGATGGCATTGCCTGAATTATCAGAGATAGATTGCATATTATTCCTATGTTTGATCCGCCGCAGGCCGCCTGCGAAAGCAAAGCGGCGACGGGATCGGGCACCTTAGGCCTTGCGTGAAAACTTAAAATTCGCTGTGAAAATCCGGGTGTTGAGCCAGATTGCGATAAGGATGATCGCGCCTGTCACGATCTGAGTGAAAAACGGAGAGATGTGCATCAAAATCAGTCCATTGCCGATCACAGCGATGGTCAAAGTGCCCAGCAAGGTGCCTAGAATTGACCCGCGCCCTCCGAACAGCGAAGTGCCCCCCAAAACGACCGCAGCAATTACCTGAAGCTCGAAGCCCACGGCTGCGTTTGACGATCCCGAACCAAGCCGGGCTGCGACCAGCAGACCGGCTACGGCGCAAGCGATGCCTGACAGCATGTAGACCGATGCAATGATCCATTTTGATGGCATGCCGACGCGTCGTGCTGCTTCGGGATTGGATCCGACAGCGACGACCTGACGTCCGTACATCTGCCGGTGGATCACGATGCTCGCCACCGCTGCGATCAACAGCGCGATCACTGCCGGTACCGGAAGGCCAACGATGGTGCCGCGCCCCAATGCAAAAAACCCCGGTACGTCATTGATCGGGATAGAGTATCCTTGCGTCATGTACAGCGCGAACCCGCGCAATATGGACAGACCCGCCAAGGTCACGATGAAAGCAGGGATGCCTTGGTAGGCAATAAACCAACCCTGCGCGAGACCGATCAGCGCGCCAAAAATCAGCATTCCGACAACGACGATAGGCCATGGGACGCCAAAAGACAAAACCACCGCTGCAGATGCATTGATGATCGCAACCTGAGATCCGACCGAAAGGTCGATACCCGCAGTAATAATTACGAAAGTCATTGCGACAGCGACGATCAGGATCGGGGCTGCCTGCCGCAGAATATTAAGGATGTTGCCGACGCTGAGAAACACATCAGTCGCAACCGAGAAGAAAATGACGCAGATAGCAAAAAAGAACGCGATGGAGAGAACTTGCGCATGTTCGGTTAAGAAGTCGGCGACGGCCGATCCTTGCCCGCGCTCGGTATAGGCGTCGCTCATATGTCTTCTCCCTTGCCGACGATCAGCTTCACCAAATCTTCAAGGCTGGTGTTGCTAATGTCGCGCTCGGCAACCTTAGTGCCTTCGTACATCACAGCGATCTTGTCGCAGACGCGGAACAAGTCTTGCAGGCGATGGGTGATCAAAATGACCGAAACACCGCGCGCCTTGACCCGTTTGATCAAACGCAAAACCGCCTCGACTTCAGCCACGGCCAGTGCCGATGTCGGCTCGTCCATGATCAGAACACGCGGGCTAAATGATGCTGCACGGGCAATTGCGATTGCTTGCCGTTGGCCGCCGGAAAGCTGGGCAACCTTAGCTGTCAACTTTGGAATCCGAATATCAAGGTCATCGAGCATGTCTCGAGCTTTTTTGCGCATCCTGGCATTATCCAAAAAGGACAATTTCGTCATCTCACGCCCGAGAAACAAATTACCCATCACGTCGATGTGGTCGCACAGGCTCAGGTCCTGAAATACCATTTCAATTGAACGCGCGCGCGCATCTGCAGGATTCGAAAAGTGGACCGGTTCGCCGTCTATGCGGATCGTGCCGACATCGGGCACATAAGTGCCGGAAATAACTTTTGTCAGCGTTGATTTGCCTGCCGCGTTATCACCGATTAACCCAAGGCATTCACCCGGGGCCACATCAAGATCAACTCCGCGAAGGGCCTCGATCGAGCCGAAATTCTTTCTAATGCCGCGCAAAGAAATGCGCGGCACGAGGGCCGTGTCGGAGGGCGCGATGCCCTCCAACGAACTGGCCAAGCTTTGTGCTGGCCCTGCTGTCACTCGAACATGCTCCGGAAGTCATCGACATTGTCGCTTGTGACGATGGTCACCGGCACTGCGATCGTGGCCTCAACCATGCCACCACTGATCAGGGTTTTCAGTGCCTCGATTGCGGCGGCACCCATGCCTGCCGGGTCCTGTTGGATGACGGCGGCAACATAGCCTTCGTCAATTCCACGGATCGCCTGAGCTGTCAGGTCCCATCCAAAGATTTCAATGCTGTCCTGCTTTCCTTGGCTTTCAACTGCGGCCACCGCACCCACAAGTGCCGGCTCACCTGTGGCGTAAATTGCGGTCAGGTCGGGGTTCGCAGTTATCAGATTTTCGGCGGCGGACAGCGCAAGGTCTTGTACGTTCTGACCGTCGACAACGCCTGCCTCTGTGACCCCTTTGGCCCCCGAAATCGCTTCGATAAATCCGTCCTGACGAATGTTCTGGATTGAGGAGTTCAAAGCGCCAACGACGCCGATTTTTGCCGCGCCGCCCATGTCAGTGGTGAGGTAGTTCAAAAAAAAACGCGCCCATGTCAGCGCCGGCGCTTTTGTTGTTTACGCCGACCTGTGAAGCTTGCGGGCCTTCGGGAAGGACTGCATCGACGGCAATGACGGGGATACCTGCATCGGCGGCTTGCTGAACGGCGGGCATGATGCCGTTGGTGTCGATTGCGACGATAATGATGCCGTCTACACCCTGCTGGATATATGTCTCGATTGCGCTGTTCTGGGCCGCAGGATCGTTGTTTGCGTTGAACACGACGAGCTCATCTCCGCCAGCTTCTGCTGCAGCTTGCGCACCAGCATTCATCTGATTGAAAAATAGGGCCTGCTGATTGATCTGCACCATGGCAAAGGTTTCTGCACCGGCAGCGGATGCCATCAGGCAAGTGCCCGCGGTGGCCGAGAGAAGAGCCGTTTTGATAAGTCGCTTCATTGTCATCTCCGTTGGGTTGAAGTTGTTTTTACATCCCGAGGTCGGGCCGTTTCTTATTGTTGGCTGGTGCCGAAACCGAACGGCGTTCGATCAACGTCACCGGCATAAGTTCAGTAAGCGCCTTGAAGTCCGGTTGGTCCCAAGTGTCGCTGAATAGGATTTCGACGGCCCGTGCGCCCAGCAGGTCAACGGGCTGGCGGACAGATGTGATTGCAGGCGCAAAAAGGTGTAGCGACCGCGCATCGTCGAAACTTATAAGTGAGAAGTCCTCGGGAACGCGGATGCCGCGCTCATGGAAAACTTCCAAAATGCCGACGGTCAGCTCGTCAGAGCCGGAAAAGATAGCTGTTTCATGATCGGCCTGGCTTAAAAACTTCTCAGCCAACACTCGGCCGGATGTTGGGGAGTGGTCGCCGACAAAAAGGGTGGGTTCGATGTCAGCCTCGCCGTTTTTGGTCAATCCGCTTCGCAGACCTGCCAGACGTGTTTGGGTACTGTGCAGATCGGCTCCACCACCGAAATAGGCGACGTGGCGGTGCCCTGCTGCGCGCAAATGCCGTCCCGCCAGCACGCCGCCCAATTCGTTGTCGCAAAGCAGTCGAGGTGCCCGTCCGCCGGGAACATCCTCGTCAAGAATGACCGCTCTGGAAAAATCGTTCAGCGCCTGTGCGACCCGTTCTTCCGGCGCGCGGTTAGTAATGAAAATTATGCCATCAACCTGATTTTGAGCTGCGCGCCGCAGGGCGGCCACCTCTCGCTCACTTTTGTTAAAGGTCGCGTGCAGCAGAACCATCGACTTGTGGACCTCTGCCGCCATCCCAATTGCGGCAGCAAGTTTGGCAAAAAACGGGTTTGCGATGTCGGGTAGGATCAAGGCAATCGTATCCGACCGCCCAAGGCTTAAGCGGCGGGCATGCGGATTGGGATGGTAGCTCAACTTAGTAACTGCGGCATCAATGCGCGCGCGGGTCGCTTCGGGCAGGTCCAGCGAACCATTCAGGTGCCGAGAGATTGTAGCCGTCGAAACGCCTGCTTCTTTGGCAACATCCTTGAGGCTATGCCGCGACTTCATGTTTCGCTTCTCCCGTTGGTTCACTGCCGAAAGTGAAGTAAATCGGTTTAGTAAACCCATTTACAATTGCGTTTTTCGATTCTGTCAACCATTCTTGCTTGAAATAGTGATTACAGATTCCAGAGATGCCTGAAAATTAATCGGCAACGCTGGTGGGGAATGTGGGGTGTGATGAAGGTATTTGTCGTTGGAAATATCGCGATGGACCAAACACTGGCGGTTGATCGTATGCCGATTGAAGGAGAGTCGGTCTTCGGCAGCAAGGTGTCCAACGATTTAGGCGGCAAGGGCACAAACCAAGCTGTTGTGTTAGCGCGTTGCGGCATACCAACCATCCTTATCGCAGCAATCGGGACGGATATTCAAAGCCAGCAAATGCGTGAACGGCTCTCGCAAGAGGCCGTGATAGAAAGGTTGGTCGAACGCCAAGGCTTTTCGGGAGACACAACAATTGTGTTGAAGGATGCCGCCGGAGGCAACGTCAACATCACTACTGTCGACTGCGCCCGCGGCCTTCAGATTGCTGATGTAAGGCCGTTAATTTCAGATGCAGAACCTGGTGATCTACTTGTTCTCCAAGGCAATCTTTCTTTGGAAGCGACCGCAGATATCATACACCATGGATGCGAAAAAGGGCTTCGCATTGCATTGAACCCGTCCCCGCTTGATTTGAAACTAGTACCGCTTTTTGCGGGCTTGGATGTTCTTTTTCTGAACGAGCACGAGGCTGAGCAAATCACGGGCGTACAAAAATATGCGGCGGTGCAATATCTGTTGGATCTCAATATCGATACCGTAGTTTTAACACTGGGGGCCCGCGGTTCGCTGCTTGGCACGAAAGGTGGCATCGCTGCAGTTCCAGCTCAGATCACAGAGGTAGTGGACAGCACCGGCGCTGGGGATACGTTTCAAAGCGTAGCCATTGGATCAGCCCTACGACGAGGCGGATGGATCGACGGGCATGCTCTTTTAATTGCTGCGAAGGCCGCAGCAGTCACCGTGTCGCGTTTTGGCACAACTGCTGCTTTTCCAACTCGAGCTGAGCTGGAGAAGATTCTTTGATGCGAAAATAGTCATGACGGCACTGTCAGAGGAAGCCTGCTTGAGGCGGGCAGGTCGGTCCCGTAGCATTTGGGGATGGCAAAACACAGTCCTTTTCGGTACTTCAAGACATCCCCAGAGATCAGCTGTAGAACGTCAACCACCTTGTCCGCGCGCGACAACCATCTTGGCCGGTTTTCAGGCCGCTGAGGTTGGCGTGTCGTTCAATGTTTCTGGTTAGGTGTCTCCTTCGTTTTGGTTGTCGGTGATGGTTGTCGGCGGCGTTTC
>JAGXHA010000016.1 GCA_024636475.1 Roseobacter sp. | reverse complement strand
GGCCTGACCGAGGCGCTGGCGCTGCGGGCTGCGGCGCTGGCGGAGGGATATGACGTGATGGTGGGTTGCATGGTCGGCTCGTCGCTGGCCATGGCGCCTGCGCTGCTGGTGGCGCAGGGCATGTCCTATGTTGATCTTGACGGCCCGCTGTTGTTGGCTGAAGACCGGGATCAGCCGTTGAAATTCGACGCGGATGGGGTGCATCCGCCCAGTCGCGCCTTGTGGGGATAAAAGCATGCGGACAGTTTATGTGAACGGGCATTACGTGCCCGAAAATGAAGCAACCGTGTCGATCTTTGATCGCGGGTTCCTGATGGCGGACGGCGTCTACGAGGTGACATCGGTGCTGGATGGCAAGCTGATTGATTTCGACGGCCACGCCATTCGCCTTGAACGCTCCTTGGGCGAGTTGGACATGCGCAACCCGATTACAAAAGAGGACCTTTTGGAGGTTCACCGCGAGTTGGTGCGCGTCAACGAGATCAACGAGGGGCTAATCTATCTGCAGATCACCCGCGGGTCTGACGGCGACCGCGATTTTGCCTTTCCAGACCCTGAAACGACCACGCCGACCATCGTGATGTTTACGCAAAACAAACCGGGTATGGCTAACAGTCCCTCATCGCAAAAAGGCGCGAAAATCATCAGCATCGAGGACATTCGCTGGGGACGTCGTGACATCAAAACGGTTCAGTTGCTGTACCCGTCGATGGGCAAGATGATGGCCAAGAAGGCCGGTAGCGATGATGCGTGGATGGTCGAAGACGGCTTTGTCACCGAAGGCACCAGCAACAATGCCTATATCGTCAAGGGCAACAAGATCATCACCCGCGCCCTGAGCAATGATATCCTGCACGGCATCACCCGCGCTGCCGTTTTGCGTTTCGCCAAAGAGGCGCAGATGGAAGTTGAGGAGCGCAATTTCACCATCGACGAGGCGAAAGAGGCGGATGAGGCGTTCACCACGTCCGCCAGCGCATTCGTGATGCCAGTGGTCGAGATTGATGGCGTGGCTTTGGGTGACGGCACACCGGGCCGGATTGCACCACGTCTGCGCGAGATTTATCTGGACGAGATGCGCAAGGCGGCTGTTTAGAGTTTGGATTGCAACGTTGGCTGCGCGGACTTTTTGGACCTTGGTTCAAAGTGAGCCAATGCCCGATTTGGCGGAGCCATTCAAAACGGTGGTTTTTGGGGCGGTTCTGCAAGGGCAGCGAAGGGCGGCAGTGAGCCCTTTGCAGTCAATCAATAGTGACGGTATTTACCGTTTGCAGAGTGAACTTGTCGCGCCGCAACTATCTGCTAACCTCCCGACAACGTTCAATTGGCGACCACCCGGAAAGATCATCGACCTTGCTTGATTACTTCACTGCCCTCGCGATGCTGTTGATCGGCATGATCGTCGGAGCGATCATGGTTTATACTGCACAATTTCTTGGTTTCTCTGGCTGGATTGTCGGTCCCATTTTCTGCGGTTTGGTGCTTGCTTTCATTTACATGAACGATCGCCTCATAGGTTTTGGAATGCGCCATGTGATTAGTTTTTTGGCCAGATTAGAGGACACGAAGCTTTCCGACAGCGATAAGAACGAGATCGAGGAAAACTTTTCCAAGCGCATGAACTACTACGGTTTTCTGGTCGGCTCTGTTGTTGGGACATTGGCGAGCCTCTTACTCTCGCCGTCGATTGTTTTGGACTGGCTTCCGTTCTGATCAGAGTTGATGAGCAGGCCCTTCAAAGGGAGGGCAGCTTCGTCCCGCACAGCTGACACTCAACAGGCGTTCAAAAACCCTGCTTTTTAGAAGGGTGGAAGAACGGCCAGTTTTTAGCTGCAACAAACCCTGTTCAAAATTCAAACAGGAGTTAAATGTTTTCGCACCTTACATCATCGCTGACACCAGCTGCATTGCAGAAATTTGGTAAGAGGGCCTAAAGCGGTCTTCCATTCTAGAACAGGCCCCCAGACCGAGAAATCTCGCTACCCTTTGCCAACATTCTCCTCGAACGCGACCTTGAATGCCTCTTGCGTCTCAGGCTTTGCGTCCGTCTGGTAGTTGGCCTTCCAGTCGTCCATCGTCATCCCGTAAAACAGCTCGCGGGCTTGCTCCTTGCCCATTTCGATACCGCGTTCATCGGCGGCCTCTTGGTACCAGCGAGACAGACAATTTCGGCAAAACCCGGCGAGGTTCATCATGTCGATGTTTTGCACATCTGTGCGATCCTGCATCAGGTGTTGTTGCAAGCGGCGAAAGGCAGCGGCTTGCAGTTCGATCTCGGCCTGTGTGATTTTGGTCGGTGTGGACATCATGTCTCTCCTCTTTGAGGTCAAAGTTGGGTCTGCGCCAGTGTGGTTTCAAGGATCGGGGCCAAGCGATCAGCCCAAGCCTGTTGGCCAGCGGCATCTGCGATCAGATCATTGCGCAGTTCGATCAACACATTGGGGCGGCCTTGTTGCAGGGCGTGACGGTCGATCGCGTCGCCAGGCAGGTGGCCGGAATAGGGTTCATTATCGCCGACGGTCAGGTCGGGTTCCTGACGCAAACGGTCCAGCAGGGGCACGGCCAGCCGCTTGTCCTGCGCATAAAGCACGCCGATCTGCCAAGGGCGCGGGAATCGCCCGCGCAACTGCAGGTTAAAGCTGTGAATGGAAACGATCACCGTTGCAGGACGCGCCGCCAGCTTGGCCAAAGCGTCATGATAGGGACGGTAGCAGGTGTTCAGGCGGTGTTCGCGCTCTGCATGATCGGCATTTCGGTTGGCGGGAATGATTGTCCCATCATACAGCTTCATCAGCAGTGTGGGATCGTCTTCGCCCCGGTTTGGGTCAATCACCAGACGCGAAAAATTGCTGTATATCACGGGTGCGTTCAGCCGTTCCGCCAAGGCGCGCGAAACCCCCGCCGCACCGATATCATAGGCGATATGTCGTTCCATATCCGCGCTGTCCAGGCCCAGATCGCCACCTGCAATGGCGTCCGGCACCGTATTTGCAGCGTGGTCGCAGGTGATCAACCAGCGGCAGGGACGGTCCGCGCCATCGATTGAGAAGGGGTGATATGTCATGCTGCTGAACCTTTTTAACCGTGTTTCTAGGCGAGCCGGACGGAAATGAAAATCCGACCGCTTGCGGAATCTTGGTGTTATCGCTAACATAATTTCTATCCACATTGGATATGGCCCATGGTAGTTCATGGCGATCCAACCAAAACCGGGGCCGATGATTGGCCCAAACCCGACGAAGGAAGACCCCAAATATGAAACGTACACGCAATGTAAAAGTAGTGGCCACTTTGGGACCAGCGTCGGACAGCCACGAAATGATATCCGCGTTGCATGCGGCAGGTGCAGATGTGTTTCGTCTGAATATGAGCCACGGCAGCCACGATGAAATTCGCATCAAGCACAAGATCATTCGCCAGATCGAAGAAGAAACAGGATCGAAAATCGGTATCCTTGCCGACCTTCAGGGCCCCAAGCTGCGGGTCGGTGTATTTTCCGGCGATAGCGAATTGCTGGTCGAAGGTGCTGCGTTCCGGCTTGATCTGGACGAGACCGAGGGCAACGCCAGCCGCGTTTGCCTGCCCCACCCCGAGATTTTTGCAGCCCTTGAACCGGGTGCCAGCTTGTTGGTCAACGACGGTAAAATCCGGCTCAAGGTAAAAGACTGCGGGAAAGACTTTGCCAATTGCGAGGTTGTCATCGGTGGCGTGATCTCAAACCGTAAAGGTGTGAACGTTCCCGATGTCGTTTTGCCGCTGGCCGCTTTGTCGGACAAGGACCGTGCCGATCTGGAGTTTGTGTGTGAACTGGGCGTGGATTGGCTGGCGCTAAGCTTTGTGCAGCGTCCCGAGGACGTCCTTGAGGCACGCGATCTTGCGAAAGGCCGTGCGGCGTTGTTGTCCAAGATCGAAAAGCCAAGTGCTGTGAAGCGCTTTGACGACATTCTTGCTGTCAGCGACGGTATCATGGTGGCGCGTGGCGATCTGGGTGTCGAGTTGCCGATCCAGAATGTCCCGCCGATCCAAAAGCGTCTTGTCCGCAAGTGTCGCGCCGCTGCCAAGCCGGTGATCGTTGCCACGCAAATGCTGGAATCGATGATCGAAAGCCCGATGCCGACCCGTGCCGAAGTCTCTGACGTTGCCACCGCGATCTATGAGGGCGCTGATGCGGTGATGTTGTCTGCTGAATCCGCCGCGGGTGCCTATCCGATCGAGGCAGTGCAAACCATGGACAACGTCGCAACCGAGGTCGAGATGGACCCGACCTATACGCAGATCATCGAGGCATCGCGCACCGCCGACCGCATGACCGTTGCCGACGGCATTGTCGCCGCAGCCCGCGAAATCGCGGAGACGACAAACATCAAGGCGATCTGCTGCTTTACCCAAAGCGGGACAACGGCCCTGCTGATTGCGCGCGAACGCCCGCGCGTTCCGATCATCGCCCTCACACCGCTGGCCAAAACCGCTGGCAGGCTCACGCTAAGCTGGGGCACAAACTGTGTCGTTACCGAAAGGCTGGACCGCTTCAAGATGGCGGTCGTAAGCGCCGCGCGCACCGCCCGTGAAGAAGGCTATGCCGAGCCTGAGGATATGGTCGTCGTTGTGGCTGGCGTGCCTTTCAACGTAGAAGGCAGCACAAATATCTTGCGCGTGGCCCCTTGCGACGAACGTTTGATCTTTAGTACCGATCCAGAGTAGCGTTGCAAACAGTGCAACCTGCCACCTGAAAAAGGCATATTTTGATGGATTCTGATCTTGCCTTGGTTATGGGTCTTGGCCTTGCGGGGCTTGCGATACCCTCTGTTGTCTCTTCGTTTTCTGACAACCGCACGCCACGCGCATCGGCTTTGGTTGTCTTGATTTCGGGCGGCTTGATCATCTACGCGCTGCGCAGTCAGCCGGGGGGGTACGCATTGGAAGATATCCCCGATACGATCTTGCAAGTCATCGCAAGGTATAAGTTCTGGTAGGCTTTTTACGCTTGCCATAGGTGCCAGTCCCTCCTATATGCCAGCTTCGTTCCGCGCGTCCGGCCCACGTGGCATGCCGAGTCGCGCATCTACCGAACTCAAGTCAAGGAGACGGAAATGCCCAAGATGAAGACCAAGTCGAGCGCTAAGAAGCGCTTTAAAGTATCGGCGACCGGTAAGGTCATCGGCAGTCAGGCCGGCAAGCAGCACGGCATGATCAAGCGGAGCAACAAGTTCCTGCGCAACGCACGCGGCACGACAGCTTTGTCTGCGCCAGATGCAAAGATCATCAAGGGCTTCATGCCCTACGACCGCTAAGATAGGAGAGCCGATATGTCCCGTACAAAAGGTGGTGTCGTCACCCACGCCCGTCACAAAAAGGTAATCAAAGCAGCCAAAGGTTATTATGGCCGCCGCAAGAATACCTTTAAAGTCGCGCGTCAAGCCGTCGACAAAGCAAACCAATACGCAACCCGCGACCGCAAGAATCGCAAGCGCAACTTCCGCGCATTGTGGATCCAGCGGATCAACGCTGCTGTGCGCAGCCATGACGAGGCGCTGACGTACAGCCGCTTCATCAACGGTCTGTCCCTTGCAGGCATCGAAGTAGACCGTAAGGTTCTGGCCGACCTGGCCGTGAACGAACCAGATGCGTTCGGTGCGATTGTAAAGCAAGCACAAGACGCACTGGCCGCGTAAGCGTAACGCGTCACAAAGATAGACGAAGCGCCGCCCTGTCATCGGGCGGCGTTTTGCGTTTCAGGGGGCTAGCGGTTTTTGAAATATGGCCAGCAGGGCACCTGTCAGCAAGATCGTGGCCGCCACCAGCAGGCCTGACCCGATATTACCCGTTGCATCGCCAATGGCACCCGCAGCAAACGGCCCGATGGTTTGGGCGATCGCAAAGACCACGGTGAACAGGCTCATCGCGGCGGCCCAGCTTTCGGGCGGCAGGTTCTGGCGGATAAAGCTGGTGATCGCCCCCGGTGCCATGAACACGCACAGCCCGAATACGATGGCCGAGATCACAACCGCACCCCCCGCTGGCAGCACCACAGGCAAGGCTGATCCCGTCGCGATCCCTGTCAGGATCATCGCCAGTGGCCGGCCCGACCGATGCCGCGCTAATACCCCGCGCCACACGAAAGGTGACAACACCAGCGCCACACCCAAGATGATCCAGACCCCCGCAATCAACTGCGCCGAGGCGTCCTGATCCGTCATCCAAGCCCCCAGAAACGTAAGATAAACGATATAGCCCATGGCAAAACACGCGTAGCCTGCAAGTTCGCGCCAGATCCGCCGCAAGGACAGTGATCCTGCCACAGAATTGCGCGGTGCAGGCACATGCAGCGCGCGTGCGGCCCATAGGCTCAGGGGGAGGGCACAGACACTCAACGCGCCGATGATATACCAGCCATAGCGCCACGAGGACGCTCCCCATGCCTCAATCATCAAAGGCAGGGACGCGCCTGCCAGCATGATCCCAAGCCCTCCGCCCGTCCCGAACAATATCGCAATCGCCAACGCATTGCGCTTGGCGTCTCCGGGAAACAGCCGTGCGGTCAAAACGCTGGCGGTGGAAAAGGACATCGCCCCGAATACACCCGCCGCGATGCGCCAGAAGGTCTGCCAGCCCATCGTTGCCTCGACCCCGGTGGCCAGTAGGCTGGCAGTCGTGGCAATTAGCCCAAAGCTGAACAGCTTGGATGGGGCCACCCGTCCGATCAGGATCAAGGTAAGCACCGCGCCCACCACATAGCCAAGCGCATTGGCCGTGTTCAGCCATCCGGCTTGTGCATAGCTCCAGCTTAGTTCTGACCGCATTGCGGGCAGGATCAGGCCGTAGGCAAACCGCGCAAACCCATTGGTGACCATCACGCCCAGGGTCAGTCCGGCAAGCGCGAGCCATGGCCGGGTGACGGGGCCGGGCAAGCCTGGGCTGATTGTGGCGTCCGTCATATGTATCCTCCGGCCTGTGGAAGCGACTATGTGCGCAGGGTGCGACCTGCACAAGCACCCCATCAAGTGGCGCTGCATCTTGTATTCGGGTGCAATTCTGCTAGCACCAGCCCGAACAAAAGACATGAGGCAGATATGGACGACCTGAAAGCGAAATATCTGGGCCAGATCGCCGGTGCCGGTGATGAGGCCGCATTGGAAGACATCCGTCTTGCCGCTGTCGGCAAGAAAGGCGAAGTCGCACTGAAAATGCGCGAGCTGGGAAAGATGACCCCGGAAGAACGCCAAACCGCTGGCCCCGCGCTGAACGCCCTGAAGGACGAGATCAACTCGGCGCTCGCGGCCAAGAAATCGGCATTGGGCGATGCAGCACTGGACGAGCGGTTGCGCAGCGAGTGGCTCGACGTCACGCTGCCGACCCGCGCGGTGCGTCAGGGGACGATCCACCCGGTCAGTCAGGTGACAGAAGAAGTCACCGCGATTTTTGCCGAGATGGGATTTTCCGTTGCCGAAGGCCCGCGCATTGACACCGATTGGTATAATTTCGACGCGTTGAACATTCCCGGCCACCACCCGGCCCGCGCCGAGATGGACACGTTCTATATGGCCCGCGCCGAGGGCGACGACCGCCCGCCGCATGTGCTGCGCACCCATACGTCTCCGGTGCAAATCCGCACGATGGAGGCGCAAGGCGCGCCGCTTCGCATCATCTGCCCCGGTGGTGTGTACCGCGCGGATTACGACCAGACCCACACGCCGATGTTCCATCAGGTCGAAGGTCTGGCGATCGACAAGGACATCTCGATGGCGAACCTGAAATGGACGCTTGAGGAATTCTTTGCGGCTTTCTTCGAGATCGACGGCATCAAAACCCGGTTCAGGGCCTCGCATTTCCCCTTCACCGAACCCTCTGCCGAGGTGGATATCCAGTGTTCCTGGGTCGACGGCCAACTGCGCATCGGCGAAGGCGACGGGTGGATGGAGGTGCTGGGCTCCGGCATGGTCCACCCCAAGGTGCTGCAGGCGGGCGGAATTGATCCGGAAGCCTACCAAGGCTTTGCCTTTGGTATGGGCATCGACCGCATCGCGATGCTGAAATACGGCATCCCCGACCTGCGCGCGTTCTTTGACTCCGACCTGCGTTGGCTGCGCCACTACGGGTTCGCCAGCTTGGACCAGCCGAACTTGCATGGTGGTTTGAGTAGGTGAAATTGGATGACGATCTCAAAAGGGTAATTGGTGCGGTAGTTGGCCTTATTGCTGCGTGTTTGGCTATGTCATTGCTCTATTTGGTTTTCCTGATTTTGATGGATGTCTTTGACGCCTCGCGAGCACGTGTCAGAATACCTATTTTCCTTTTCTTCCTGCCGATAGGCGGATTGATTGTGGGATGGCAAGCAGGGCCAGTCTTGTTTGATGATGCGCATAAGCTCTGGATGGAGCAGAAGCTTTTTCGTGCTGCGCTCATTGTTCCTATTGCTTGGTTTTTAGTGGTTTTACTGGTGATCGCCTTGTTCGAACCCAGTCCTTTCGACCGTGGGCTAGGGCGATTGCAATCATCTGAAATTGAACTGCTGATGAAAATCTTACTTTCACCGTTTCTTTTCGTGTCCTTAGTCGGTGGCGCAGCTTATTTGATCCGAGGTAAAAAATGAGATTCACACTCTCCTGTCTCAAAGATCACCTTAATATTACCGCCTCTGTGGACGAGATCACTTATGCTCCAACAGTGCTGGCACCGCATAAGTTCAATCAGACTTGTAAATAGGGCAATGAATCCCCTTTGGCGGCTTTATCTACTCTTCATGAGCCCTTTTGAGAATGACAGTCCTAAGTCTTCCGCCCACCACAACCGCGTCTCTGCGCGTTTAGAACTGGCCTTTTAATTTGCTGTTTTTCAATCTCTGCTGTGAGCCTCGCTGGTGAGATACCAAATACTCCTGTTTTTCTTCAGTGTTCTCCTCACTGCCCCTGCCACGGCACAAACCTGCGGCGGTGACATCCCCTGCAAGATCGGCAATCGCGAATATAACATCCTGCTGCCCGATGATTGGGACGGGGTGACGCCCTTGCCCGTGATGATGCATTTCCACGCTTTCCTGCGGCGCGGCAAGACCGTGGTGAACCATCCGCGCATCGGGGTCGAGACGAAGCCGCGTGGTGTCATGCTGATTGGGCCTACTGCGCAAAACCGCGCGTGGCGGTTCTGGCAGGAAAATCCTGCGGACGTTGCCTTTGCCGATGCGGTGCTGGTCGATGTGGCGAAACGCTTTCCGGTGGATCAAAGCCAGATTTATATCTCGGGCTTTTCCTTCGGGGCGGCGATGGCGTGGCGCTATGCCTGTGCGCATGGTGACAAGATCGCGGGCCTTATGACCATGTCTGGCACGATCCATCAATCCAGCGCTTGCCCAAACCCGCCCAAGTACGTGCGCCATATTCATGGCCTCAATGACATCTGGATGAGCCTGCCGCGTGGCCCGGACCGTGACGCAACCAATGTCGTCGCCCTGTGGCGGCGGGAGTTTCAATGTGGCCAAGGTCGGATCACCGGGTATTATGCGCTGCGCCCCGGGGTCGAAGCCACGCATATTGTCTGGGACACCTGCACCCAAGGGCGCAATTTGACCCTTGACGTGCATAACGGCGGGCATTTTATCCCCGAAGGATGGCTTGGCACGCAGTTGGACGACCTGATGGGAAAGCCGTCGCATGAATGACGCGGCAACTGCATTGAAACCGCGCAGATAAAACGCTAGGCCGTGCGTCAAGCATTTGCACGAGGATCACCACGATGAAATTCACATTGTCTTGGCTCAAAGACCATCTCGACACCACTGCGTCGCTGGATGAAATCACCTATGCCCTGACTGACCTCGGGCTCGAGGTGGAAGGCGTCGAAGATCGCGGCGCAAAGCTGGCGGATTTCACGCTTGGCTATGTCAAATCTGCGGAAAAGCATCCCGATGCCGACCGTCTGCGCGTGTGCCAAGTTGAAACGGACGAGGGCGTACAGCAGATCATTTGCGGTGCTCCGAATGCCCGCGAGGGAATTACGGTCGTGATTGCAAAGCCTGGCGTTTACGTGCCGGGCATTGATACGACCATTGGTGTTGGTACGATCCGGGGGATTGAAAGCTTTGGCATGATGGCGTCCGAGCGTGAGCTTGAGCTTTCTGAAGAGCATGACGGCATCATTGAGCTGCCTTCGGGCAATGTGGGCGACCTATTTATCGATTGGCTGGCAGAAAACGACCCGGCCAAGGTTGATCCCGTGATCGAGATCGCGATCACCCCGAACCGTCCCGATGCGTTGGGCGTGCGCGGTATTGCGCGCGATCTGGCGGCACGGGGCTTGGGCAAATTGAAACCCCGCGACGTCGATGGCGTGGAGGGTACATTCCCCTGTCCTGTTACCGTTACGATCGACGACGATACGCTGGAACAATGTCCGGTTTTTTACGGTCGTGTGATAAGGGGCGTCAAGAACGGCCCGTCGCCCGTCTGGTTGCAAGATCGCCTGCGTGCGATTGGCTTGCGTCCGATTTCGTTCCTGGTCGATGTGACGAACTTCTTCACCTACGACCGCAACCGTCCTCTGCACGTCTTTGATGCCGACAAGATCGCGGGTAATGTCTTGCGCGTGCATCGCGCCAAGGGCGACGAGAGCTTGGTTGGTCTGGATGAGAAGCAATACACCTTCACCGAAGGCATGACCTTGATTTCCGACGCCGAAAAGGTTGAAAGCATCGCGGGCGTCATGGGCGGGCTTGAGACCGGCTGCACCATGGACACGGTCAATGTGTTCATTGAGGCTGCGTATTTTGATCCGGTGCGCACCGCCTATACGGGCCGCGCGCTGAAGATAAATTCGGACGCGCGCTACCGGTTCGAGCGGGGCATCGACCCCGAGTGGACGCCCTACGCCATCGAACATGCGACCCGCATGATCCTGGACAACGCGGGCGGAGAAGCGTCAGAGGTCGTTGTTGCGGGCAAGGTTCCTGACTTTTCACGCGCTTACAAACTGGATGCTGCGCGCGTGCAATCCTTGGTGGGCATGACCATTTCCGAAGCGGATCAGCGCAGGACGTTGACGTCGCTTGGCTTCCGTCTTGAGGGCAATATGGCCCACGTGCCAAGCTGGCGCCCCGATGTGCAGGGCGAGGCTGATCTGGTGGAAGAGGTCGCGCGGATCGCGTCGCTGACCAAACTTGAAGGCCGCCCCTTGCCGCGCCTGTCAAGCGGTGTGCCCAAACCGGTGCTTTCACCGCTGCAGCGCCGGGAGGCCGCTGCACGCCGTGCCTGCGCCGCGTTAGGCTACAACGAATGTGTCTCCTATAGCTTTATCGACCAACCCTCGGCCGCGCTGTTTGGCGGTGGAACCGATGCAACCCGTCTGGAAAACCCGATCAGCAAAGACATGAGCCATATGCGTCCTGCGCTGTTGCCCGCGTTGCTGCAGGCGGCAGCGCGCAATCAGGCACGCGGTTTCTCTGAAGTGTCGCTGTTCGAGGTCGGGCCGGTATTCACCGGTGGTGAACCGGGTGAACAGCATTTGCAGATCAGTGGTATTTTGGTGGGGCGCACAGGGCGAAAAGACGTCCATGGCGCATCGCGTCCGGTCGATGTGTTCGACGTCAAAGCCGATGTCGAAGCGATCCTGTCCGCCATCGGTGCACCCGCCAAAGTGCAGATCAATCGCAATGGTGACGCGTGGTGGCATCCGGGCCGTCATGGCCAGATTTGCCTTGGTCCGAAAAAGGTCTTGGGTGTGTTTGGTGAAATTCACCCCCGCGTGCTGGCCGCGCTGGATGTCAAAGGCCCCGCCGTGGGCTTTACCATCTGGCCTGCCGAGGTTCCTTTGCCGCGTAAGGTCGGTGCTACCCGCCCGGCATTGAAAATCAGCAGCCTGCAAGCGGTCGAGCGTGACTTTGCCTTTGTCGTTGATGCCGACGTAGATTCGATGACCTTGGTGAATGCCGCAATGGGTGCCGATAAGGTGCTGATTGAAGATGTGCGCGTGTTCGACGAATTCATTGGCGGCACTTTGGGAGAGGGCAAAAAGTCACTGGCCCTGACGGTGCGTATGCAACCAAATGAGCAAACACTGAAAGACGCAGATATCGAAGCTGTCGGGGCCAAGGTGATCGATAAGGTCACCAAAGCCACCGGGGGCGTTTTGCGCGGCTAAAAAAGGACACTTCACATGACATTAAACGTATATCTTTCTGGCGAAATCCATACCGACTGGCGCGAGCAGATCATTGAAGGTGCTTCTGATCTGGACGTTAGTTTTTACGGGCCGATCACCGATCATGCGGCCAGTGATGATTGTGGTGTGGCAATCATGGGGGCCGAGGATGACAAGTTCTGGCATGACCGCAAAGGCGCGCAGCTTAATGCCATCCGCACCCGTCAGGGGATCGAAGCAGCGGATATCGTCGTCGTTCGCTTTGGCGACCAGTACAAGCAGTGGAATGCCGCCTTTGACGCGGGCTATGCGGCGGCGTTGGGAAAATCGCTGGTGATCTTGCATGGCCCCGACCATGCCCATGCTTTGAAAGAGGTCGATGCCGCCGCCCTTGCCGTGGCGCAGGAACCTGCGCAGGTCGTTCAGATATTGCGCTATGTGTTAACCGGTAAGCTTCCCGGTTAAACAGGACCAAAACACAGAAAAAGCGGTAAACAGGGCGTTTAAGCGTGTATTTGCACGATTTAAGCAAAATATTCTGGTAGTTTCCCAAACATGTGCTAGCGGACCTCGATGGTGCGCTAATAATGGAAAAGGCACCATTTAAAACAGAAATGGGGACACAGAATGCTTCAAGAGTTTAAAGACTTCATTGCCAAGGGCAATGTCATGGATCTGGCCGTTGGTATCATTATCGGTGCCGCGTTTACGGCAATCGTTAGTTCGCTTGTAAGCGATATGATCAATCCGATTATTGGCCTGGTCTTGGGCGGTGTTGATTTCACAAGTTTGTATGTTGTTTTGTCCGGTGAGGTTGCACCGGGTATTGGCCTTGACGCTGCACGCGAAACGGGTGCCGCGATTTTTGCCTATGGCGCTTTCTTCACTGCTTGCATCAATTTCTTGATCATCGCGTTTGTTGTTTTCATGCTGGTAAAAGCCGTCAACAACCTCAAGGCTACTGCCGAAGCGCCCGACGATGTTGCGCCAGAGGTCGAGACCGGCCCCTCCGAGCTGGATGTGCTTTTACAAATCCGCGATTCGCTCGCAAAAAAGTAATTTCTACTTCTTGAGAACGAAACAAAAAGGCCCGCAGTCAGTTGCGGGCCTTTTTCAATGGTGCTGATAGTTTGATTAACCGGCAATCGCCGCGTCGGCAGTAATTGCTGTCATCCCAAGGGCCTCTGCCACCGCTGCATAGGTCAGTTGGCCGGCATGAACGTTTAGCCCGGCCTTAAGATGCGCATCATCCGAACACGCCTGTCTCCAACCCTTGTTGGCCAAGGCCAGCATGAACGGCATGGTCGCGTTTCCCAACGCAATGGTCGACGTGCGCGCAACGGCACCCGGCATGTTCGCCACGCAATAGTGCATGATGCCGTCCACTTCGTAGATCGGGTCTTGGTGCGTGGTTGCCTTGGATGTTTCAAAGCACCCACCTTGGTCGATGGCCACATCCACCAGCACGGCACCGGGCTTAAGCTCGCTTAGTTGTGCGCGGCTGATCAGTTTTGGTGCGGCAGCACCGGGGATCAGCACGGCACCGATGATCATGTCGGCCTGACGGGCCAGATCGATGGTATTGCCTGCCGAGGCATATGACGTTTTGAACGCGCTCCCAAAGACATCATCAAGATAGCGCAGACGGTGCAGGGACCGGTCCAGAACCGTCACATCCGCGCCCATACCAGCGGCAATCCGGGCGGCATGCGTGCCGACCACGCCCCCACCGATCACGACAACCCGTGCCGGGCCAACGCCGGGCACCCCGCCCATCAAGACACCACGCCCGCCATTGGCCTTTTGCAAGGTCCATGCACCGACCTGAGGCGCGAGGCGCCCCGCAACCTCGGACATCGGGGCCAGCAACGGCAGGCCGCCGCTGCGGTCTGTCACGGTTTCATATGCGATACAGGTCGCACCGGAGGCCAACAGATCTTTGGTTTGCTCGGGGTCTGGTGCCAGGTGAAGATACGTAAACAAGATTTGCCCCTCGCGCAGCATCTTGCGCTCGACCGCCTGAGGCTCTTTCACTTTCACGATCATGTCAGCGGCTGCAAAGATTTCTTTGGCGGTGGCGATGATGGTGGCACCGGCATTGATATAATCAGCATCTTCAAAGCCCGCACCAATCCCGGCACCCGCCTCGATGATCACTTCGTGACCGTGATAAACGGCCTCGAACGCTGCGTTTGGTGTTATGCCAACGCGAAATTCCTGTGGCTTGATCTCTTTTGGGCAACCGATTTTCATGTGATATATCCTGTTGGGAGTGTCTTTGTGGTAAGATACGCCCGTCCAAACACAATTTGGCACGAAATATCGGTCGCTTTTAGGTGTTAACTTGGAATAATCTGCGAACAATCCAAATTAATTTGAGAAAGTATTGCACAGATGAGCCTTGATGAAATTGATCGTCGCATCTTGACTGCCTTGCAGCGTAACGGGCGCATGTCGAATTCTGATTTATCCGAAGCTGTCCATTTATCGCCATCGGCCTGCCATCGTCGGGTTCAGCGGCTTGAAGCGGACGGGTATATCCGGGGCTATGTCGCCCTGCTGGATGCCCGCAAGATGGGTGTGGCGACCACCGTGTTTGTGGAAATCACCTTGCAAGGTCAGGCAGATGAAACTCTGGACGCGTTTGAAAAGGCAGTCGCGCGTATTCCTGATGTGTTGGAATGTCATCTGATGGCCGGTTCTGCCGACTATCTGCTGAAGGTCGTGGCAGAAAATACCGAAGACTTCGCCCGTATCCACCACCAGTTTCTAGCCCGGTTGCCGGGGGTCGGGCAGATGCAGTCCAGCTTTGCGTTGCGTACCGTCAGCAATACGACGGCTTTGCCCGTGGAATGAAGCGCAGCTTGATCTGTTTACCTTGGTCCAAAAAAAACCCGCAGCCACAAGGGCCACGGGGCAATTTACGAGTATGCATGGAGGGGATGATTTACATCATGCCTTCGCGCTCCATTTTCTTCCGCGCCAGTTTCCGGGAACGGCGTATCGCTTCAGCTTGCTGACGTACGCGCTTCTCGGAGGGTTTCTCGAAATGTTGCTTGAGCTTCATCTCGCGAAACACACCTTCGCGTTGTAGCTTTTTCTTCAGAGCCCGAAGGGCCTGATCGACATTATTGTCGCGAACACTAACCTGCATGTGGTTTTCACCACCTTTCTAGTTTGAAGTTGCAAGGATTTGCAGGAACTGGGCATATAGCAATCAAACCCTATATTGTCTAGTGCACAGCCATAGATTGACCAGGAGGCCCGCCATGACCGACACCGCCCAAAACCCCAAAGAACAGTTGCTGGATGCCGCGTTGATTCATGTTCCATTCGACGGCTGGTCAGAGGCGACGTTCCAAGCTGCAATCAGCGAAACCGGCATCGACCCGACTGTTGCTCGTGCGGTTTGCCCGCGTGGTTCGGTGGATCTGGCCGTTGCCTATCACAAGCGTGGTGATGCGCTGATGCTCGAGCGGATGAAGTCCGAAGACCTGAGCGAGATGAAGTTTCGCGACAAGATCGCCGCGATGGTACGCTTCCGGCTGGAAGTTGTGACAGACAAAGAAGTGGTGCGTCGCGGGACAACCTTATTTGCCTTGCCGCAATATGCCGCTGACGGTGCCAAACTGGTTTGGGGTTCGTCCGATGCCATATGGGACGGGTTGGGCGATACGTCAGATGACGTAAACTGGTATACCAAGCGGGCAACGCTCAGCGCTGTGTATTCCTCGACCGTGCTGTATTGGCTGGGCGATACCAGCGAAAACCATTCCGAGACATGGAGCTTTCTGGATCGGCGCATCGACAACGTGATGCAGATCGAAAAGGTAAAGGCGCAGGTCAACAACAGTCCGACCTTGAGCAAGCTGATGGCTGGCCCCAATTGGGTTTTGTCCCATGTCAAAGCGCCCTCGCGGATGCAAAAGATGGGCATGCCCGGCAGTTGGACAAGCCCGCGCAGCTAGGCCGGCTTTTCTTGACGCACCAGACCTGATAATCCCCGACGGGTTCGCAATCTGTGCGGGCAAGATCTTGTGGTACTCCGACGATGTCCTCCGCCCTTATCGAGCTGACAAACATATCCTTTGCGCCAAATGGGGTGCAGGTCTTGCATGATGTGACATTGCTTGCCAGCGAGCGCCGCATAGGCATTGTCGGGCGCAACGGCTCTGGTAAAACATCGCTTGCGCGGATTTTGGCGGGGTTGGTGCTGCCCACTTCGGGCGAGGCACGCATTGCAGGCGTCGATGTCGCCAAAGACCGCAAAGCCGCGTTGCGTCACGTTGGTATCTTGTTCCAGAACCCTGATCATCAAATCATTTTCCCGACCGTTGAGGAGGAAATCAGCTTTGGTCTGACCCAGCTTGGCCAATCCAACGCTGAGGCGGCGGGGAACACCGCAACGATGCTTGCCCGCTTTGACCGCAGCCATTGGGCCAAGGCGGCTATTCATCAGCTGTCACAGGGGCAGCGGCAGTTGGTGTGTTTGATGTCTATTCTTGCCATGCAGCCAAAACTCATCATGCTGGATGAACCCTTTGCCGGTCTTGATATCCCGACGACGCTTCATCTCAAGCGTGTGCTTTCGCAGCTTGAAGCGCATTTGATCCACATCACCCACGACCCGACCCACCTGTCCGGCTATGACAGGGTCATATGGATTGACGAGGGCAGGATCGCACAAGATGGCGACGCGGGCTTGGTTATCGAAACCTTCCTTGCACGGATGCAGGAATTTGGGGTGCACGATGATTTCACTCACCTCGCCGGTTAAGACGCGGGCGCACGGCTGGCCCGCAGGCGCAAAGCTGGGCGGGCTTTGTGCCGCGACTTTGGTTTTGTTCAGTTTTGAAGCCCTTTGGTTTCAGATCCTGATCCTCACGGGCACGTTGCTGATATATGCTGCGCCGGGGCGGCAGTTCTTGCAGACAGGCCTGTCACGGTTGCGGATTCTCTGGCCCTTTTTGGTGCTTATCGTGTTGTGGCATGTGTTGACCGCTGATCTTGAAAACGGTGCGGTGATTGCCTTGCGGATGGTCAGCGCCGTGGCTTTGGCAAATCTGGTAACGATGACAACGAAGCTGTCGCAGATGGTGGATGTGATAACATGGCTGACCACGCCCTTGCGCAGCATCGGGCTTAAGACCCGCAGCCTGGAGCTGGCCTTTGCGATGGTGATCCGCTTTATCCCCGTGTTGGTTGAAAAAGGGCAGATGCTGGCGCTGTCGTGGCGCGCAAGATCGACCAAGCGATTGGGTTGGCGCACGATTATTCCGTTCGCCGTACTTGCCATCGATGACGCGGAACATGTTGCCGAGGCTTTGCGCGCTCGAGGCGGACTTTGACGAGCATCCTGACGTTTACCAGTTCGCGCTGTACGCCAAGATTTGTTGGCTTATGTTGGTCACAACAAATTGGACCAAAGGAGGCATAGCAGTATGTCAGACACAATGCGAGCGATCGAGATTACCAAAGCCGGTGGCCCCGAAGTTCTGCAACCGACGCAGCGCCCCATGCCAACGCCAGCCCATGGCCAGGTGGTGATCAAGGTCGCCTATGCCGGTGTGAACCGCCCCGATGCGCTGCAACGCGCAGGCATGTACGCGCCGCCCCCCACAGCCAGCGATCTTCCGGGGCTTGAGGCCGCGGGCGAAATTCACGCGATTGGCGAAGGGGTGTCAGGGCTGTCCGTTGGTGACAAGGTTTGCGCTCTGCTGCCCGGTGGTGGCTATGCCGAATATGTCGCGACCCCTGCGGCGCATTGTTTGCCAGTGCCCAAAGGTATGGGGCTGAAAGAGGCGGCCTGCCTGCCCGAAACTTTCTTTACCGTTTGGTCGAATGTCTTCATGCGTGGCGGTCTCAAGGCTGGCGAGCGCTTTCTGGTTCACGGGGGGTCATCGGGCATCGGTACGACTGCAATTCAGCTGGCGCGCGCATTCGGCGCACGTGTCTTCGCAACTGCGGGCACCGACAGCAAATGCGCCGCCTGCGCCAAGCTGGGGGCCGAAGCTGCGATCAACTACCGCGACACTGATTTCGTGGATGTCTTGAAAGCGGAAGGTGGGGCAGACTTGATCCTTGATATGGTTGGCGGCGACTACATCCCGCGCAACTTGTCAGCGTTGGCAGAAGATGGACGGCTGGTGCAAATCGCATTTCTGTCCGGCCCCAAGGCCGAAGTGAACTTTGCCACGTTGATGACCCGCCGCCTCACGATGACTGGCAGCACCTTGCGTCCGCAAAGCGATCTGGCCAAGGCGCGCATCGCCGAGCAGTTGCGAGAACACGTGTGGCCGCTGCTGGATGCTGGTAAGATAGCGCCAGTGATGGACAGCGAATATGAATTCGAAAATGCCGCCGATGCGCATGCGCGGATGGAAACCAGCGGGCATATCGGCAAAATCGTTCTTAAGGTACATGGGTAGGAAACACATATGGCACTGACAGCAATCATCGAAGCCCACGGCGGGCCTGAGCAATTCAAACTCGTGGACCGCGAGGTCGGCGCGCCGGGGCCCGGCCAAATCCGCATTGCACAAAAGGCGGTTGGCCTCAATTTCATCGACGTTTACCAGCGGACCGGCCTTTACCCCATGCAATTGCCCCAGGCGATGGGCATGGAAGCGGCTGGTGTGATCGAAGCCGTTGGCGAAGGTGTGACGCACCTCAAAGTAGGCGACCGCGCAGCCTATGCGTCACAGCCTCCGGGTTCCTATGCCGAAGCGCGGGTCATGCCTGCTGCTCAGGTCTGCCCGTTACCGGAAGGCATTTCCTTTGAGGAGGGCGCGGCCATGATGCTCAAGGGGATGACGGTGGAGTATCTTTTCCACCGCACAACCCCGCTCAAGCGAGGCGACACGGTACTGTTTCATGCAGCTGCCGGGGGCGTCGGCCTGATCGCCTGCCAATGGGCGCGCTCGGAAGGGATCACCTTGATCGGCACGGCTGGAACGGATGAAAAATGCCAGCTGGCCCTGGATCACGGTGCCACCCATTGCATCAACTACCGCAGCACGGATTGGGCCGCCCGGGTCAAAGAACTGACAGACGGCAAAGGCGTCGATGCCGTGATGGATGCTGTCGGCAAAGACACATTCGAAGGGTCGCTTGATAGCTTGAAACCTTTGGGCATGATGATCTCGTTCGGCAATGCGTCCGGTCCGGTGCCGCCCTTCGACGTTGGCATTCTGGGGAAAAAAGGGTCGCTTAAAATTACGCGGCCGACGATCTTTACCCACATCGGGGATCACGCCACATGTCAGGAGATGGCCAAACATCTTTCCGACAAGGTGCTCTCGGGGGATGTTAAGATCAACATCGGGCAACGCTTTGCCTTGAAAGATGTCGCAAAGGCTCATGAAGCGCTAGAAGCGCGTCAAACCACGGGCAGTACGGTACTGGAAATCGGGTAAAGCGCCACTAACGCGTCGCTGCCTCCGGCGGGGATACTTAGAAAGCCAGAGAAGGTGGGAAGTCCCTTGTCTTCTCTGGCTCTTAAATATCCCTGCCGGAGGCCATCGTCCGAAGGGCGATTTTCTATCTGATGGGCGTGAATAGCGCGTTATCAAGTGAGCAGTCTTTGACCACATCACGACCGCATGGCACGGGTTTAAGGTCTTTCGACAGGCAGATGCGGACCTCCTGGATGTACCCTTCTTTGCAGGTGACTGTGACGCCATCTGCTTCCATACCCGCGTTAGCCTTCAAGAAAGCGTCCTCGATTACCGAGGCGGGCAGCCGAATGTCGTTCTTTATCTTGCGAAAGACGGCAGGGCGTTCGACGGTTTGATAGGCTGCGCGCGCGGTCTCGAAATAGGCCGGGGCGGACAGACCGGTGCAGCTTCCATGTTTTTTCCATTGATACCAGGCAAGGCCGGATGTGCCCATGATATCTGCCATCTGATCTGTCATGCTGCGCGATGGCGGGCGCTGGGAGGTGTGGCAACTGGAGGGGTACCCGCGGTGAAACTGTGGCCATAGGCCGTGCATGATCCAGCCATGGTCTTCGGCCTCGTCGCATTGTGGCGAGCGGCGCGCATCTCCTTCAAGGGCGCACCAGTTTGGCGACCAGCTGAGCGCGAGAACGTAATAGTCGAATTCGCCAGCGACGTCACCTTCGGCCTGCGCCACCCGAGGAGTAATGGCAAACAAGGCCATCAGGCTTAAGATAAGCAAACGCATTGGGGTCTTTCCTTATTCGGCTTGTCCCTTTATATAAGCTACAAGTTCCCCCACAATGGAAACCGTTCTGCCCCGGCAGGACAGCCAATTTCAGGCGACGGGGAAGGTGTGTTTTAAGGAGAGACCGATATGGCAAAACCGATTATGGCCCGCGCGACTGCCGTTTGGCTGGTGGACAACACGACCCTGAGTTTCAAGCAAATTGCAGATTTCGTAGAAATGCACGAGCTGGAAGTTCAGGGCATCGCTGACGGCGATGTCGCGCAAGGCGTCAAGGGCTTTGATCCGGTGGCAAACAACCAGCTGACAGAGGCAGAGATCGAGAAAGCGCAAGCCAACCCGATGCACAAGCTGGAGCTGAAGTTCAATGCTGCCGCCCAAGGCGAAGAGAAGCGTCGCGGACCCCGCTATACGCCTTTGTCCAAGCGTCAGGATCGCCCGGCGTCGATTTACTGGCTGGTCAAGTTTCACCCCGAACTGTCGGACGGTCAGATCAGCAAGCTGGTCGGGACAACCAAGCCGACGATCCTCGCAATCCGCGACCGGACGCACTGGAATATATCCAATATCCAGCCGATTGATCCCGTTGCCCTTGGTCTGTGCAAACAGTCCGAGCTGGATACCGCTGTGCAAAAAGCTGGCGCTAAGAAGGCGGCCGAGGGCGGATTGATGAGCGATGACGAGCGCCGGCGTCTGGTCAGCACCGAACAATCCCTTGGCATGGACCCGGAGTCAAAGATGCCGACTGCCATTGAAGGGCTGGAAACGTTCACGCTGTCGGGCAACCCGGCTGACGATGACGACCGGGATCGTGGCGACTATTCTGATGCAGATAGTTTCTTCAAGATGCCTGAAGATAAGGCAGATGATGAAGATGACGAAGATGAAGACGACAAGAAGTGACATCTCCCAGGCCTATTTGGTCTGACATGAAACAATTAGCTTCGGAATTATGTTGAAAAGGGGGTGGGGGGCTTATGCTTTCCACCCCTTCGTAGTTCAAAGGATCAGGCCATGATAACTTTGCTTCAATCGCTGTTCTGGATTGGCGTCGCTGTTTTATTTCTGTCGAGCGTTTTGCCATTCAGTAAAGTCGCGCATGGTGCAATCCGGAGCCTCGCATTCCCACGCGAACAGTTTTTTGTCCTGAGTTTGGCGATGATTTGTATTGCGGCTGTCTTTCTCGAGCCCCAGCCAAAGCTGTTTGCCATTTCTGTTCTATGCTTCGTTGCAATCATTCACATCGCTTATATCATTAAATTCACGCCAGTTTGGACGCGGCAATCTGTTGATGCATCAAGTCGGGAAATCGCAGACAAGGACAATCACATCACGTTGGTTGCGGCCAATGTGAAACAATCCAATCGCGAGTATCAGAGGCTGATTGATCTGATCAACGAAGAACAACCCGACGTTGCCATCGCGCTGGAAGTGGATCAGGACTGGATCGACGCCCTTCACGCTGCGCTAAAGGATGACTATGCCCATTGGGTCAATGTACCCAAGGACAACTCGTATGGGCTGGTTTTGATGTCCAAGCTGCCATTGGCCCAAACACAGGTCCGCGAATTGTTGGTCGCGCATGTCCCCTCAATCTGTACGCAGGTGCAGATGCGGTCCGGGCGGGCGTGGCGGCTGTATATCGTGCATCCCGAGCCGCCGGTGCCAAACCATGACACCAAAAGCAGGGACGGCGAAATCGCGATGGTCGGGATAGAGGCTTGCAAAGACCATCTGCCCGCGATCGTCACCGGTGATCTGAATGACGTGGCATGGTCAACCACCACCCGCCGGTTCCAGCGATTGTCGGGGCTTTTAGATCCGCGCATCGGTCGGGGGTTCTACAATACGTTTCATGCAGGTATCCCGTTGTTGCGCTGGCCGCTGGACCATTTGTTTCACAGCGCCGAATTTCGCCTGATCCGCATGGCACGTCTGCGCCACATCAACTCTGATCATTTCCCGATGCTATTTTCACTGGCGCTCACCGGCACCAAAGCGGCAAACTTCACACCTGAGCCTACTGACGCGTCCGAGCGTGATGGGGTCAACGAACTTGTGCGAGAGGAAAAGCAAAAAGACCGAGAGGCAATTGGAACCGACTGGGAAAAAGACTGAGCCTGCGTTTCTGGAAAATTATGCGTTTCAGGACCAGTCTGGTTGGAAAGTTTGAAATCCGAAGTTTTCTTTATGCTGATGGCCAGTACCGACAGCCTTGAACGTCTTAAACAGAACGAGCCGACACGAAAATCCCACCCCATTCGCAGACGGAAGATTGATCGGGTCGAAGACGCGCGGAACAGCTGGTTCACTTGCGTTGAAGAGCGTGCTGCAAGGTGATAGTTTTTAGACCAGAAGGCGTGGATTTGCCGCTTTCTGAACAATCTGGGACAGAGGCGATATTCGGTCTTGCACGAATCTGAAAACACGGTAAACGCCCCGTCACAGACGCCAACGCACGCGCATCTGGACGGTCAGCTTTTGGAATGATTGTCCCGTGTTTATGCAGCGACGGTAACGTCTCTTGAAACGACACGTTGGGGTGCTCCCGCCCTGCCTTGCTCTTTGGAGATGACCATGAACGCGATAGCAACCGGTGCCCTTCGTGCGCCTACACCTTCCAACTTTGACGAAGCTGCAGATTACATCTGGAACAACAGTTTTGACAAACCAACCCTTGTGGTCAGCCGCGAGCGTGTCGGTGTGCAATATGACGCGCTGCATGCCGGCTTGGGCAACGCGCATATTCACTATGCCGTCAAAGCCAACCCCGCGCCCGAGCTTATCCGCTTGCTGGTCGAAAAAGGCTCTGGTTTTGATGCAGCTTCGCGTCAGGAAATTGAATTGTGCCTGTCTCAAGGGGCCGACCCCAAGAATATCTCGTTTGGCAATACGATCAAACGTGGCGTTGATATCGCGTTCGCCCATTCCATCGGTGTCACCCTATTTGCCGCCGACTGCGAGGCTGAGTTGGACAAGATCGCGGCAAACGCCCCTGGTGCCCGTGTTTACATCCGGCTGATCGTGGAAAACTCCTTGGCCGATTGGCCGCTGACCCGTAAATTTGGCTGCGCCGGTACGCTGCTTCCCACGCTGCTGGACTATGCCAAAACCGTTGGCCTTGTGCCTTATGGTCTGTCGTTTCACGTAGGCTCGCAAACCCGCAAGGCAGAATATTGGCACCCGGTTCTGGATCAGGTTGCCCCGCTTTGGCATGCCGCAATAGAGGCTGGTCACGATCTGCAACTGCTCAACATCGGCGGCGGTTTCCCTGCGTATCACGGTGATCCGGTTGATGCGCCCCGTGGCTATGCCGCCGCCGTCATGGCTGCTGTCAAAGAGCGTTTCGGCGACATCCCCTATGTGATGGCAGAGCCGGGTCGCGGGATGGTGGCAGAAGCGGGTCATATCGCAGCCGAAGTTATGCTTGTCTCGCGAAAGTCGACAGAAGCACAGCGTCGTTGGGTATATCTGGATATCGGTCGTTTCTCTGGTCTGGCCGAGACAGAAGGCGAAGCGATCCGCTACGAATTTGTCACTGCGCATGATGGTGGTGCCGTTGGTCCCTGTGTGCTTGCAGGACCGTCTTGTGATTCTGCTGATATCCTGTATGAGAAGACGCCAGTGGACTTGCCGCTTGAACTTCGCGACGGTGACAAGATCATGATTAAGAATTGTGGTGCCTACACAAGCTCCTACAGCTCGGTCGGCTTCAACGGATTTCCGCCGCTTGATGTTCTGATTCTTTAAGGAACCAGAGACGTCGCGCGGGAAGGACCGCCTGCTTTGGGAGGAGCAGGCGGTCTAATTATTTCTGGCAGTCGGTTTTGCCGGAAACTCTTGACTTCCCCGGCCTCAAACGGTGTACCTGCCCCGAACAATTCCAGCCCTAGAAAGGGACCCGTCATGCACGCATATCGCAGCCACACATGCGCCGATTTGAGCACCGAAAACGTAGGCGACAAGGTTCGTCTGTCCGGTTGGGTGCACCGTGTGCGCGACCATGGCGGCATCCTGTTCATCGATTTGCGCGACCACTACGGCATGACGCAGGTGCTGTGCGATCCCGACTCCACGGCCTTTGCCGATGTGGAAAAGGTCCGCTCTGAATGGTGTGTGCGCATCGACGGCGAGGTGAAGGCCCGCGCGCCCGAACTGGTGAACAGCAAAATCCCGACGGGTGCCATCGAAGTGTTCGTGCGCGATATCGAAGTGCTGGGAGCCTCGAAAGAGCTGCCGCTGCAGGTGTTTGGCGATCAGGAATATCCCGAGGAAACGCGCCTGCGCTACCGCTACCTTGATCTGCGCCGCGAGAAGATGCAGAAAAACATGATCCTGCGCTCTGATGTGGTGTCGTCGATCCGTCAGCGGATGTGGGGGCGGGGTTTCAAGGAATTCCAGACGCCGATCATCACCGCATCCAGCCCCGAAGGCGCGCGCGACTTCTTGGTGCCATCGCGTCTGCACCCCGGAAAATTCTACGCGCTGCCGCAAGCACCGCAGCAGTTCAAACAGTTGCTGATGGTGTCCGGCTTTGACAAGTATTTCCAGATCGCACCTTGTTTCCGCGACGAAGACCCGCGCGCGGACCGGTCGCCCACAGATTTCTACCAGCTTGACCTCGAGATGTCCTTTGTCGAGCAGCAAGACGTGTTTGATACGATCCAGCCCGTGCTGACCAGCATTTTCGAAGAATTCGGCGGTGGCAAGCCCGTTGATCAGGAATGGCCGCAGATTTCCTACAAGGACGCTGCGCTGTGGTACGGCTCGGACAAACCCGACCTGCGCAACCCGATCAAAATGCAGGTGGTGTCCGAGCATTTCGCGGGCTCCGGCTTTGCGATATTTGCCAAATTGCTTGAGCAGGAAGGGACGCAAATCCGCGCGATCCCAGCCCCCACTGGGGGGTCACGCAAATTCTGCGACCGCATGAACGCTTTTGCGCAAAAAGAAGGGTTGCCGGGGATGGGCTATATCTTCTGGCGCGAAAAGACCGCTGACAGCGTGGCGCAAGAACTGGGCATTCCGGTGAAAGAAGCACAAGCCAAGCTGAAATCAGGCGAGGTTGAGGGCGGCATGGAAGCGGCGGGTCCGCTGGCCAAAAACATCGGCCCCGAACGCACCGAAGCCATTCGCCAGCAGCTTGGGCTGACGGTCGGCGATGCCGCGTTTTTCTTGGGCGGTAAACCCAAGGCGTTTGAAGGTGTTGCAGGCCGTGCGCGCAATGTGATCGGCACGGAATTGGGTCTGACGGACGAAAACCGTTTTGCCTTTGCTTGGATCGTCGATTTCCCGATCTACGAAAAAGACGCCGAATCAGGCAAGATCGATTTTGAACACAACCCGTTTTCCATGCCGCAGGGGGGGATGGATGCGCTGATGGGCGATCCGCTTGAGGTGCTTGGCTATCAGTATGACCTTGCCTGCAACGGCTATGAGCTGGTGTCTGGTGCCATCCGGAACCACAAGCCCGAGATCATGTTCAAAGCGTTCGAGATCGCAGGCTATGGCAAGGAAGAGGTGGAAAAGCGGTTCGGCGGTATGGTTAACGCCTTCCAGTACGGTGCCCCGCCCCACGGGGGATGTGCAGCCGGTATTGACCGGATCGTGATGCTGCTGGCCGAAGAAGCCAGCATTCGCGAAGTCATCCTGTTCCCGATGAACCAGCGTGCCGAAGATCTGATGATGAACGCGCCAAACGATCCGATGCCCGACCAGCTGATGGAACTTGGACTGCGCGTTATTCCGCAGGACTAAGAAACCAGCACCAACAAAAAAAGCCCGCCCTTGGATCTCCAAAGGCGGGTTTTTTTGCAGATTGCAGGTGGATTAATCTTCTAGGCTGTCTTGACGCTTCTTTTCGATCAAACTCATCTCTTCCTTCTTGCGCTCTAAAAAGCGTGTGCCGAAAGCGTTGTTATGCTCTTGGCCGATCACCTCTTTGGCGCGTTTGAAGACGTCTTGCTCTTCTTCTTCCATATGATGCTCGTAATCATGTTTGAGCGTCTTGAACTTTGCCAGCCAGCCGGGCGACGACATGTCGGTGCTGTGCAGCTCCTCCATCAGGTCATCAAGCTCTTTATGCTCCGAAACGGAATGGCGGGCGGCATCTTGGCCCCAGGTCTCATGCATCAGCTTGGAATAAAATGTCTCTTCCTCAGCGGCGGCATGGGATTTTACATCGTTAAAAAATGCCTGCCAGGCATCCTTACGCTCTTTGCTGTCGCCTGTCGTTTCAGCGATTGTATCCAACAATTTGCGGTGCTCGTTATGGTCGGCTTTGATGGCGTCATAAATCGAAGTCATGTGTTTCCCCTCTATCTCAGAGGGCTAACGCGATGAGGTGGACTTGGTTCCTTTTGGATTATGGACGTGGTGCGGTGGTCGCATGGACGGACCGACCCTAGTCCTAGAACTGAACGCTTGCGATCTGGTTTGCCAACTCTGGCGCGCTGGCACCGACGCGTGCGCTTGCAAATGCAAACAGGACAATCCCCAAACCAAACACATCCGCCACCAGAACGACCCAGTCGAAACGGGTTTCGTCCTGATAGATTTGGCGCAGTGCTTTAAGCTTTGCCAACATGGATTGGTATCCTTCGGCGTTGAAAGGGATTGACTGATCCAAACGTGCCAAGGGTTTGTGTCGAAATTTTGGTAAGAATGAGGGCTGGCTTGGGCGATGTGCATTGACGTTTACGGGCTTGGCGTAGGCGATTGTTCGTCCTAACGTAGGTTTCATGAATGAGAATGTATCCAAAGCGTCCCATATTGGTTTTGCCGTGCCGAATTTCGTCACGCCCGCTTTGCCCCCGCGCGAGGCTTTTTCCGGCCGTTATGTAAAACTTGAGCCTTTGACCGCTGACGCCCATGCGGCTTTGTTGTTTCGATCCTTCGAGGGGCAGGATCATCTATGGGATTACATGTACGACGGGCCGTTTTTTTCGTCCGCGCAGTTTCACCGTTGGGTCAGGGAAACAGAAACCCGCACCGACCCGTTGTTCTATGCGATCAAGAACCTTGAGACTGGGCATTGGGAAGGCGTGGCAAGCTATCTGCGCATCGCACCTGCATCAGGCTCGATCGAAGTGGGGTCCATCACTTTCAGCCCCGCGCTGCAACGTACCCGGGCCGCTACCGAAGCGATGTATCTGATGATGGCATGGGCGTTCGAGGCGGGATATCGGCGCTATGAATGGAAGTGCAACGCGCTTAACCTGCCATCACGCCGCGCTGCACAACGCTTGGGTTTTAGTTTCGAGGGCATCTTTCGTCAGGCGGCGGTAGTGAAGGGGCGCAATCGTGATACGGCTTGGTTCGCGGCGATTGATGCCGAATGGCCTGGGTTGAAAGAGGCGTTCGAGGCATGGCTTGCCCCCAGCAATTTTAACGAGACAGGTCAGCAAAACGAAAGCCTGTCTGATTTGACCGGGCTTGTGCGCGTTGCAAGTGACCCGCTGGTCTAAGCCCGGCTAGATTGCGATGCGCTGCGTCAGCCTGTTCTGGACCAGCCCTGCAATTGTCGCCCGTTCGGTTTCGGTCGGCTCTCCCAAGGCACGTTTGTGTGCCAGTGCCACTGCAGCTGTCTCAAGCGCCGCGTCGTGCGCGCTGCGGGCCACGCCTTCCAGAAACTGTGCGACATAGTCCAGGGTGCGCGTGTCACTGTTTTGATCTAGCACATCCGCGATATGGGCCATGTCATCTTGATAGGCGACTTCGTCAGGCTCCACGGTTTCGTCGACCAGAATCCGCACCCCTTTGGGTTGCCGCTCGGCAGGCAGGACAGACAGGACACTTTGTTGGAACTGTGCCAGCGAGTTCAACGGTTTCGCGATAAACCCGTCCGCGCCGGCGGCCATGGCATCTGCGGCCAGATGGGTGTCGCCTGAAATTGCCAAAAGCGCATCAACACGTGGCTGCGCTCTGGACAGTTCCTCGATCAGGTCGATGCCGTTGCCGTCTGGCAGGCCCAAATCGGCAATCACAACCGAAGGGCGATAGACCTGTAAATGTCGCCTTGCCGCACGCATACAATCCGCCCGCCTGATCCGTGCGCCTGAACGCAGACACAAAAGGCGCATTGCCTCGCAGGCGTACCGGCTGTCTTCAATGACCAAAACCGTCAGGCCCAGCAAGGGCCGTTCAGCCGTGGGTGCTGGCAGGGTTTCGGTCTGCACTTCGAGTTTGTCCATTATGTCTCTCCCAGAACCAAGGCTACGACTCAATGGTTAGGGGCGGCTGGCTAATAGGACGTTAACGTGACGCATTGCTCTTGGCGCAATCCAAGCCCATAAACCGCAGAAGTTTAAGAAATGCAGGAGAAGTCAGATGATCGGTCGTCTTAATCATGTCGCCATTGCTGTTCCAGATTTGGAAGCCGCGGCAGACCAGTACCGCAATGCCTTGGGGGCCAATGTGGGCCCTGCACAGGATGAGCCTGACCACGGTGTCACGGTTATTTTCATTGAATTGCCGAATACCAAGATCGAGCTGCTCTATCCGCTTGGCGACGACAGTCCGATCAACGGATTTCTGGAAAAAAATCCCGCCGGTGGCATCCATCACATTTGCTATGAAGTCGATGATATCATCGTGGCCCGCGATCATCTGAAATCAACAGGTGCCCGCGTATTGGGCAACGGAGAGCCCAAGATCGGTGCCCATGGCAAACCCGTCATTTTTCTGCATCCCAAAGACTTTAACGGCGCACTTGTCGAATTAGAGCAGGTGTAACCATGGGTGTTACATCAGCCTTGGTGCTTTTCGCCGTCATCTGGTCGATGACGTTCCTGATCGCGTTGCCCATTCGCGTAAAGACGCAAGGTGACTTGGGTCAAATCGTCGAAGGCACGCATGCCGGTGCGCCGGAGCATCACCACCTAAAGAAAAAAGCGTGGTGGACGACGGCCATCTCGCTTGTGCTTTGGGTTGGAACCGTTTGGTTTATTCTATCTGGGTTGGTCAGCGTTGCGGATATTGAATATTGGCTTCACGGCGATCTGACACCAGTAGGTGGAACAGGTGGGTAAATGTTGCCGCGCCCAAGATAGGGATCACCAAGTTTAGCACGGGGATCGACAGCGGCATCGCCATCAGGACCCCTGCCGCCCAGATCGTTCCCATGTGGCGGCGTCTTAGCTTTTTCGCCTCTACCCGTCCGACGCGCCGGATTGCTGCAAGGGTGAAATACTCGCGCCCTAGCAAAAAACCGTTCATCGTCCAAAAGATCAGCGGCGCGAGTGGGGCGAACAAGACATACAAGACCAAAGCCAGCATGTTGACCCCGATCAGCACGCCCATAAAGTTAACCGTGTCGCGTACCGCATCGCCAAAGGGCACGCGGGTTGCAGGGGCCAGATGGGGGTAATGCTCCGCCTCGACGGCATCGGCTACATCATCCAAAAACATGGACGTGATGGCAGAGGCGACAGGGATCATCAAAAAGACGGATAAAAACAGCAGCAGGAATGCTGCACCCCAGCTGAACAAGTCATCCAGCCAGCTGACTTCGCCCAAGATGGGCAACCAGTTGTCTTCGCCTGTCATCCAGTCGATCAGCCAGACGAACCCGGCAGCGGCGCCAATCAGCAAGACCAGCGCCAAACCGACCCCTGTCAGCAACACACGCCGGAACCGCGGGTCACTCAGCTGCCCCAGTGCAAGACTGAACGCCTTGAAAATCTGCGTCAAAGCCATGTGGTCAGCGCTGTAATATCAGGGCGGGGGCGTTCGGGCGGGGCGGCTGTTTCTGTGCCGATGTGGATGATGCCTGCGATACGCTCGTGCCTTTCCAGACCAAAGCCGTCGGTCATGAAAGGGCGGTCATGACTTGGCCAGCCGCTAAGCCAGTTTGCCCCCCAACCCGCTGCCAACGCTGCATTCACCAGCGCGAGGCACACGGCTCCGGCGGAATAGGTTTGTTCAAGTGCTGGAATTTTTGGTGAAGGCTTTTGCACCTCGACCACGACGACGGCCAGATGGCCCTGATCAAACTGACCGCGCCCTTTTTGAACCTGCTCTGCATCAAGGCCAAGCGCCTCGCCCCGCACCTGAGCAATATCCGCCAGCCGGCCCATGGCGGGCTTGTCGATCACAATAAAACGCCACGGCTCAAGCTTGCCATGATCCGGGGTGCGTGCGGCGGCTGTCAGCAAGGGCAACAGTGTGTCGCTGTCAGGCACGGGTGTCGTCAGGGTCTTGGCCGGGCGGGAACGGCGGGTTTGCAGAAAATGCAGCGCGTCTGGGTTTGGGGTAGGCATGGCTCTCTCTTATTGGTTCAACTCTTGCGCCATCACGTCAATTGCGTCGCGCAGGAAGGCGTCAAATACTGGGCTGGGTTGCCGGACCTCATAGTTCTTCTCTTGGGGGTCAGGAGCACTGATAGCACTGCCTGACAGGGCCGCAATGGTCGCATGACCACAGAATGGCACATAAGCCTCTGAATAGCCCCCCTCATGGACAAGCACCAGCTTGCCTTCGCACAGGTTCTCGGCTGTTTGCTTGATGCCCAGGGTCATTGCCGCAAAAGTCGCTGCTGTTGCCTGCATGCGCGCAAGCGGATCAACGATCGCAGCATCAAAGCCGCAGGCAACAATAATCATGTCAGGCTGGAACGCCTCAAGCGCGGGGATCACGATCCGTTCGAGCGCATGCAGATAGGCGGTATGACCGGAACCTGCATACATCGGCAGATTGATGTTATACCCTTCGCCAGCGCCTTTGCCACGGTCCGCCAGCGCTCCGCTATCCAGCGGATAGTTGCCTTCCTGATGCAGCGAGATCGTGAGCACATCGTCTCGGTCATAGAATATCGCCTCGGTGCCGTTGCCATGGTGCACATCCCAATCCAGCACCGCGACGCGTCCCACCAAGCCCTTGGCTTTGGCAGCTTCAATCGCGATGGCAATATTGGCGAGCAGACAAAACCCGTTGGGGAAATCGGGCAGGGCATGGTGGCCGGGGGGGCGGCTAAGGGCATAGGCGTTTTGCAAGTCACCCGATGCCACAGCTTCGACGGCGGCGATGGACAGGCCTGCCGACAAGGCCGCAATCTCAAACCCGCCAGCCGCAAAGGGGGTGCGCAGACCCAGCTCGCCACCACCCTTGTCAGAGAGGCGTTTGAACTCGTCCAGATAGGCGGCAGGGTGTACGCGCAGAAGATCATCGCGCGTTGCCTCTGGCGCGCTGCGGACGTCCAGCTCGGCCATCAGACCGGTGACTTCCATCAGGTTGCGCAGACGGCGTTTGGTTTCGGGGTTCTCGGGCAGACCGCCGGACGCCAACGGCTGCACCAGCCCGCCGATAGGCATGGTAAAGGCGTAATTGCCACCCGCATGCCAGAAACAACGTTCGTCCATGAAAAAACCGGTGGCCATCTATCTATCCTTATCCGTGTCAGGCCGAAGCTGGCCCAACACAAGGGGATTGTCCACCGGGTCTAAGGTGCTTCGGCAAGCAAGGCGTTCAGGTCAAGCGGGGCGTTGATCATGTTGATTTTGCCAGCACCATCACGCGGCCAGTCTTCTTCAGCGCGGTCCCGGTAAATTTCAACACCGTTATTGTCAGGGTCCCGCAGGTAGATCGCTTCGCTCACGCCGTGATCCGCAGCGCCATCAAGTGCGATGCCCGCAGCGACGATGCGCTTCAGGACAGCGGCCAAGGCAGGGCGGTCTGGGTACAGGAACGCCGCATGATAAAGCCCTGTGTGCCCCTCGGGCGGGGGCGTGGCACCCGCGCTTTCCCAAGTGTTCAGGCCAATGTGGTGGTGATAGCCACCAGCCCCCAGAAAGGCCGCTTGCGTCCCGAATTTCTTGTTAAGCTCAAAACCAAGGATGTCGCGGTAGAACGTGATCGCGCGTTCAAGATCCGCGACCTTGAGATGAACGTGACCGACTGATGCATGAGCCATGTGATGCGCCTTTCTTCTTACACTGACCGTAAGATGGCGACACCGGGGCCGTTAAACCAGAGGGCACAACGCGCGCCATCTGTGCAAAAATGCGCAGCCTTGTCGGTGAAGGGGGCGCAGGGCGGTTTAGCCGACCATCCCGACGATATCATAGGTCTTTTTGAGGATTGGCGCGGTGATTTCGCGGGCTTGGGTCGCGCCATGGGCCAAAATACGGTCGATTTCAGCAGTATCCGCCATCAATTCTGCCATGCGGGTGCTGATGGGCGACATCTTGGCCACGGCCAGATCGGCAAGCAGCGGTTTGAACGAACCGAACTGCTGGCCGCCAACATCTGCCAAAACCTGTTCGACAGTTTGGTCATTCAGCGCAGCATAGATGTTCACCAGATTGCGCGCTTCGGGGCGGTCCTTCAGACCTTCAATTTCGGAGGGCAGCGCATCTGGATCGGTCTTGGCCTTGCGGATTTTTTTGGCGATGGTGTCTGCATCATCGGTCAGGTTGATCCGGCTGGCATCCGACGGGTCGGATTTCGACATTTTCTTGGATCCGTCGCGCAAGGACATCACACGGGTCGCGGCCCCTTCGATCACAGGTTCGGTCAGGGGAAAGAAATCAACGCCGTAGTCATGGTTGAATTTGGCGGCGATGTCACGGGTCAACTCAAGATGCTGTTTTTGATCTTCGCCCACGGGCACATGGGTCGCATGGTAGATCAGGATGTCTGCAGCCATCAGCGCGGGGTAGGCAAAAAGGCCCAGCGACGCGGCCTCGGCATTTTTGCCGGCCTTGTCCTTCCACTGGGTCATGCGGCCCATCCAACCCATACGCGCCACACAGTTGAAAATCCACGCAAGCTGCGCGTGTTCAGGCACTTGGGATTGATTGATCAGAATGGATTTTTCAGGATCGATGCCCGCTGCGATGAACCCTGCGGCCAGTTCACGGGTATTGTGGCGCAAGGTGGCCGGATCCTGCCATTTGGCGGTGATCGCGTGCAGGTCGACCATACAGTAAACCGTCTGGAAAGACCCCTCGTTCTGCATATCGACAAAGCGCTTCATCGCGCCGAGATAATTGCCAAGCGTCAGACCACCCGAAGGCTGAATGCCCGAGAACACGCGCGGGGTGAAAGTGGTGTTGGTCATGGAGCGCTCCGATAAGGCTGGAAACTACGGCCCGATGGGCTTACCCATGCGCACCAACCCCGTCAAGGAGGCCCTATGACCGACCCCGACTTTCAACCGCCCGTAAACCCGCTGCCTGCTGCCGTTACCTTGGTTTTCCTGGCCATCGCAGGGGTCGAGGTCGGGCTGTCCTTGGCCGAAGCTGGCCTTATCGGAGGGCCAGGTGCAATTGGCTGGCGGTTGGCGCTGATCCGCGACTATGGATTTTCGGGCGAAATGTTCGATTGGATGATCGCCAATTGGCGCTTTCCGCTGTCCGAAGTGCCACGGGCCGTGACCTATTCTTTTGTGCATCTGGGTTTTACCCATGCGATCTTTGCAGTCGTGCTGCTGCTGGCCTTGGGCAAAATGGTGTCCGAGGCCATGGGACAGGTGGCGTTTCTGACCATCTTCTTTGCGTCGGGCATCTTGGGCGCTGTACTTTATGCGCTGGTGCTGAATGATCCGGTCTGGATGGTTGGGGCCTATCCGAGTGTGTACGGGCTGATCGGGGGGTATTCTTTCGTGATGTGGCGCAGGCTGTCGAGCCTGGGCGAGGCGCAATACCGTGCCTTTTCACTGATTGCCGTTCTGATGGGCATACAGTTGCTGTGGGGCGTGTTCTTTGAGGCGGGCACCCAATGGCTGGCGGAACTGTTTGGGTTCTTTGTGGGCTTTGGCTTGTGTTTTTTGCTGGCTCCGGGGGAATGGGCAAAGCTACGCGACCGGGTCCGGCATCGTTAGGGATTTTCGAGAGGCAAGGGGGGCCAGCCCCCCTGACCCCCCGGGATTTTGAACCATTTGGAAATATGGTGTCAGCCGCGTTTTAAGGTGCGTTTGAATTCACCTAATTTGAATGCACCGATAAGGTGGCCAAAGCCGAAATAGCTGATCGCTGCGATCATGATAAGGATCAGCAAGCCGATACCACGCCACCATGCCTGACCCAACAGAGGTTGCAGTGCGACGTTGCCCAGCCACAGCGCGCCCCCCATAAAGACAGATGCGGCGAGGATGCGCCAAATGCGTTTGTGAAACCGGGAGTCGAATTTTGCAGCCAAGCCAAAGCCGCGTGCGCCGTAGGCCAGCAGGCCAAACATCGCCCATCCTGCCAGCGTCGTGGCAATAGCAGGTGCGATCCATCCGATGACGGGGCTGAGGCCGACGGCGGCCACCACATTTATCACCATCGCAACAACGGCAAAATAGAACGGGCGCTTGGTGTCTTCGCGTGCATAATAGAGCGGTTGAAGGATTTTTTGCAGCACGAAAGCCGGAAGGCCAAGACCGTAGATCGCAACGGCAATCGCAATCGCTGCGGCGTCATCCACGGTCGTGGCACCCCGCTGGAACAAGACCGAGGCCAGCGTGAAGGGGATCACCATCAGCGCGACAGCCGAAGGGATCGTCAGGGCCAGCGACACTTCGGCTGCGCGGCTGATCTGGGTATGCGAACCTTGTTCGTCGCCTGCCTTGAGACGGCGCGAAAGGTCGGGCAGCAATACGACGCCGATGGCAATGCCAACCACGCCAAGCGGCAGTTGATAGAGCCGATCCGCGTAGCTCAGCCATGCAACTGCGCCTTCGTAAAAGCTGGCCACTTGGCGACCGACCAACAGGTTGACCTGCATCACACCGCCTGCAAGCGCTGCAGGTGCGGCGATGATGGCAAGGCGCTTGAGTTCGGGGGTCAGGCGGGGGCGGCGGGTGAACCCCAGCGTAAAACCTGCACGTCTGGCGGCCCACCAGACCAGCGCCAATTGCGCGATGCCAGCGATCGGGACCGACAGGGCCAGCGTGTTCCCGATTTGCAGACCGAGGGCCTTGTCAATGCCAAGGCCAAGCGCCTCTGACCCGTCGCGGCCCATGGCAGCACCGATCAGCACGGCGATGATGAAAACGATGTTCAACACAACGGGTGCCGCTGCAGCGGCCATAAAGCGCCCTGTCGCGTTCAGAACGCCCGATACCAGGGCGGCAAGCGAGATGAACAGGATGTAGGGGAAGGCGAGGCGGCCATATTCAACAGCCAGATCAAAACGCTCATCACCCGCAAAGCCAGCCGCCATCAGGAGCACCAGACCGGGCATTGCAATAATGCCGATGATGGTGAACATCGTCAGGATAAACGCCATGCCCACAAACGCGTCCTGGGCAAATTCTTCCGGCCCTTCCCCGCTTTCAAGCTTTTTGGAAAACATTGGCACAAAGGCCATGTTGAACGCGCCTTCGGCGAAGAAACGGCGGAACATATTGGGCAGCGAAAAGGCGACCAGAAAAGCCTCGGCAGCGGGGCCGGAGCCGAGATAGCCTGCCACCATGACATCCCGGATGAACCCCATGACACGGCTGAGCAGGGTCCATATCCCCACGGTAAAAAAGCCGGACATGAGTCGGATGGGTTTCATTGCGTGGGTCTGCCTGTGACTGCGATGCAAATGGCCTAGCGCTTGGCGGGGGCTTGCGCAATGTTGATATGACCAACGGGGTTGCAAGGCGTCGGAAAACTGCTGACTGTGCAGGCATGGAACAGATGCAAGATCAGCTGCGCAAACGTGTTTTGATGCTGGGGGCTACCGGCACGGCGGGCCATGCGACCGCGCGCGCGATTGTTGCGCGTGGGCACGTGGTGACCTGCCTTGTGCGCCGTGAGCCAGCACACCCGATCGAGGGCGCGACCTATCGGGTTGCGGATATCTTTGACCCTGAAGATCTGATCCAAGACGGTTTTTGCGGTGAACGGTTCGACGCGGTCGTGTCGTGTATCGCCTCGCGTACCGGCACGCCAAAAGATTCGTGGCGGGTCGATTATGAAGCGAATTTAAACGTCCTGACCACAGCGCAACAGGCTGGCGTCACGCAGTTCGTGTTGTTGTCGGCAATTTGTGTGCAAAAGCCTTTGCTGGCGTTTCAGCATGCCAAGCTGGCATTTGAAGAGAAGCTGATGCAATCGGGGCTGAGCTACTCAATCGTGAGACCCACAGCATTCTTCAAATCCCTGTCGGGGCAGATTGACCGTGTGCGCAGCGGCAAGCCGTTTTTGCTGTTTGGTGACGGGACGTTGACCGCTTGCAAGCCGATCAGCAATGATGACCTGGGTGCGTTTATCGCGGATTGTCTGATGGACCCCGCAAAACAGAACGCCATTTTGCCGATTGGTGGGCCGGGTGGGGCGGTGACGTTGAAAGAGCAAGGCGAGGAGCTGTTCCGCCTGACGGGCAAGCCCCCGAAATACAAAAAGATACCAGTGGCGATGTTTGATCTTATTGGCGGCATCTTGCGGGCCATGGGCAAGGTCAGCCCAAAGCTGGCAGAAAAGGGCGAGCTGGCGCGGATCGGGCGCTATTATGCCACCGAATCGATGCTGGTCTGGGACGAAAAGTCGGGCCGCTACGATGCCGGGGCCACGCCCGAGACCGGCACAGAAACGCTATTTGACTATTACGCCAAGCTGGTTGCCGAAGGCCAAAGCGCGCAGCGGGGAGATCACAGCGTTTTCTAATCCTTTGCGCGCTCGACCCCTTCTGCAATGGCCAGACGTAACCGTTTTTCCAGCGTCTTTTGCTTGCTTTCGGTATAATATTTCAGCCCGAACATATCTTTTACATAGAACGTATCGACCACCTGCTCGCCGTAGGTCGCGATGACCGCGTTTGCGATATAGACGTTGGATTCTGACAAGCTGCGCGCCAGATCATACAGCAAGCCGGGGCGGTCACGGGTATCGACCTCGATGATGGTGTAGATCTCGGAGCCTTCGTTATCAAAGGTGATATGGGTCGGCACCCTAAAGGCTTTCTCGCGCTTTTTGATCTTGTCGCGGGATTTCAGCTCTTCACGGGCGCGGATTTCGCCCTTGAGCGTTTTCGAGATCATCTGCCGCAAACGTGGTAAACGGGCGGCGTCATAGGGGTTGCCTTCGGCATCCTGTATCCAGAACGCATCGGTGACATAGCCGTCTTTGGTTGTATAGCTGCGCGCGTCGACAACATTGGCACCGACCAGCGCCAAGGCACCGGCAAGGCGCGAGAAGATGCCGGGGTGGTCGGCCATGACGAAACACGCCCGCGTCGCATCGCGGTCTTCGTCAGGGTGAAGATCAATGCCGATTTCACCATCTTTGGTGTCACGCAAAAGCCGGGCAAAGACGACATGGGCGGTGACGTGCAGCCCTTGCCAATAAGGTGGGTAATGGCGGGAAGTTTCAGCCTGCAAATCCTTGCGGGGCCAATCTGCAAGGGCCGCGCGCAATGTCTTTTTGGCTTCAGTGCCCCGGTTTTCACGGTTCAGGTCTTCCAGTCCCGTTTCCAGCGCACGTTTGGTTTGCCGGTACAGGCCACGGATCAGGACGGCCTTCCAGTTGTTCCACGTGTTCGGGCCAACACCGCGAATGTCGCAGACGGTCAGCACGCAAAGCAGGTCCAGCCGTTTGACGGTTTGCACCGCCTTGGCGAAATCGCGCACGGTACGCGGGTCTGCGATATCGCGTTTTTGTGCCATGTCGGACATCAACAGATGGTATCGCACCAGCCATTCAACGGTGTCGACCTCGGCCTTGTGCAGGCCCAGTCGTGGTCCGATCTTGCGCGCCATCTGCGCCCCAAGGATCGAGTGGTCTTCGGGACGCCCTTTGGCGATGTCATGCAGCAGCAGCGCCACATAGATCACGCGCCGGTTGACCCCGCGCTTGAGAATGCTGGACGCAACCGGCAAGTCTTCTTCAAGCTCGCCTTTTTCAATCAGGGCAAGGTTGGTGATGCACTGGATTATATGTTCGTCCACAGTATAGCTGTGGTACATGTTGAACTGCATCATCGCGACGATGTTTTCAAACTCGGGGATGAACGCAGACAGGACGCCAAGTTCGTTCATGCGGCGCAGACCGCGTTCTGGGTTGCCGTGCTTCAGCATCAGATCAAGGAAAATCTGCTGCGCCTCGGCATTTTTGCGCATGTCGTCGTCAATCAGGTGCAAGTTCAGCTTTACCAACCGCATCGCATCAGGATGGATCAACATTCCTGTGCGCAGGGCTTCCTCGAAAATGCGCAGCAGGTTCAACTTGTCTGCGATGAACGCCTTGTCATCGATAATAGCCAGACGGCCCACAATGACCTCGTAACCGTCGCGCATCTTGGGGCGGCGTCGGAAAATACGCTCCAGTAAAGGTTCTGCCTTGACGTGGATCGTTTCCAGTTTGGTGAGGAAAATGCGTGTAAGTTCGCCAACCTCGGTCGCATGGCGGAAATAGGCCTGCATGAACACTTCTACGCCCCGCCTGCCACCGGTGTCCCCATATCCCATCGCATCGGCCACAGCGACCTGCATATCGAACGTCAGCTGTTCTGTGGGGCGGCCTGAGAGAAGGTGCAGATGACCACGCACCGCCCACAGAAAGTTCTCGGCGGCGACGAAGGTTTTGAATTCGGTTTCCAGAAAGACGCCGTGATCCACCAGATCAGCGGCATTTTCGACATTATAAATATGCTTGGCAATCCAGAAAAGTGACTGCAGATCACGCAAGCCGCCCTTGGCCTCTTTCACGTTGGGTTCAACCTGATAGCGCAGGCCCTGTTTGCGATGCCGCAAGGCGCGCTCTTTCAGTTTTGCCTCGATAAAGCTGCGTCCTGTCCCTGCAAACAGGTCTGCTTTGAGGGTCTTGTCCAAATCGGCTGCCAGCCCCAGATCACCCGCGATAAAGCGGTGTTCAAGCAGGGCTGTCTGAATGGTGAAGTCTTCAGCCCCAAGGCGAACGCAATCGCGGATGGTGCGGGTCGAATGGCCTACCTTCAGCTTGAGGTCCCAAAGCATGTAAAGCATGGATTCGATCACGCTTTCGGTCCATGCGGTGGCTTTGTAGGGCATCAAAAACAGCAGATCGACGTCAGAGAACGGGGCCATTTCGCCCCGGCCATAACCGCCAACGCCGATCACGGCCAGCCGTTCACCGGATGTGGGGTTGGGCTTTGGGTGCAATCTTTGTGCCGCGATCTGAAGTGTGCTGCGCACCAGTTGATCGGTCAAAAAGCAATAGGCAGACGTCATGGCGCGCGCATCAAACGGATTCGCCGCAAATGCGCGTGCGATTTCTGCGCGCCCCGCTTTTTGGGCGTCTCCTAGGATTTTGACAGCCGCTGCGCGCACCTGGCTGCTGTCTGAGGAACTCTCGAACGCTGTCGTCAGGGCCTGTACGACGGCTTCTTCGTCAAAAATCAGTTCAGGAGCACTAATCAGGTGAAGCGCGGTTGCTTCACCTGACTCTGCTTGCGCAACTAGGGGCTTTACCACTTAGTTTCCTTTAGAAGCCTGCACCGCCGAAGCCTTGTGGCGCCGGGTCAATAATCACAACCGACTGGTTGCGGATCGTTGCAATCGCCAGACCGTGCTCGGTTGTCCCGTCAGCTTTAAAGCGGAATACACCGCTGGAACCGCGGAACCCGGCACCTTGGGTCAGTCGGGCTGCAGATAATGCATTTGATTTGCCTGATTTGACCAAAGCGCCAATCGCGGCAATGCCATCAAACGCCAATCCGGCAATCGGGTTGGGTGTGCTGCCATAAGCCGCCGAATAGCGCTGCGTGAAGACAGCCGACGCAGACGGATCAGGCAATGCGAACCAACCGCCCTGTACACCGGGCAGGGCCAGTGTCTGGGGTGGAATGTCCCAACGTGTCAGGCCGATATATTGCGTTGTACCAACCGACAAACCCGCCTCGGGCAACAACTGAGCGAACAGCGGCAGTGCACTGGCCGAGGATGTTGTCAGAAAGATTGCAGTGGCACCGTTGGCCTCGGCTGCGGCCTTCACACGCGGGACCGCGGCGATCACGGATTCCTGGCTGAGCGCATAATCGACGACCCCGGCAGACGTTGCCCCATTGGCCGCAATCGCGTTCAAGATCGCATCCCGGCCCAGTTGGCCTGCAACATCATTGCCATGCAGCACAAGGATTTTGTCTTTTCCCGTCGCTTTGGCATAGCGCACCAAGCGGTTTGATGTGTCGCCAAATCCTTGCCCCATGACAAAAACGTTGCCGCCCGCAATGGTCGGGTTGTTCGAGAACGACAGCACATTGACGCCTTTCCCTGCAACCGCATTGCCAGCAGCGTTAGCGGCTTCGCCATAAAGGGGTCCAACAATGATCTGTGCGCCGTCTGTAACGGCTTGGGCAGCGGCGGTACCTGCCAAAGCAGCACTTCCGGCCGTTCCGTAAACGCGCAGGTCAATCTGGACGCCCGAAAGGTCACGAATGGCAAGGCGCGCAGCATTCTCAAGCTCTTGGGCAAGCAGGTTATCGCTGGCCGAACCGCCGCGTGGAATAAGCAATGCAACTGGAATTGGTTTGGTTGCATCAACCTTTGGGCCGGCAGTGCCACCCACATTATTCGTCAGTCCCGGCTCGCAGGCAGCCAAAACAAAGGCCATGAGGGGCAGGATCAAAAGCCGCAGTGGCTTGCGGAGGGTGTCGAAAACGGCGAACATAGTTGTGTCACTCCATAAGTGGCAAATTGGCAGCAAAAGCCTCAAGAACGTATGCACCGATCATAGAGGGTGCGAAAGGCGGGTCCAGCTTGAATTATCAAAAGGTGCCCCTATCGGCGGGCCTTTACTTTGTTGGCGTCCCGATTGGAACCGCCCGCGACATAACCTTGCGGGCATTGGACGTATTGGCATCTGCTGATGTACTGGCCGCCGAAGACACGCGAAGCCTGCGTAGGTTAATGGATATTCACGGCGTGCCATTGGAGGGACGCTACGTTCTTGCGTTGCATGATTACTCGGGCGCAGGCGTTCAGGACAAGCTGTTGGCGGCCATTCGAAACGGGCAATCGGTCGCCTACGCGTCCGAAGCAGGCATGCCGCTTATCGCCGATCCGGGGTTTGAATTGTCGCGCGCTGTGTCAGAAGCAGGTTTGATGATGACCTGCGCACCCGGCCCCTCTGCGGTGCTGACGGCACTTGCGTTGGGCGGGTTGCCGACGGATGCATTTTTCTTTGCGGGCTTTCTGCCAAACGCGAAATCAGCCCGCCTGACGGCGCTGCAAAAGCTCAAAGACGTTCAAGGCACGCTGGTCTTCTACGAATCGCCCAAGCGGATCGGAGCGATGCTGGGGGACGCGGCCAATGCGCTTGGCCCAGAACGCCCTGCCGCCGTGTGCCGCGAACTGACAAAGAAATTCGAAGAAATCCAGCGTGGTACTTTGGCTGAACTTCAAGATCACTACGCCGATAAGACCCCAAAAGGCGAGATCGTCGTCTTGATTGACCGGGGCCGTTTACCGTCGGTTAGTGAAACTGACCTAACCTCTGATCTTGCGGCCGCTTTGGAAACGATGTCGATGCGTGATGCGGTCGATGTGGTTGCGCAAGCACATAATTTGCCGCGCAGGCAAGTGTATCAGGCGGCGTTGGAACAGGGCAAAGGGAAAGCATAGCAATGGATGGCGTAAAACAGATTCAGGGCTCGGTTAGCTATCACGCAGGCCGGGCTGCTGAGTTTGCTGTGGCCCAGGATTACCAGCGGCGCGGATATCTGTTGGCTTTTGAGAGATGGCGGGGAAAGCGTGGCGAAATTGATTTGGTCATGCGCAACGCTGAAGGATTTGTTTTTGTCGAGGTCAAGAAAAGCAAAAGTTTCGATCGTGCCGCGGAAAGGGTGACCCGTCATCAGATCGCGCGCATTTATGGATCAGCAGAAGAGTTTGTGGGCACCCAGCCTGACGGCGCGCTCATGAACATGCGTTTTGATGTTGCCTTGGTGAACCAGGTCGGTGCGCTGCGCATCTTGGAAAACGCCTTTGGTCACGGTTGACCCATTGCACCCCGCGCCGTGCTGCGTCATCTAATGATGAACAGGACGGAGACAGCGGATGAAGATTGCCTTTCAAATGGACCCTATCGGGGACGTGAACATCAACGCAGACAGCAGCTTTCGCATTGCCGAAGAAGCACAGGCGCGCGGGCACTCTCTTTTCTATTACAAGCCGGATCATCTGGCCTATCAGGAGGGGCGGATCACGGCACGCGGTCACGATCTGACCGTCCAGCGCGTACAGGGTGACCATGCCACATTGGGCCCCCTTCGTGAAGTGGACCTGTCAGATTTTGACGTTGTATGGCTGCGTCAAGACCCGCCCTTTGACATGCACTATATAACCTCGACGCATCTTCTGGACCGGCTCAAGAAAACCACGCTTGTGGTGAACGACCCCTTCTGGGTGCGTAACTATCCCGAGAAACTGATGTGTCTGGATTTCCCCGACCTTATCCCGCCAACGACCATCGCACGCGACCTTGAAACGATCAAAGCGTTTAAGGCGAAGCACAAGGATGTCATCCTCAAGCCGCTGTATGGCAATGGCGGGGCAGGGGTGTTCCGGCTTGACGAAAACGACCGTAATCTTGGATCGTTGTATGAACTGTTCACAGGATTTTCGCGTGAACCATTGATCGTGCAAAAGTTTTTGCCAGCCGTCTCAAAAGGCGACAAGCGCGTTATCCTTGTTGATGGCGAGGCTGTTGGCGCAATCAACCGCGTTCCCGCCGAAGGTGAAACCCGTTCGAACATGCATGTGGGCGGGCGGCCCGAAAAGATCGGTCTGACCGACCGCGATCTGGAGATTTGCGCGGCAATCGGCCCGTTGCTCAAGGAAAAGGGACAGGTCTTTGTCGGCATCGACGTGATCGGCGACTATCTGACAGAGATCAACGTGACCTCGCCTACGGGCATTCAAGAGCTTGAGCGCTTTGACGGTACGAACATCGCTGCCAAAATCTGGGAGGCGATCGAGGCACGCCGCGCGTGAGCCTGATGCGGGGTGTTTTGAACACCTATCTTCGGCTGGTCGAAAAACCGCGAATGCGCCAGGCCAAGACAGCAGAGAAGTTGCGCCGGAATTTCGCGCGAAGCGCAAAGTATTTTTTCCATTCACCGCGCGGCACGACGATCAAGAAAGACAGCTTGCCAGGGGGGTGCGAAGTATTGACCGTAACCCCCAAACAGCTGTCGTCCGACCTTGTGATCTTTTATATCCACGGGGGCGGATTTATTTTTGGCAGCCCTGAAACCCACTGCGCCATGATGGGGCAACTTGCCGCCCGCGTTGGCGCGCGTGTCGTGATGCCGCGCTATAGGCTTGCGCCTGAGTTCCCGTTTCCTGCGGCAAATGATGATGTCGAAAAGGCGTATCTGGCTTTGGTCACGTCTGGGGTCGCGTCCTCGAACATTGTTATCGGCGGTGATAGTGCAGGCGGGGGTTTGACCTTTAGCCTGCTGTCGCAGATCCTTGCCAAGGGCCTTCCGCTCCCGCGCGGTGTTTTCGGATTTTCACCCTTCGTCGATTTTGCGCTGCAAGGGGCCAGTTTTAAAGAGAATGCGACCCAAGACGTTGTGTTGTCGGCGAACCGTGCGGCTGAAACGGTTGATATGTATCAGGCGGGTGCCGATCGCGCTGATCCAAGGCTGAACGTGTTGCAAGCCGGTTTCGAGGGCGCTCCACCTGTTTGGCTCTGTGTTGGCGACACAGAAATTCTGCGCGACGATGCGCATGCTTTGAAACACCTGTTAAAGGACTGCGAAGTGGCCGTTGCCTTTCACGAGGAACATGACCTGCCACATGTCTGGCCCATCTTTCACAATTTGTTGCCCGAAGCGCACCAGACGTTGGACACTTTGGCCGTTTGGATCAAAGCGCTACCCCAGCCGGAAGCCTAAAGCTAAGCGCCTCGGCCAGATGGTGTTTTTGAACCACGTCTGCGCCATCAAGATCGGCAATCGTCCGCGCGACCCGTAAAACTCGGTGGTATCCACGCGCAGACAGATGAAACCGCTCGGCGGCCCGCAACAAAAGCGCGCGCGCCTCGGGATCTGGCGTTGCAATTTGCTCCAGCAAGTCGCCCTCCGCGTCGGCGTTCAGATGCGTGCCGGACTGTCCGGCAAACCGCTGTTCCTGCGTCTGACGGGCTTTGGCCACACGCGCTGCGACCTGGGCTGATCCTTCGATGCTGCCGGGCAGATCCAGATCTGTGTACGCCACGGGGGGCACATCGACACGCAGATCAAACCTGTCCATCAAAGGCCCGGAGATCCGTCCCATGTAGTCCTCGCCGCATGTGGGCGCACGACCACATGCACGCGCAGGATCGCTCAGATGGCCGCATTTACAGGGGTTGGCAGCAGCAACCAGCATGAACTTGCAGGGATATTTCACATGCGCATTGGCGCGTGCGATCATCACTTCACCTGTCTCGACCGGTTGGCGCAAGGTTTCGAGCACCATGCGGGGGAATTCGGGGAATTCATCCATGAAAAGTACGCCATTATGTGCAAGACTTACCTCGCCGGGTTTGGCCTGCCGTCCGCCGCCAATGATTGCGGCCATCGACGCGGTGTGATGGGGTTCGCGAAACGGACGTGCGCGCGATATCCCCCCCTCGACCAGTAAACCGGCCAGCGAATGGATCATCGAGGTGCTGAGTGCTTCACGCGGGGTAAGCGGCGGCAAGATCGAGGGCAGACGGGCCGCCAGCATGGATTTACCCGACCCGGGCGTGCCGACAAACAGCAGATGATGGCGCCCTGCTGCTGCGATTTCCAACGCACGTTTGGCGCGTTCCTGTCCTTTGACATCACGCAAATCCTTGGTCTGGTGTGGCGCTGTGACTTCGCCGGGATCAGCGGGGCTGATGGGCACCTGACCGGTATAATGTCGCACCACGGCCCCTAAAGAGCTGGCCGCAATGACTTGGGTATTGCCAACCCAAGCGGCTTCGGCACCGGATGCTTGCGGACAAAGAAGGCTGCGATTATGTTCTGCTGCGGCCATCGCGGCGGGCAAAGCACCGATCACCGGGATCAATGTGCCATCAAGAGATAACTCGCCCAAGGCCACCACCGACTGGATGACATCATTTGGCAAGATGTCGATGGCGGCAAGCAACGCAAGCGCAATGGGAAGATCGAAATGGCTGCCCTCTTTGGGCAAGTCAGCGGGACTGAGGTTAATGGTAATGCGCTTGCTGGGCAGTGCAATTGCCATCGAAGACAAAGCGGCGCGGACGCGATCACGCGCCTCGGACACTGCCTTGTCGGGAAGCCCGACAATTGAAAATGCAGGCAGCCCGGCAGCGACGGCGCATTGCACCTCGACAATCCGCGCCTCTACCCCCTGAAACGCTACTGTGTACGCGCAAGAAACCATATTGAGCCTTTTTTGACTTACATGGTTAATGCGTAGGTAGGCGACGTTTAATAACCGTTAACGTAAAACGGTTGGCTGCGTATTTGAACCGCTCAGATTGCGCGGGATTACGCTTTGGGCCAAGGCCGCGTTGGACACCCCATGTCGTAAGGGAACGGATCATAAGTGATCTTTTGTCCCTCAGCGCGCCAGCTTTTAAAGGTGGGATCGGTTATTGTTGTGGTGCAGTAGTCCCGCGCGCTTTTGGAAACCGGCAGGTCATATCCGACAATCCGCGCACATACGGGTGCGTAAAATACATCCGCCAAGCTATAGCTGCCAAACAACCAGGGACCCTTGCCGTCGGTCGCGTCGGCGGCATAGTCCCAAAGCTGCTCAAGACGCGAAAGATCCTTTGCCAAAGTATCCGAGACCGGGAAGTCCTCGTTCACATGCTGAAGCTGCATGGGGCATTCCCCGCGCAGGGCTGAAAAACCCGAGGTCATTGCAGCGCAAAGCCATCGTGCGCGGGCGCGCGCAGCCGAATCAGCGGGCCACATGGTCTTGTCGGGGTGCCGCTCTGCCAAGGTTTCTGCCATGGCAAGGGTTTCGCCAATCACATATCCTTCGGGTGTCTTAAGGGCGGGCACCAAAGTAGCCGGGGCTAAGGTTGCCATGTCCTGGGACATGGTGCCACCATAAAGGCCGACCATATGGCTGCGGTTCGGCAGACCAAACTTCTCAAGCATCAACCATCCGCGCAAGGACCAACTGGAAAAAGTCCGGTCTCCGATATAAAGATCATAGGTCATGCCATAATCTTAGCGGAGTAAACCAAACCGACGCAAATGTTATTATGGGAAGTGGGTTTTCACGGGCTGTGATTGATTTGAACGACTTTCCATTCGGCATTCGTAACGCTGATCTGTGTGGCTGACAAATTGTCGATTTTATTTGCCATTGTATCTTTGGCGCTCACGTTCAGCGCGCGCTGAACCTGCGTCAGGATCACCCCGAAATGGGCAACGGCAATGATATCGGCATTGGGGTGGTCGGCGTTCAACTTGTCGACCGCTGCATTGATCCGACGCGATGCTGCGTTCCAGCTTTCACCTTCAGGGGGAGCGACATCGCCGGGTGTCGTCCAGTAGGCTTGGCTTAGTTCGGGATGCTGGCGCGAGACATCGCGGGCAAGCATCCCATCCCATAGTCCGAAATCAAGCTCCCGGAAATCAGATTGGTGGGGTAACCGCTGACGTTCGGGGTGCGCCAGAACATCAGCTGTCGCAATCGCACGGATCAGATCGGAAGATACCAAAAATGCTCCGTTAGGAAGATGGGCGTTCAGGCGCGCGATTTGTGCTTTGTCTGACAAATCCGCAGGGACATCACGCCATCCAACAAGGCTTTGCTCGTGGGTGGGCCCGTGTCGGACCCAGTGCCAAGTTGTCATCGAAACTGTCCTTTGATTTTGCGTTCAGGCGAATGCGCGAACAACTACCTAGTGCATCTGATCGGATGTCAAAGGATTGGGTATACAATAACATACCAAATCAAATGATGTTGGGAAACTTTTTGATTTTAAAAAGAATTTTCCGATTTGCTGTCACAGACGCGGAAGCCTTGGACTGGCAAGAATTTTTTTGAAAAATAATTGAACCAAAACGACCTTGTTTGCGTTGTAAAATAAAAAGTAACATCTTTTGTTCATCAGGGAAGATTAACATGGCACTAACTCAAGCGCGTGAATTTTCGTTAACCCGAACCGCTATGAAAGCAGAGCTTTTAGATGCGGAAACTGAGCTTAAACTGGCCTACGCGTGGCGTGACGAACGGGATGAAGAAGCGCTTCACCGTTTGATTACAGCCTACATGCGGCTCGCAATCTCAATGGCAAGCAAGTTCAAGCGTTACGGCGCGCCGATGAACGATTTGATCCAAGAAGCGAGCTTGGGTCTGATGAAAGCCGCGGATAAATTCGATCCGGACCGTGGCGTGAGATTTTCGACATATGCAGTCTGGTGGATCAAGGCCAGCATTCAAGATCATGTGATGCGGAACTGGTCGATGGTGCGCACCGGGTCAACGTCTTCGCAAAAGTCACTGTTTTTTAACATGCGCCGCGTACAAGCCCGGCTTGAGCGTGAAGCACAGGTCGCGGGAGAGACCTTGGATAAGCACCAGTTACGCCAGATGATCTCGACCGAGATTGGCGTTCCGATGCACGACGTTGAGATGATGGAGGGGCGTCTTTCCGGCTCTGACTATTCATTGAACGCAACCCAGTCCGCCGAAGACGAAGGCCGCGAATGGATTGATGCGCTGGTTGACGACAGCGCACAAGCCGCCGAGAAGGTCGAAGAAAGCCACGACATAACGACTTTACGCAATTGGCTGCTGGGGGCGATGCATGCGCTCAACGACCGCGAGCAGTTTATCGTACGCGAGCGCAAGTTGCGCGATCAGCCACGGACGCTGGAAAGCCTCGGGGAAGAGTTGAAGCTGTCAAAGGAGCGTGTTCGCCAGCTAGAGGCAGCAGCTTTTGGCAAGATGCGCAAAACTCTTGAGTCCCAGTCTGCCGAAGTGCACCACTTCTTGATGTGATCAAAGCAGCACTTGCCTTATTGGCCGCGTCTGTCATCGCTCCACCACAAGCGACAGCCGCGACCCTAGATGACACTGACTTTGCGCGGCTTTCTGCTGCGCAAATTGTCGTTTTGGGCGAAAGTCACGACAATCCCGCACATCATGCGTTTCAGGCAGAAATGGTTGATCGTCTTGCCCCCAAGGCGGTGATCTATGAAATGCTGACTGCAGATCAGGCCGCTTTGGTGGAGCCAAGACTGATCGACGATATGGCTTTACTGGAAGAAAAGCTGGGTTGGAATGCTTCGGGATGGCCGGACTTCGCAATGTACTATCCGATCTTCAAGGCGTCCCAGACGGCAAGAGTTTACGGCGCGGCTGTCCCTAGAGACGCCGCTCGGCAAGCGATGCAAGACGGGCTGGCCATAGCCTTTGGTGAAGATGCTGGCATCTTTGGATTGTTGGACGATCTGGCCGAGGACCAGCAAACCGCCCGTGAGGCTTTGCAAATGACAGCACATTGCGATGCCCTGCCGGCCAACTTGTTGCCAGCGATGGTCGATGTTCAACGGCTCAGGGATGCGCGACTGGCCCAGGTTGCCCTGCAAGCACTGGACGAGACGGGTGGGCCTGTTGTGGTCATAACTGGCAATGGTCATGCGCGCACCGATTGGGGGATGCCTGCAACCCTTGCAAGGGCGCGTTTCGGTGCGAAAGTCGTATCGGTTGGCCAAGGCGAAGACAATCAAGCCCCGACAGGTGATTTTGATGTGTTGGTGATGTCCCCGCAGGTCCAGCGCGACGACCCCTGCCTTGCGTTTCGTACACAGTGATGGGGCTGGCAGAACGGGCCTGAGCGCCCTATGGTTGGTCTTGACTGCGTAAAAGAGGGCCGAACATGCTGGCTGGAAAACACATTCTGCTTATCATTGGGGGTGGTATTGCGGCCTTCAAATCGCTTGATCTGATCCGGCGTTTGGCCGAGCGCGGCGCGACCGTGACGCCCGTCTTGACCCGAGCAGGCGAAGAGTTCGTGACCCCGCTGTCCGTGTCTGCTTTGGCCGGGCGAAAGATTTATCGTGATTTGTTCGATTTGGGCGACGAGGCCGAGATGGGTCATATCCAACTCAGTCGCGTGGCTGATCTGGTTGTCGTGGCCCCGGCCACGGCTGATCTGATGGCGAAAATGGCGGGGGGGCTGGCAAATGATCTGGCCTCGACGCTTTTGTTGGCGACGGATACGCCTGTAATGATCGTACCTGCAATGAATGTGCGGATGTGGGAACATGCAGCAACACAGCGCAACCTTGCGACATTGCGCAGCGATGGCGTTCATGTCGTTGGCCCCAACGACGGCGGCATGGCCTGCGGTGAATTCGGCCCCGGCCGGATGTCTGAACCTTTGGAGGTTGTGGCCGCGATCGAGGCGCATTTGGCCGATGGGCCTCTCAAGGGCAGGCGCATTCTGGTGACGTCTGGCCCGACGCACGAGCCCATTGATCCGGTCCGCTATATCGCAAATCGGTCGTCCGGTGCGCAAGGCACAGCAATCGCCCATGCTTTGGCGTCTTTAGGGGCTGAGGTTGTGTTTGTCACCGGCCCTGCCGATGTCGCCCCGCCGGATGGTGTTCAGGTCGTGAAGGTGCAAACCGCTTTGCAAATGCAGCAAGCCGTAAATGCAGCATTGCCTGTGGATGCGGGCGTCTTTGCTGCTGCGGTTGCCGATTGGCGGGTGACCTGCGCCAGTGACCGCAAGCTGAAAAAGTCCAAAGATGGTTTGCCGTCGCTCGAGTTCGCGGAGAATCCGGATATCCTCAAGACTGTGTGCCAGATGAAAGAAGGTCGCCCCAAGCTGGTGATCGGGTTCGCCGCTGAAACCGATGATGTGGTTGAAAATGCCACGGCCAAACGCCTGCGCAAAGGGTGTGACTGGATTGTCGCAAACGATGTGTCACCTGCGACGGGTATCATGGGCGGATCCGAGAATGCAGTGATTTTGATCAGTGACGAAGGCACCGAAAGCTGGCCGCGCATGAGCAAGGATCAGGTGGCACACCAACTTGCAGCACGTATTGCAAAGGCGCTGGCCTAAGAAAAAAGTGCCTTCGGCGAGGATTTAAACCATTTGGAAGCAGGGGGGCGGCATTGCTGCTTTTGAGGGGAAGTGATGGGCGAGATAAAATTTAAACGTGCAGATGGTAATGCGGATTTACCCCTTCCAGCCTACGCAACGGCTGGGGCGGCCGGCATGGACTTGCGGGCGTTTTTGCCGGATGGCCCGTTGCTGTTCGAAAAGGGTGATATCAAGCTGATCTCGGCCGGCTTTCATGTGGAACTTCCCCAAGGGACCGAGATGCAGATCAGGCCTCGATCGGGCTTGGCGCTGAAACATGGGTTTTTGATCCCGAATGCACCCGGTACCGTGGATGAAGACTATCGCGGTGTCGTGATGATTGGCCTTTATTATATAGGCTCCGCGCCGTTCACCATTCAGCATGGTGAGCGTATTGCGCAAGCTGTGATCGCTGATGTCGTGCGTTATTCGACTGTCGAGGTGACTGAATTGTCTGACACGATACGGGGCAACGGGGGCTTTGGCTCCACTGGCGTGACGTGACAAAATACCTTTTGGGTTGGTGTCGGCGGAAAAAAGCTTAGGTTTCCGCTTAGTAGCTGGTAAAAGTCAGATAAAATCGGGGGCATATGTTGCTTGTTGTTATCCTTGCGGCCGTCATTTGGGGTGTCGGTATTGCGATGGGCCAGCCGCGCGATACGCGGCTAAAGCTGTTGGGGTCGTTGCTGGGTGCCGTCATCGGGCTCAACATTTTGCTGCCCGAGCAAAATCCGCTACGCATTGCCACGGGCGGCAGCGCTGCGCCCTGGCTTTTGCTGACGGGGTTCATTCTGCTTTTTCTGGCCTATCGGTGGATGCTGAACAGCCTGCGCAGCCGTGCCGAGCCTGCGCAAGAAACGCCAGCCTCGCCCGGCACCTTCTCAGAGACAGAATTACAGCGATACGCGCGCCACATCGTGCTGCGCGAAGTGGGTGGTGCCGGGCAAAAGGCGCTTAAGAATGCGAAAGTTTTTGTCGTGGGTGCGGGTGGGCTTGGCGCACCTGTGCTGCAATATCTGGCGGCAGCCGGTGTCGGGACGATTGGTGTGATCGATGATGACACGGTGGAGAATGCCAACCTTCAGCGACAGGTGATCCACAAAGACAAAAGTATAGGGATGCCCAAGGTGTTTTCCGCGCAAGCTGAAATGGAGGCGCAGAACCCCTTTGTCACGGTACGGCCCTATCATCGTCGCCTGGACGCGGACACTGCCGCAAGTCTTGTCCAAGAGTATGATCTGGTGCTGGATGGCAGCGATAATTTCGAGACACGCTATATGGTGAACCGTGCTTGCGTCGCAGCCGGTATTCCTTTGATTTCTGGCGCGCTTAGCCAGTGGGAGGGGCAGCTGAGCATTTTTGACCCCGCCAAAGATGCGCCCTGCTACCAATGTATTTTCCCCCAGGCACCCGCCGCCCATCTGGCCCCATCCTGTGCCGAGGCTGGCGTGATCGGCCCCTTACCCGGGGTCATCGGTGCGATGATGGCAAGTGAGGCCATCAAGTTGATCACGGGTGCCGGTGCGCCGCTGCGTGGCCAGATGTTGATGTATGACGCGCTTTATGGCGAAAACCGGGTGATTGGCGTGAGCAAACGTGCTGACTGCCCGATTTGCGGAACGCCTTCCGAGGCGGAATAAGTGACCAGATTTTGAAACTTGCGTGATGGCAGGATGAGTTTTCGCGCATGCGATTGCAACCCTCTGTCGCGGTCCTTACCTTTAAGGACAAAGGAGAACATGATGACCAACCCTCTGATCCAAGACTGGGATACGCCTTTTGAGCTGGCCCCGTTTGACAAGATTTCTGATGATGATTTTGAACCCGCTTTGGAAGAGGCTTTGACCACCCATCGGATGGAAATTGATGCGATCGCGTCTTGCGACGTGGCACCCACATTTGCCAATACGATTGAGGCACTGGAAGAGGCAGGCAGCCAGTTGGATCGGGTTTTGGGCGTGTTCTTTACTGTCGCCGGGGCCGATAGCAATCCCGCCCGCGAAGATCTACAGCGCAAGTTTTCGCCCCAGCTTGCAGCGCATTTTTCGGATATCTCAAGCAATAAAGCCCTCTTTGCCCGCGTGGCTGAAGTGTGGGAGAAACGCGACAGCTTTGATCTGACCGACGAACAGGCCCGCGTTCTGATGCTGACCCACCGGGGCTTTGTCCGCTCTGGTGCGGCGCTGGAGGGTGTGGACGACACCCGCATGAAAGAAATCAAAGGCAGACTGGCCGTGCTTGGCACCCAGTTCACACAGAACCTGCTGGCGGATGAACGGTCGTGGTTCATGAAGTTGGAGGAGGCCGATCTGGAAGGCTTGCCCGATTTCGTCATCGACGCCGCGCGCAGTGCTGGCGAGGAAAAAGAGGCAGGCGGTCCGGTGATCACGCTGTCGCGGTCGCTGATCGTGCCGTTTTTGCAATTCTCGCCGCGCCGCGACCTGCGTGAGGCGGCGTTTATGGCATGGCAAGCGCGGGGCGCGAACGAGGGCGAGACGGATAACCGCGCCATTGCCGCCGAAACGCTGGCCCTGCGCGAGGAGCGTGCCAAGCTGCTGGGCTACAAAAACTTTGCCGCGTTCAAGCTGGAAACCGAGATGGCCAAGACCCCGGACGCAGTGCGCCAGCTTTTGACGGATGTGTGGGAACCCGCAAAGGCGCAGGCTGAAGCCGATGCCGCTGTCCTGACCAATATGATGCATTCTGATGGCGTGAACGGAGACCTCGCACCGTGGGATTGGCGTTATTATTCGGAAAAGCGACGCAGGGCCGAGCATGACCTCGACGAGGCCGCGTTGAAACCGTATTTCCAGTTGGACCGGATGATTGACGCGGCCTTTAGCTGCGCCACCCGTTTGTTCTCTCTCGAATTCGCACCCCTTGATGTGCCGCTTTACCATCCTGATTGCCGTGCCTGGGAAGTGACGCGGGGTGGCAAGCATGTTGCGGTATTCATCGGTGATTATTTCGCACGCGGGTCAAAGCGCTCTGGTGCATGGTGTTCGGCGATGCGCGCGCAGGCGCGGTTTCCCGAGCCGCAGACGCCCATCGTGATCAACGTGTGCAACTTCGCCAAAGGATCACCGGCATTGCTATCCTATGATGATGCGCGAACGTTGTTTCACGAGTTTGGCCATGCGCTGCACCAAATGTTGTCGGATGTGACCTACGAATCCGTCAGTGGGACGTCGGTTGCGCGGGATTTTGTGGAACTGCCAAGCCAGCTTTACGAGCATTGGCTTGAAGTGCCAGAGGTGCTGAGCGAGTTTGCCACCCATGCCAAAACCGGCGAGGCGATGCCGAAAGAGATGCTGGACAAGGTTCTGGGAGCCGCGAATTTCGACATGGGCTTTTCTACGGTGGAATATGTCGCCTCGGCGCTGGTTGATCTGGAGTTTCATGATAGCGAAGCGTCTGCTGATCCGATGGCCAAGCAGGCCGATGTCCTAGCCGCATTGGGCATGCCTGCCGCGATCACGATGCGTCATGCGACGCCTCAGTTTGCGCATGTCTTTTCCGGCGATGGCTATTCCAGCGGATACTACAGCTACATGTGGTCAGAGGTGATGGATGCAGATGCGTTCGAGGCTTTTGAAGAAGCGGGCGGTGCATTTGATCCTGAACGCGCAAAGGCGCTTGAGACGCATATCCTGTCGACCGGTGGCAGTCAGGACGCAGCAGCGCTTTATACAGCGTTTCGCGGGCGTCTGCCGGGGGTTGAGGCCTTGCTGAAAGGGCGCGGGTTGACGGCGGCGTAGCGGCAAAGCACTTTTATGCCTTCGGCGAGAGTTTACGGGGCAAAATGAAATGCAGGCTGTTTTGCCCTGCAATCCTAGATGATAAAAAGCAAACTGGTCGATCAATAGCCTAGAGCGCGGTCGACCAGGTGCAGAAATTCTTCCCCTGCTTCGCCGCGCCGGATATTTTCAACGATGACCTGCGATGCCGTTTTCTCGCGGGTTTCCGCAGCGATATGTGGCGTTACGGTAACCTTGGGATGCGCCCAATAGGAGTGCGTTGCTGGCAGGGGCTCCGTGCGGAAGACATCCAGCGTGGCATGTGCGATCTTTCCTTGATCCAGCGCGGCAAGCAACGCGTCATCATCAATCAACGGTCCGCGACCAGGGTTGATGATAAAGGCCCCGTCTGGCATCAGGGCCAGTGTTCGGGTGTTGATTGTGTCTTCCGTTGCTGGCGTGTCTGGCAACAGCAGGACCGCGATTTCAGTGCGGCCAAGCACCTTTTGCAGACCCTCGTCGCCATGAAAACAGGTGACACCGGAGATATCTTTCTGGCTGCGTGACCAGCCTGCAACATCAAAACCAAGGCTGACAAGGGTTTCGGCAACCGCGCATCCCAACGCGCCCATGCCCAAAACGGTGACTTTGCGTTCCTGCGCCAGCGGCGGCGTGCGTGGTTTCCACTCGGTTCCGGTGTTCAATATATCGATATCTAGCCCCAGGTGATAACGCATGACATGTCCTGTCACCCATTCGACCATCCCCTTGGTCAGGCCCGGATCAACCATCCGCGCAAGGGGAATGCGCAGGGTCGCATTTCCGGTTATCTGCTCAACGCCTGCCCATAGATTAAGCACCGCTTTGGCACGCGTGTATGGCGTGAAATCCTGCAACGTGCTGTTGGGTGCATAGACAATGTAATCAACCTCGGCCGGAGGGATGTCTGTGGCAAGATGTGCGTTGATGCCGGCGGCATTCAGCGCATCACGCAACGGGGTCTCGTAGATGGCCCAGCGTTCGGGGCGGGCGGCAAACAGGATATTCAGTGTCATTAAGATCTACCTCGGGCGATGGACATGAGCGGATTGCACCAGACCGAAGGCCAAGAGCAGAACCAGCATTGCTGACCCGCCATAACTGACCAACGGCAGCGGCACGCCGACGACGGGGGCAAGCCCCATGACCATCGACATGTTCACCGCGAAAAACAAAAAGAAGTTGAGCGCAATGCCAAGGGTCAGCAAGGACGAAAACCGATCCTTGTTGATCAGGGCTGCTGCGACGCAAAATACCAAGATCAGTGTATAAAGACCCAGCAACGAGAACCCGCCGATAAAGCCGAACTCTTCTGCCAATGTGGTAAAGATAAAGTCGGTGTGTTTTTCGGGCAGGAAATTCAGCCGCGACTGGGTTCCTTGCATGAACCCGCGCCCCGTCCAGCCACCTGAGCCCAAAGCAATTTTGGACTGTGTGATGTGATAGCCCGCCCCCAGCGGATCTGTGCTGGGGTCTATAAAGGTGTCGATCCGGCGAAACTGATAGTCCTTCAGCAATTGCCACGGTGTACCACGTGACTGAAACACTGCCGTGACCAGGCCAACGCCAGCGGTAATGACAACGGCAAAATAGGCCCAGTGGACACCTGCAAGAAAGATCAGCCCGCCGCCCGCGAACAACAGCAAAATCGCGGTACCAAGGTCGGGTTGTTTGAGAACAAGAAAGGTCGGGACAAGCACCATGATGATCGGGATAAGCACCCAGATCGGGCGCGATGTTCGTTTCGCAGGAAGCCAGTCATAATAAGCCGCAAGCATCATCACCAAGGTGATCTTCATCAGCTCGGACGGTTGCAGCCGGAACGACCCCAATTCGATCCAGCGCTGCGCGCCCATGCCGACAGAACCGAAAAACTCGACGCCAAGCAGCAATAAAACCGTGCCGACATATGCGACACCGGCAAGGTTGCGCCACATCCAGATCGGCACCATGCCCACCGCAATCATCAAAACCAGCCCAAGGGCGAACCGCTTCATCTGCGGTTCTGCCCAAGGCGTGAACGAGCCCCCAGCAACCGAGTAGAGCATGAGAAAGCCAACCCCTGCCACCGATGCCAAAAGGATTGTCAGTGGCCAGTTCAGGTGCAGTATTTTCCTGAGCCCCGTTGGGACATGTTTGACGCTATATTCAAGATAACTCATGCTTGATCTTTACCCTTGATCGTCGCCTGGGGCTGAACCTCGCGCAGCTTCTCTTGCTGCGCTGAAATCCGGCCCCGATCGGCGGTCGGGTAGGCGTCAAGGGGCGGCTCTCCGCCGTAGAGTGCTTGCAGCATCACGTCACGTGCAATAGGGGCCGCAGCAGTCGATCCGCCGCCACCGTGTTCAACCAGTACCGACACCGCGTAGCGCGGCTTGTCCGAGGGCGCGAAGGCTACAAACAAGGCGTGATCCCGGCGCTCCCATGGCAAATCTTCGTTGCGACTGACGCCGCGCGCGCGCTCTGCGCTGGTGATGTTGCGGACCTGACTGGTGCCAGTCTTACCTGCCATACGCATGTCTTCTGCGATGATGCGGGACCGGTATGCTGTACCGCGACGATCATTCACCACAACGTGCATGCCCTTGTGAATTTTGCGCAGGTTATTTTCGTTCATTCCAAGGGGCTCGCCGCCGCCAGAGGGTTGTTCGACCCCGTCGATGGATTTGATCAGGCGTGGGATGACCATCCGGTTGGTCGCAAGCCGCGCCGTCATCACGGCCAGTTGCAGCGGAGAGGCAAGCGTAAAGCCTTGCCCGATAGAGGCGTTGACCGTGTCGCCGATGACCCAATTGGCCCCGCGCATTTCCTGCTTCCATGCTTTGGTGGGGGCAAGACCCGCCGAAACTGATGACAAGGGCAGTTCGTGGCGAATGCCCAGCCCAAGCTGCCTTGCCATGGCCGAGATTTTTTCGATCCCTACCTTGAGTGCAAGATCGTAATAATAGACGTCACAAGACTGCTTGAGCGAATTTTCCAAGTCGATCCAACCGTGACCTGCGCGTTTCCAGCAGTGGAACCTGCGCCCGCCAACTTCAAGGTGGCCGGGGCAATATACTGTCTCGTCCGGTCCGACGATCCCTTCCTCAAGCGCGGCCATCGCCACCACCATTTTATAGGTCGATCCGGGCGGATAGTTGCCTTGGACGGTTTTGTTGACCAGCGGGCGATATTTGGATTCGAGCATCGGGTTATAATCAGCCGATGAAATCCCGCCGATAAAAAGGTTCGGGTCATAACTGGGGGCCGACGCATTGGCGATCAGGTCACCATTTTCGCAATCGATGATCACGACGGCAGCGCTTTCGTCGCCCAAACGGGCCTGCACATAGTTTTGCAGTTGAGAGTCGATGGTCAGTTGCAGGTCGGCCCCTGATTGACCCTCACGACGAGAGAGCTCACGCATCACGCGGCCTGTGGCGTTGACCTCGACCTGTTTTGTGCCTGCAGCCCCGCGCAACAAGGCTTCTTCGCGGGCTTCGACATTGATCCGCCCGATTTGAAAACGCGGTATCCGCAAGACCGCATCGGGGGTTTCTTGTGCATCAAGGTCCGCCTGACTGACGCGGCCCACACGGCCCACGATATGGGCGAAATCAGAGCCGCGCGGATAAACCCGTGTAAGGCCAACCTCTGGGCTGATACCGGGCAGGGCCGGCGCGTTGACGGAGACCCGGCTTAGATCATCCCAGCTAACGTTATCGGCGACGGTGACGGGAAGGAAACGTTCAGCGGCTTTCACCTCAGCAATCGCGCGGTCGCGCGCTTCGGGATCAAGCTTGATCACCTTTGCCAAGCGGTGCATGACGTCGTCCACATCGCCTGCGTCTTCGCGCACCATCACGATACGGTAAGACGGGCTATTCTGGGCCAGTTGCACACCGTTGCGGTCAAAAATCTCACCACGTGCAGGGGGGATCAGACGGATGTTAATGCGGTTCTCTTCAGCCAGAAGAAGATATTGATCGGCCTGATCGACTTGCAGATAATTCATCCGCGCGGCAAGGCCGCCCATGAACAGCAGTTGCACGCCACCCAGCAACGCCGCACGACGGCTTAGCTTGGCATGGTTGGTCTCTGTTTCTGCCCTGCTGCGTCTCATCTTACTCTCCTCATGCCCGCCCGCCAAAGCTGTCGAAGTCACCCGGTGCAGATTTGCGCACACCCATCAACAAATGGGTGATCAAGACAACGACAGGATAGGTCACGATCGTCAGTCCCAGCTCAATCAAACTTAGCTTCAGGTCGGGGCGTGGTACCAGGACCAATGATAGCACAATGCGGTTCAGCAGCAAAATACCAGTTAGCCAGATTGCCACAGCCAGCCACTCGGGGCCAAAGCTGCTATCCCGAAGGGACCGCCCGCGCACCTTGAGGTTTTTACAGGCGATAAATGCAAGAAGCGCCCATAACCCGGGCGGGCGTTGAAGCAGCAGATCGGTAAGTAAAAACACAGCCGCGAGTAAAACGGCAGGAACGTATTCGGGTCTGCGCAAGGACCATGCAAAGGCAAAGGAGATCAGCAGATCGGGGGCAATCAAATAACGCCCACTTCCCTGATCAAGGAGCTCGCGCAGGCGTGCTTCGGCAGGATCGATGCTGCTCAAAGGGGGCAGCAGGTCTGGCTCGAACAAAGCGACGGGCTGCGTTTCAATCGGCAACAGGTGGAAGAACAGCAAGACAGTCGCCAACAGCAAAAAAGCGGCGCGCATCATCCACAAACGAAGGGGCGACAGCGTGTCCATTATTCTGCGGGCTCGATGCTGGGCATCGTTTGATCAAGGATCACGTTTGCCCCTTCGGTCACCGTTTCCGCACCGTGATCGCGCAAGACACGCAAAAACTCGAGCCGCTCGAAATCTGCGGCAAGACGCACGCGCAGCCGCCCGCCCGGGTCGGCTGCAACCTGACCGATCAGCAGACCCGCAGGAAAGACGCCGCCGTCACCCGAACTGATCACCCGGTCACCGGGGCGCACAAGATCGGGGTTCTCAAGAAAATCAACTGGCGGTGCTGATGAGTTGTCGCCTGCAATGATCGCGCGCTGCCCAGAGGGTTGGATCGTTGCGGGAATGCGGCTTGACGTGTCGG
>JAGXHA010000015.1 GCA_024636475.1 Roseobacter sp. | reverse complement strand
GTAGTTTGTCAAAGCAGGCATTGGCATCAATCCTCCCATCGAACCAATATGAGGTTAGTGCAGAAGGATAAAAATACTAAGTCTAAAATTCTATTTATTTACATGCTGTTATAAAATTCAAAAACTACCTACGAACGAATCCCACCCATAAGCCAGCCACGGGGAAGAGGTGAGGCTGGGTCCGGCTACGTGAAAAATACTGTTTTGAATCAGTTGGTTAACAATTTCTTATAATAAGGTTTATGTAATTCTTAAGTTCGTGGATATCCGACTTTTTCCGCAAAACTAGTTTGAATCTTGCCATACAGCGTACACAGATTGCAATCTGTAAGCTTAGCATACTATATGACTAGCAAACTACATTTAGGACCAGTCCCATGCAGCAACTTATCGACTCCGACGCGTCGTCTTTTTTGCTCCTCGATATCGCGCGTTTGTTGCGGGCTGAATTTGAACGCGGGGTGGCGGATGCAGCGCTTGGGATAACCGCGGGTGAAGCGCGGACTTTGGCCAATGTTGCGCGGCATGGACCGCTCCGTCAGAATGATCTGGCCGACCTCATCGGGCTTGGCGCGATGAGCATGACGGCCGTGTTGGATGGGTTGGAAAATGAAGGCCTTGTTTGCCGCGGGGTTGACCCAAAAGACCGCCGAGCCAAGCTGGTGCATCTGACCGATGCGGCCGCACCACTATTGGTGGAGTTGGAGCGTATCGGTGACGTGGTACGCGCCGTTACACGTGGTGGTATTCCTGAAGATGACTGGGAGGCTTTCTGCAGCATGCTGAAGATTGCCCGCGACAATCATTTGGTTGCTCATCGCAGCCAACGCGCATCGGGGGCAAATTCAGCATGAGTACGCAGACGACATTAAACCTCAGCCGAAATCACAAAGCCCCAGAGCTAATGTCCGTACGCCGGGTGAGCCTCTTGGGAGCATTGTTTATTGCAACTGGTCCAATCGCGATGGCGCTTTATACCCCTGCGATGGCCCAAGTGGTTTCTGCCTATAGCACCACGAACAGCTTGGTCAAAATGACTCTGACGCTTTATTTTGCCGGGTTCGCCACGGCGCAGCTTATCGCCGGGCCGCTGTCAGATGCCTTGGGTCGGCGGCCAGTGATTATCGGATTCATGCTGCTCTTTGTCGTAGCAAGTTTGCTCGCCTTAGTCGCTCCAACGATTGAAACTCTTATAGGCGCGCGTTTCATGCAAGGCATAGGAGCAAGCGCAGGTGTTGCGATCTCGCGAGCTTTGGTGCGTGATATGTTTGAGGGCGATGAATCGTCGCGCATTATGAATTTGATGGGGATTATTCTGGCGGCGGCCCCTGCCCTCGCACCCGCATTGGGGGGGGTGTTGGTGACACATTTGGGTTGGCGCTCCGTTTTTGCGTTGATGATGCTGTTTGGAGCATCTGTGATTGTTATCACGATCTGGGGTTTACGCGAAACCGTTGTTGCTGATCGCAGCAGACTCAACCTGCGTAAGCTTGGCAGCTCCTATCTCAAGCTGATAGCGAACCGACATTTCATGACAACGTCGCTCACCGTCGCGGGCGCGATTGGAGCGATTTATGCGCTGGCGACAATTCTTCCCTTCATTTTGATGCAACGTCTGGGACTGAGTCCGACCGAATTTGGGTTGGGGATGTTGCTGCAATCTGGTAGCTTCTTCGCTGGTTCACTGCTTGTTCGCCAACTTATGAAACGCCATAGTGCATACCGGCTAGTAACGCCGGGGTTAGTGATTATTAGTCTCGGTAGCACCGTCATTTTGACATTGCTGCTAGGGGACCCGACGTTCTTGCGGGTTATGGTTCCAGTCGCAGTTTACACCTTTGGGATAGCCTTTGTGATGCCTGCGATGTCCACCGCAGCATTGGCACCTTTTCCGCACATCGCAGGCGCTGCATCGTCACTGATGGGTTTCATGCAGATGGGTGCGGGGCTTTTGGTCGGCTCGCTGGCTGGGCTGTTTTCTGATCCAGTTGTTGCTCTGGCGGTGTTGATTCCGATCATGGCTTCGGTGGCCAGTCTTTCTTATTTTGTCTATTGTACAAACCCACATTTGGCGGAACCGGAACCAAGCAAAAATGTAATAACTGGGCCACCCGTCGGGCGTTCGTGGGTGCCGTCAAATAAGGAATGAAGTCAGTAGCGTTGCAAAGTTTTTACCAGCCTAAAAAAATTAAGGCTGGTTCATACACTTTTTCAGTTATCAGCGCGAATTAGGTGAGGCCAGAAAGTTCTGACTGGTTAACCTGAATCTTCATATCCTGTGCGCGACTTCACTATCGGAAAGTGTAGGCAGAGGTGAATTCAGCGGTTTGACCGCCTGCCGTTACTTATTTTGCTTTTCCCTCGAGACCCACGGCCAAGCAGGCCGGTGCGTCTGGTATGCGCATCTCGAAAGTCTCTTATATTAAGGCGTAGTCGCAATAGCCAATCTGCGCCAAAGGCTTGATCGTTGGGAACGAGCAGCTTTCCGTCTGGCAAAATCACAGAATCGTCTACGTTGATCCGCACGACCTCCCCATAACCTACATCGACCCAAGTCTGACGATCGCCTCCCGTCAGACGGTGCGTGCCAAGATAACGGCATTCGAAATGCGCGGGGCTTTCGGCCACGCGCGGACCCGGCGCGTCGATGCAGGCGGCTTTGGTAACGTCGGCACGCAGGAACTCATCCTCTTCTGGCGGCAAGTTCATCGCCGAAATATTCACCGCGTTGCGCAGATCATGGTGGCCATGTTCCAGACAAACCAGGAACCGCTGACCTATGGCTCTACCTGCATGATGGGCACCGGATAAGCTGCAAGCGTCGCCGCAGCGCTTACCGAAAGGGACGGGGCCACGCCGGACGCGGATGCGGTACGAACCGTCTTGGAAGCGAACAGCGCGCCGGTTTGATCTGAAGTGACAGGTGCAGCTATGTTGTTGCCTATATGTTTAAGTGAGTTCTGGTCAAACGGCTGACCGCGTTTTCAATCATCCGAAGGCCGCCATTGCTATCCAGGGACATGATTGATTCAGGGTGAAATTGCACTGCAGCGACGGGCAAAGTGGCATGTTCAATCCCCATCACAACGCCATCAGAAGTAGACGCCGTCACGATAAGTTCGGCAGGCAAGCTTTCGCGACGCACATGCAACGAATGGTAAAGCCCCACTTTGATCTGATCAGGCAGATCGGCAAAGATTCGGCCGGCATGTTCGACGGTCATCACAGAGGGTTTTCCGTGCATCGGATCATCCAGCATTGCCAATTCGGCCCCAAAGTACTCAGCAATCGCCTGGAGACCTAGGCACACACCAAAAAGGGGTGTCTCCCGCGCCAATGTGGCTGCAATTGTCGCCTGGCATCCAAAATCGCCGGGCCGACCGGGGCCGGGGGACATCAGCACAAGATCGGGCGAAAACTCATCCCAGATGTCCTCGGCCACCGGATTGCGTGTGATCAATACTTCGGCACCGGTCTGGCGTACATAGTTGGCTAGAGTATGAACAAAACTGTCTTCGTGATCTACCAACAGTACCTTCTTGCCCTGACCAACGGGTAAGCGCCATTCATCACCGCTGGCGGTATTACTGCGCATGTTCCCTCGGATTGCGGCGCGCATAGCTGATGCTTTCAGTTCGGTTTCTGCTTCTTCATCTTCCGGGATTGAATCGTTCAGCAATGTGGCCCCAGCGCGCACTTCCGCAACGCCGTTTTTAATCCTGATGGTGCGCAGGGTCAGCCCAGTGTTCATATTACCGTCAAAGCCGATCGCCCCTACGGCCCCGCCATACCAAAAGCGCGTCGATTTTTCATGTTGTTCGATGAAGCGCATCGCCCAAAGTTTGGGCGCGCCGGTGACAGTCACCGCCCAAGCATGGCTGAGAAAGGCATCAAAAGCATCCATGCCGGTACGCAGCTTACCCTCGATGTGATCAACGGTATGGATTAACCTGGAATAAAGCTCTATCTGCCGCCGCCCGATCAAACGCACCGACCCAGGTTCGCAAACCCGCGATTTGTCGTTGCGGTCGACGTCTGAACACATCGTTAATTCGTTCTTGTCCTTTTCCGAGTTCAGAAGCTTCAGTATCTGATCACTGTCTTCCACCGCATCTCGACCTCGCGCAATGGTCCCCGATATCGGGCACGTTTCAACCCGCTGCCCTGTAACCCGTACAAACATTTCGGGACTGGCCCCAACGAGAAATTCTTTGTCGCCAAGATTCATGAGAAAACCAAAAGGCGCTGGGTTAATCTGTTTCAAACGGCGGAAGATAGCTGCGGGGCTATCCACGCATCTTTCAAAGAACACCTGTCCCGGCACAACTTCAAACAGGTCGCCACGGCGGAAGCTGTCCTTTGCTGCGCGCACAAGTTCAGCATATTCGCCCGGTTCATGATCCCCCATCAGCAACTTAGCTTTGGAAAGGACAAAGGGATCAGGAGCACCCTCTCGCGGGAGGTCTTTGGTTGTGTTGCCGGATTGTCTGAAATCATAACTATGGATCTGGGCACTGCCCGAGTATTGATCGACTACCAGCAGTTCATCGATAAGAAACAGAACCAGATCACGCTGATCCTTGGGTCGCTCCAACACAAGTTCAATGGGATCAAATTGAAAGGCAAGATCATAGCCAAAAGCGCCATAAAGTCCGAGGTGGGGATCTTGGTCGCATTTGAACAGGGCCGTGATGCAACGCAATACAGAAAAGACGGATGGTGCACGGGAGCGTTCTTCTTCATTGTAAACGCGTTCCGGTGTCCGCAATTGCACTTTGATTTCGCGTGGTAAGCTGTCTATTGTTTCAACGGCATCCAGACTTTCCAACTCGGGGTGGATCATCGCCAGGATGGCCTCGCCGCGCGCGTTTAAGCCGCGCAGGGTCAAGGCGCGGCCACGGCTCTGGATCATTAGCGGCGGATTAGTAAAACCGAATTCCCAGCGGTTGTAACGCCCCGGATATTCGTAGTTGGAGCTGAATAGAGCGCCTAATTGGCTATCAAGCCGATCAATCAATTCTTCGCGAGACGTTTGAAATTCTGTGTCGCGAACGTGTCGTGTTATAGTGACGCCACCATCGGTTACGAAAGTAAAGTTGCGCATGTTACGTATCTTTTATTAGGGGTTCGGTGGAACCGTCACAGTTGAACAAAGATCGAAAGCCAGCCCAGTGCCTAAGCACAGTGGTGTATATTTCGCCATCGATTTAATTTCATGTTCTGTCCCAATCTTCGCGTGACCCTGAGGGCGTGAGTTTCCTTACTCAGCCCTGTTATGGACCTCCATTGAATAGATCACAATGGCAATGCCGAGAAAGAAAAAAGGGGCTCAGGACGGCATTGTTGTACAATTCTGACTGCGAATGATTCACATGGGGAATCCATGCGGCTAGACGCGCACTGTATGAGCGAGCCAACACCCGCCCGCTATCGTTTTCGGAAGAGTTCGTTCTCGTTGATCGAAAACGAACCACTATCAGTCAATGGATGACTGTTTTCTGTGGGATTATTTAGCCCCTTGTGAGACCATATTCCAAACATCGCCGGAGCGTGGCTGCCGACGCCGTAATATTTGGGCAATCGGGGCCGAACTTTACGGTTCAGCGCCGGATTTTCTCGTACGACACGTCAACACTGCGTTCAGTATCATCTCCTCAACTTCACCCACGCTTAAGATAAACCAGGCGTAGAGCCAGAAAACATCAGCGATGATCTGGGGCGAAACCTCAGGCGCGTTAATGTGACAAAACCCGCCCGACCGCCCCGCCCCGCGACCTGATAGAGGACCACACCGGCTTGCGGCCCCTCGGACAACCTGCCCCCTCTTGCAAAGGCTCAGCCAGCCTAACGTAGGGGCCGCCCTGATCATGGTGCAGTGACTTGTCCGGCTCATGACGGATGCCAGGATCAATCGGGAAGTGGATGTTCGTCAGACCCAAACCCCAGAAATGCCAGTTGCGGGCGCAGTTGCCCCCTGCCCATGTCGCTGCCGGTGATTGTCAACTTGGCTTGTCGCAAGGCTTGTGTGACAAGCTTTGGCATCTTCGCGCCAGTGACCACGTCGCAGATCACTTGCGCGGCACCGATCGCCTCGAGGCAAAAGGGGCAAGGATCATCCGCATTCTTGCCCAGCGTGGTCGCGTTGATCAGAATATCAGACCGCGCACCCGCAGCCATGAAGTCAATTCCCGGCCAATGGGTACGCAGCATTTTCCTGATCTGCGTTTCACGCATGCTGTCGCGATCTTCCAGGCCAATGCGCGCAAGTCCGGCGCTGCACAACGCATCTGCTATCGCCTGTCCTGATCCGCCGCCGGCCCCCAGGATCTGCGCTGATGCCCCCTCGATCCTTCCGCCTCCGGAGAGGATCGCCCTGCACATCGCCTCGCCATCGGTGGCATCACCTGTCAGTCGACCGTCGGCCTCTCTGCGGATGGTATTCAAGCCCCCCAGACGGGCCGCGCGCTCGGTGCGTGCATCGACGGCCTCAAAGGCGGTCTGCTTGTGAGGATAGGTCACCGAACATCCGATGAGGCTGGGCGAATGGCGCATGACGTCCAGAAAAGATGCAAGCCCTTCTGGCGGGATTTCCAGTGCCATCATGTGGCAGTCAGGGGCATGGGCCGCAAACCATGCATTAAATGCAGGCGGCGAAAAGACACTCGCCACAGGTGAGCCGATGATCGGGAACAGCCGCGTCGGCGTTGCTGTTTCAGATGCTGATGCGGGCAGATCGGACTGCATCACAGCACACATGCAATGGTGCGGGTTTTTGCAACGGTCTCTTCCCATTCCAGCGCAGGCTCCGATGCGCCCACGATACCGCCGCCCACATGCAAAAAGATGTCATGCCCGGCCAGACGGGCCGACCGCAGATTGACATAGAGCTCACTGTTCCCGTCGAGCGCCACCGGTCCGAAGTATCCCGTATAAAGCCCGCGTGTGTCGCCTTCTTCCGACAAGATGAAGGCCCGTGCTTCTGGCTTGGGCATACCGCAAACCGCCGATGTCGGATGTAGGCGGCGCAACAATCCAGCCAGCGACGTTGGCGCCATCGTGGGCGCACGGAAATCAGACCGCAAATGGCACAGGTTTGCCGCCTGGACGGTAGCCGGGACCGTTTCCTCGAGCGCCGCAACACCTTCGGCGGCAAAAGCTGCGCGAATGAAGTCTGCGACAAGCGCTTGCTCATGCACGATCTTATCGCTCCATACTACATCTCGAAGTGGGGTGCCTTCCGGCGGCCATTGGGTACCCGCAAGCGCCATGGTTTCAATCGTGTCTCCATCCACGCGCAACAAAGTCTCAGGGGTCGCAACCAGCCATGTGCCCGTTGGCGCGGAATGAAAAACACAGATCAGCGCATGGGGATGCGCCGCGGCCAGCCGCTCTGCAAGGTCGATCAGATCATAATCATCGGCAAGCGCGCGCGGCTCGATCCTTGACAAAACAATCTTTTCGCATTGCCCCTGATCAATCCGCGCCACGGCGCGCCGGACACGGTCTTCGTAGGCCGCGCGGGCGGTTGGCTCAGGGGGGCGGCCCTGTGCCTGTGGCGCCTGCAGCGGGTGGCGGGGCATGCCCACCGCGATCCTGGCCTGCACATCGTCCTGTGGTCCGTCGCACAGTTGCGTTCCACTACGAAACCGGACACCCTGCGTGTCCAGTAGAACATCCGCTGGAAAATGCCAGGCCTGATTGCCATCTTCGCTGTTGAACGGGGCGGCGACGAAACCCGGAACATCATCACCATCGAACACGGCCATGGTCCGAGGAAGCGTGGTGGAAATCAAGACCCTGAAACCTGCCGCACCCGGACCGTGCCAAAATGCATAGGGAAGGTCATGGGCAGCAGCAAAGGTGAGGGCCGCAGATTGGGTACTGTTCATTTTCATGCCAACATCCTGACCGAAAGTCACCGCGCAGACCAGAGATAAGACTATGGAATTTCATAGCCAAGCACTATGCTACTCCCTACCGTTCATCCGTGCGAATTCGTTTGGCAGGCCAAGTTCGGCAATTGCCTGCCGCACACAATCCCGCGCGGCAATGACATCGACGTCATCCTCGTGATGGGTGTGGCAATGGAACAATACAGGCTGCCGGAAGGTCTCCGACAGGGGCAGCACCTTGAGACCCGGACTCTGAACGCCAAGCCCGGTCAGTTCATCCTGCAAGGCGATCCCGAAGCCTTCGCGCATCAGGTACGGAGCAGTTTCGGCAAAGCGTGTCTCAATGGAAATGTTCGGCTGCAACCCTGCATCCTGAAAAATCTGCCAAACTAATTTGCCATGCGGCGTATTGGGGTGAAAGAAAATGAGCGGCTCTTCCGCAATGTCGTGAATCGAGACGCTTTGTTGCGATGACAACCGATGACCGACGGGCACGACGCAGACCATACCGACCGATGACACGCGGAACGACGTGATCCCCGGATGGTCCAACGGAAAGATCGTCACTGTGCAATTGCCCTCCGCGAGCCAGAGGTAATCCCGGTTCTGGGACATCGACAGCGTATCCATTCGCAATCGTGTCCCAGGTCTTAGCTTGGCAAACAAGGCAAGGCTGCGCGGTGCTAGCGCTTGACTGACCGATGGGGAAACGCCCATTCGGAATGTCGAATGCTGGCCGCGTACCACTTCCGTCACCGTTTCGGAAAGCCTTTCAAATGCGGACATCGACGTGGCGGAGGCCTCGAACACTTGGCGCGCGACATTGGTTGGCTTGAGCCGTGCGCCGGATCGATCAAAGAGAGTTGTGTTGAGTATGTCTTCGAGACGGCGGATCGTGTTTGTTACCGTGGGTTGCGCGATGCCCAGTTGTGTCGCGGCCCCGCTGATGGAACCGTTGATCATCACGGCGCAGAAAACTTCGAGTTGGCGAAAAGAAAGCAAGAATGGTCTCCGGTATGGTCCTATGGCAGCGAATGAGACGCACGAAAGCGGCCTGATGCGCATCGGTATAGTCATAGGCTATGACATTCATGCAAGGAAGGTCTTTCCCCTCGTTCCGAAGTGGTGCAGGATTTCACCATCGCGAGTGCCAGGGGTGCCGCGAACCAAATGCGACCCCAAACATACGGGGCCAAGGGAGGAAATATGAGTATTTTTAAGATGACACGCCGTGTCTGGCTGGCAAATCTGTCTGCCATGACTGCGGGTTTGATGAGCCTAGGGATGCCCACAGTGGCCGCCGCCCAGGATGATGTTGTGCTGGGCGCCCTGCGCTTTACCAGCCACGGCGCGGGTTTTGTCGCCTATGAGCGCGGCTATTTCGAGGAAGAAGGGCTGAATGTGAAGTTCGAGTTCTTCCAGGCGGCACAGCCAATCGCGGTGGCGACGGCCAGCGGTGATGTGGATTTCGGTGTGACCGGCGTGACCGGCGGCCTAATGAACCTTGCGGAAAAGAACGCCCTGCGCATCGTTGCCGGTGTTCTGCATGAAAAAGCCGGTGTGGACGGCATGATCGTTCTGGCCTCCAACAAGGCCTACGAAGAAGGTCTGACGTCGATCGACGACATGCCAGGGCATTCATTGGCGATGACGCAGGTTGGCTCGACCTTTCACTACATGACCAGCCGTATCGCCGACGAAAAAGGTTGGGACATCGCCGACATCAAACTGGTTCCGCTGCAAAAGGTGGGGTCCATGGTCGCCGCACTCAAATCGGGTCAAGTCGACATGATGATCATGGTGCCGCATATCGCCAAGGCCCTTGCCGCTGACGGTGCCGCCCAGCAGATCGGCAAGCTGAATGATTATGTCGAATACCAGATTTCGACGATGATCACATCAGTCGAAAACATCGAAAACAACCCCGACGTGGTCAAACGCTTTATCCGGGCCTATTCAAAGGGCATTGCCGACATGAACGCGGGCCTGCTTGACCCCAATGCGGACCCGTCAGAAAAAGAGGCGCTGACGAAGATCCTGCACAAATACGTCTACACCGATCAGCCCTATGAAAAGGCCGCGCCATCAATCCAGAACGGTGCGATGTTCCTGAATGAAGGTGCCGCCCTGAACAAGACCGATGTCGAAAAGCAGATGAACTGGTTTGTGGACAGCGGACTGGTTGATAGCGACCTGACCGTTGATCAACTGGTCGACAGCACCTTTGTCGAAACCAATTGATAGACGGTAGTCATTGATATGGACCTGAGAGTTGACGGGCTGTCACATTGGTACAGTGATCTGGAAGTGCTGCGTGACATCAATCTCACGATCCCACAGGGCCAGATCGTCTGTGTGATTGGCCCTTCAGGCTGTGGCAAATCAACCTTGCTGCGGTTGCTCGGTGGCTTGGAACAGCCGACCCAGGGTCAGGTCACCCAAGTGGGAGAGCCGCCTGTCGGCTCTCTCAATCCTCTCACTTACGTGTTTCAGGACTTTGCGCTGCTGCCGTGGCGCAGCGTCGAGGACAACGTTTCGCTGGTTCTGGAACGGCATAACCTTTCTAAGGCCGAAAAAGAAGACCGCATTTCTGATGTTCTTACCCGCACAAGGCTATCTGACTTCCGCAAGGCAGTGCCGAAGCAACTGTCGGGGGGCATGAAGCAGCGGGTCGCCATTGCGCGGGCGCTGTCGGTCAACCCCGCTGTGCTGCTGATGGATGAACCATTGTCCGCGCTTGACAGCCAGACCCGTGAATTGCTGATGGACGACCTGATTGACCTGTGGACAAGAGAGCAATTCACCTCTTGCTACATCACCCACAACCTCGCCGAAGCCGTGCGCCTTGGGCACAAGGTTGTCGTGCTGTCGCGCCGTCCGGGTGTGGTACGCGAAGTTGTGGACATCGACATCCCGCTGGCCAATCGCCGCATGTCAGACCCGCGCATCGCAGAGATCCAGCAAGATCTCTGGGACATGATGCGCGAAGAGGCGCAGACTGCCGATCTGGAGTTGGCACCCTAGCCGACGCCCGACCACGCAACCAAAAGGGAGGCCAGCATGGCCGATGTGACAAACCATGTCGACAAGAACGGAGCCAACCCCGTGGCCGCCCCGCATGAACGCCCAGTGTATTTTCGCGGCGGTGGATTTCGCACTGAACCACGGCGCTTTGTCGGCTTGGCGGTTTTTGCCATTCTGCTGATCATCTGGGAAGTGGGGTCGCGCACTGGCGTGATCTCTGAATTGGTGCTGCCCGCGCCCAGCCAAGCTTTCGCCGCCTTCATGGAGCTGGTCAATTCGGGGAACCTGCAGAAGCATGTCGGCGCATCGTTGCAGCGGCTGACAATCGGATTTTCAGCGGGTTCACTACTCGGCCTAGTCGTCGGCACCGCCATCGGTCTCAGCTCCTATGCGCGCGCTGGCCTTTCGCCTTTGGTATCGGCGATCTTCCCGATCCCCAAGATCGCCTTGCTGCCTCTTTTCATCATCTGGTTCGGCATTGGCGAGGGGTCGAAGGTCGCAACTATCCTCTTTGGCTGTTTTTTCCCCACCGTCATCGCCACCTACGGTGGCATAGATTCCGTGGATCGAACATTGATCCGCATGGGTCAAAGCTTTGGCCTATCGCGTTGGGAAATCGTGCGCAAAATTGTCTTGCCCGCCGCCCTGCCCGCGATCCTGTCAGGAATGCGCATTTCAGCCTCGATTGCCATCATCTTGCTGGTTGCAGCGGAAATGATTGGCGCGGAATACGGGATCGGCGCCTATGTGCTGCTGGCGGGAAACTTGATGTCCACAGACCAACTGATTGCTGGTGTCGCTATCCTGTCGATGCTCGGTCTGATCGTGAGTTGGCTCATTACACGCGCAGAAAAAGCCTTTCTTGGCTGGAGAAACTAATGTCACAAGTGAATGAAACCTATGATGTCGTCATCGCCGGCGGCGGCGCAGGCGGCGTCGGCGCAGCCATCGGCGCAGCACAGGCAGGTGCCCGCGTGGCTCTGGTCGAAAAATACGGGTTTCTAGGGGGTGCGGCGACCAATGCACAGGTCCTGGCCTATTGCGGGTTTTATCATCAGGGTGACAAACCAATACAGGCGGTCGCCGGAGCCGGGGAGCAACTGCTGACCGAGATGCGCAAGCTTGGTGTTGATTGTGCACCCTATCATTCACCGACCACCAGCAACTGGATTGTCCTGCTGGACCCTGAGCGACTCAAGGTTGCGCTGGACCGCTTGTTGGCGGCGCATGGTGTGGATGTGATGCTGCACGCTCGTGTCGCAGCCGCAGAGCGAACAGGCGACGCCATCGAACGTGTGACCGTCGCGGCGATGGACGGACGATTCAACCTAACCGCGCGATCGTTTGTGGATGCCAGCGGCGATGCTAATCTAGCGCTGGTCGCAGGTGTGCCGATGCGCGTCGGTGACGGCGAAGGACGGTTGCAGGCCTATACGATGCCGCTGCGTATCGGAGGGTTGGCACCGGACACCAAGATCGACCGCGTTCAGGTCTGCAAGGCTGTTGAAATCTACAACAGCAAAAGCCCCTACCCGATCCACCGCACCGACGGGGGCATTTATACTCGCGTGCCGTCATCCAGCGATTTCTGGTGGCTGGTGATTGATCGTGACATGCCGGACCTATCCTGGCAGAGTTTTACGAAGGCCGAACAATCCGCCCGCGAAATGGGTCTGCTTCTGGTCGATATTCTGCGCGAGACCCTTCCAGGCTTCGAGAACGCGTGGATGGCCCAGACAGGTCCGCAAATTGGGGTGCGCGAAACCCGCCATCCTGAAGCACGCTATGAAATACGCCACGACGATGTTGTATCCGGCAAGCTGCATGCGCATGGCGTCGCGCGCGCCGCTTGGCCGATCGAATTGCATTCGCAAGCGGGCAAACCGATCTACGAACACGTTGGAGGCGCCGGATATTATCACATCCCGCTTGAGGCGCTTCAGGCCAGGGGGCTGAACAATCTTTGGTATGCAGGCCGGGTGATCGGGGCCGACCCGCTAGCATATGGCTCCACCCGTGTTATGGGAACAGCCTTTGCGACAGGCGAAGCCGCAGGTGTGGCCGCAGCACTGACCGCCAAGCAAGGCACCGCACCGGAGGCCGAAACGGTTAGGGCGGTGCTGCAAGCGCATGGCGCACTCATCTAATCTGGCGGATCTGACCATCGCCTAAAGCGGGAAACAATGGCGGTGCTAAAGTGGCGAGGCATCCGCATTGATCATGTGGCCCCATTCCATATCAACGCAGCACTTGCATTAACTTTACGGTGCCGTCGCATCCGTGAACACTGTGCCATCGGTGGTGGGCTGGCTGCAGGCGGGGATGGGGTTGGCCATCATTCTCCAAATCGCTTTGCAAGAAATGATCACGGCCTCGCTTGATTGGTTTCCCTTTGGCGCGCCTCCCATTTACCGCAGTCTAGGCGTGGTCCAGCGCGTTACATCAGGCCGCGAAGGCGTCTTGGTGGCACTGGTCGAAGCGTTGACGCATCTTGGCCGACAGCGCGAGGATCAGGAGTGAAGGACCACCGGCTGACGCCGGTGGCATCATTTCGAGGAATGTAATTCCAGGTACTGCTTGGTGATGTCGTCAGCGACATTGCCAGAGGTCAGGTTCAACCCGATTTCCCGCGCGAATCCAAAGGGTGTTGTCACATGACCTTGTTGCATGGCACCCCGCTCAGGTGATATCGGGTGCGGTCTTTTCCGTTCAGGATGCTGTAGATGCCGCACAAGTTCAACGCTGATCGCCGTGACAAGATCCCCAAG
>JAGXHA010000014.1 GCA_024636475.1 Roseobacter sp. | reverse complement strand
TTCTCAGAAAAACTGTTTACCGAGTATCAAGACTCAATCGTATACCGCGATTTGACTGGAACAAAAAACGGGACCGTTTTTCATGAACATCCACGAATATCAGGCGAAAGCCCTTTTGCGCAGCTACGGCGCGCCAGTATCCGACGGCCGTGTCGTACTGAAAGCTGAAGACGCAAAAAATGCCGCTGGCGAGATGGACGGGCCACTTTGGGTGGTCAAGGCGCAGATCCACGCAGGTGGACGCGGCAAGGGTTCATTCAAAGAAGCCGACGCAGGCGACAAGGGCGGCGTGCGCCTGACAAAATCGGTCGAAGAGGCCGCGCAGGAAACCAAGAAAATGCTGGGCCGCACATTGGTTACGCATCAGACTGGCCCCGCGGGCAAGCGGGTCAACCGCGTCTACATCGAAGACGGCTCGGGGATTGAGACCGAACTCTATCTCGCCCTGCTGGTCGACCGTCAAACGGCTCGGGTCGGATTTGTCTGCTCCACCGAAGGCGGCATGGACATCGAAGAAGTCGCTGCGTCGACCCCCGAAAAGATCATCAGCTTTTCTGTTGACCCGGCCACCGGCTATCAAGCCTTTCACGGCCGCCGCATCGCATTCACGCTGGGCCTTGAAGGCAAGCAGGTCAAACAATGCGTGACCTTGATGGGTCAGCTTTACAAAGCCTTCCTTGAAAAAGACATGGAGATGCTTGAGATCAACCCCCTGATCGTAACAGACAGCGGCGATCTGAAGGTTCTTGATGCCAAGGTCAGCTTTGACGGCAACGCCATATACCGCCACGGTGATATCGCAGAACTGCGCGACACTACCGAAGAAGATGCAAAAGAGCTTGAGGCGTCCAAGTACGACCTGAACTATATCGCGCTGGACGGTGAAATCGGCTGCATGGTAAACGGTGCCGGCCTCGCGATGGCCACGATGGACATTATCAAACTTTACGGTGCCGAGCCTGCAAACTTCCTTGACGTAGGGGGCGGTGCCACCAAGGAAAAAGTGACCGAAGCGTTCAAAATCATCACCTCTGATCCGCAGGTCAAAGGCATTTTGGTGAACATCTTCGGCGGCATAATGCGCTGCGATGTGATTGCAGAAGGTGTTGTCGCTGCCGTAAAAGAAGTTGGCCTGAAAGTGCCGCTTGTTGTGCGCCTTGAGGGGACGAACGTTGCCGAGGGCAAGGCCATCATCAACAACTCCGGTCTTGACGTAATCGCAGCGGATGACCTGAAAGACGGCGCGCAGAAAATCGTGAAAGCCGTTAAGGGTTAAACGCGATGACGCAACGCCTTCGACGCATGTGGATGACGATCGCAACGGGTATCGCTTTGGCGATGCCCGTCGCAGCCCATGCAACGACGGCAACTGCCGCGAATGATGCAATCTCTACGTTCAACGCGTGGTGTTTCAAGGCAGGCCTGACGGCGGATCGTATGCGCGCCAACATGGAACAGGCGACTACTGCACCTTTGCCATTTGCTCTGACGTTTTGGGATGTGTCGCTTGAGCCTGTCGATTTCAAGCCCCCGCTTGGGGTCGAACGGCGTTGTGAAGTGGCCTTTGACGGCGATCATACCGACAAAGCCATCGACGCCTTGCGCGTTCAAATGGCAACGCCGCCGATCTTCGGATCTCAGACCGAACTTCCCGAAACACATACACCACTGCCAGAGACTGCGTTGATTGAGGGCCGCGCGTTGCCGCGCAACCGCGTCGCAATTGTTCATGTGGGCTTGCGTGACGGTCAGACATTTATGGCTGTCGATCGCCTTTTCACCAATTGGAAAGAGCGGGTGCAACCGTGATTGACATACCTCATGCTGTCTTGTTGCCGCCGAACGCGGGCGCAACCTAAGGCAAACCCAGACACCGAGAGGCCAAGCCTCTTTCAGATAATAACGCTGACGTTTCAGCACCACGAACCACAGATAGGAAATACCAATGGCCGTACTTGTCGACGAAAATACCAAAGTCATCTGTCAAGGCCTAACAGGGTCCCAAGGCACGTTCCACACCGAGCAGGCTGTCGCTTACGGCACCAAAATGGTTGGCGGTGTGACACCCGGAAAAGGTGGCCAAACCCATCTGGACCTGCCCGTTTTCAACTCTGTCCATGAAGCGCGTCACGTGACCGAAGCCAACGCGACCGTGATCTACGTGCCGCCTCCCTTTGCTGCGGATTCCATCCTCGAGGCGATCGACGCCGAAATGGAACTGATCATCTGCATCACCGAAGGCATCCCGGTGCTGGACATGATGCGCGTCAAGCGTGCGCTGGATGGATCGAAATCGCGCCTGATCGGGCCAAACTGCCCCGGCGTCATCACGCCCGACGCCTGCAAGATCGGCATCATGCCCGGTCACATCCACAAGCGCGGCAGCTGCGGGGTTGTCTCGCGTTCGGGCACACTTACCTACGAAGCCGTGAAGCAGACATCTGACCTTGGGCTTGGCCAATCAACCGCGGTTGGCATCGGCGGCGACCCCATCAAAGGGTCCGAGCATATCGACATTCTCGAGATGTTCCTGGCCGATCCCGAAACCCAGTCGATCATCATGATCGGCGAGATCGGCGGCTCCGCTGAAGAAGAAGCGGCACAGTTCCTGGCCGATGAGAAGAAAAAAGGCCGTTGGAAGCCAACAGCCGGTTTCATCGCCGGCCGTACCGCCCCTCCCGGTCGCCGCATGGGTCACGCAGGTGCCATCGTTGCCGGTGGCAAAGGCGACGCGGAAAGCAAGATCGAAGCCATGAAAGCTGCCGGAATCGTTGTAGCAGACAGCCCCGCAACTTTGGGCGAAGCTATGCAAGAGGCTATCAACAAGGGCTAAGCCCCTCGGTCAGGCCGGGATACGCCCCGCCTGACCAGATCAATCAAACCGACGCGTTCTCATCAGAGGTATCGCCATGACAGACCAACCAGCCAACGAACAGTTCCACGATTCTTCGTTTCTTGAGGGGCAGAACAGCACGTATCTAGAATCGATGTATGCGCGCTATGCCAATGATCCGAACGCGGTCGATGATTCATGGCAGGCGTTCTTCAAGGCGATGGACGATGACAGCGAAGACGTAAAAGCCGAGGCTGCCGGCCCTTCATGGGCACGCAGCGACTGGCCGCCAATGCCGCAGGATGATCTGACATCGGCATTGACCGGACAATGGCCCGCCCCGGCTGAAACCAAGGCCGCCGGTCAAAAGATTGTCGAACAAGCTAAATCAAAGGGAATCGAGCTTTCGGATGCACAGGTGCAGCGCGCTGTTCTGGACAGCATTCGCGCCTTGATGCTGATCCGTGCCTACCGGATTCGCGGTCACTTGGCGGCTGATCTTGATCCACTAGGCATGCGTGACACCGGTGGCCAGCCAGAGCTTAGCCCGGACTCTTACGGCTTTGGCCCCGAGGACATGGATCGCCCGATTTTCATCGACAACGTTCTGGGTTTGCAGATTGCAACGATGAAGCAGATCGTTGATATCGTGAAACGCACCTATTGCGGCACCTTCGCGCTGCAATACATGCACATCTCAAACCCCGAAGAAGCTGCCTGGCTGAAAGAGCGGATTGAAGGCTACGGCAAGGAAATCCAGTTCACCCAGAACGGCCGCAAAGCGATCCTGAATAAACTGGTCGAGGCCGAAGGTTTCGAAAAATTCCTGCACGTCAAATACATGGGGACAAAGCGGTTCGGCCTTGACGGTGGTGAATCTCTTATCACCGCGATGGAGCAGATCATCAAACGCGGCGGGCAACTTGGCGTCCAAGACATCGTCATCGGCATGCCCCATCGGGGCCGCTTGTCGGTGCTGGCCAATGTGATGCAAAAGCCCTATCGCGCGATCTTCAACGAATTTCAGGGGGGCAGCTTCAAGCCTGAAGAAGTCGACGGATCCGGTGATGTAAAGTATCATCTTGGTGCGTCGTCAGACCGTGAATTCGATGGCAATACCGTGCATTTGTCACTGACCGCCAACCCTTCCCACCTTGAGGCTGTGAACCCCGTCGTATTGGGCAAGGTACGCGCCAAGCAAGACCAGTTGAACGATCCCAGCAGGATCAAGGTCATGCCCATCTTGCTGCACGGCGATGCAGCGTTTGCGGGCCAAGGTGTGGTCGCAGAGTGTTTCGCCCTATCCGGCCTGCGCGGCCACCGTACTGGCGGGACCATGCACATCGTGGTGAACAACCAGATCGGTTTTACCACTGCGCCGCATTTCAGCCGCTCAAGCCCCTACCCCACGGATAACGCGCTTGTGGTCGAGGCCCCTATTTTCCACGTAAACGGCGACGATCCCGAAGCGGTGGTTCACGCCGCGCGCGTGGCCACGGAATTCCGCCAGAAGTTCCATAAAGACGTGGTTTTGGACATCATCTGTTACCGCCGCTTTGGTCATAATGAAGGCGACGAGCCGATGTTCACCAACCCGGTGATGTACCAGAAGATCAAGAAACAAAAGACCACCCTGACACTTTATACGGATCGTCTTGTCAAAGACGGTTTGATCCCCGATGGGGAGATCGAGGATATGAAAGCCGCGTTTCAAGAGAAAATGAACGCGGAATTCGAGGCTGGCAAAGAATACCGCCCCAACAAAGCCGATTGGCTGGATGGCAAGTGGTCACACCTCGATAAGGCCAAGGAAAAGAAATACCAGCGCGGCAAGACCGCCATTGCCCCCGAAACCATGGCCGAAGTCGGCAAGGCCATGACGATGGCCCCCGAAAACTTCCCCATCCACAAAACCGTGAACCGGTTGCTGGAAGCCAAGGCTGAAATGTTCAAGTCCGGCAAAGGTTTCGATTGGGCCACAGCCGAGGCTTTAGCCTTTGGCTCGCTTTTAACCGAAGGCTATAAAGTACGCCTCTCGGGGCAGGATTCCGCACGCGGTACGTTCTCGCAACGGCATTCCGCGCTGATCAATCAGGAAAACGAAGACCGCTTCTATCCGCTCAACCACATCCGCGAGGGTCAGGCCGAATACGAAGTTATCGACTCGATGCTATCGGAATATGCGGTTTTGGGCTTTGAATATGGGTATTCACTGGCAGAACCCAACGCACTGACCCTTTGGGAGGCGCAGTTCGGTGACTTTGCCAACGGCGCACAGATCATGTTCGACCAGTTCATCAGTTCCGGTGAAAGCAAATGGCTGCGCATGTCCGGCCTCGTCTGCCTGATGCCCCACGGCTACGAAGGGCAAGGGCCTGAACACTCCTCCGCACGGCTCGAGCGTTTTCTGACCATGTGCGGGGGTGATAACTGGATCGTTGCCAATTGCACGACGCCAGCAAACTATTTCCACCTGCTGCGTCGTCAGCTGCACCGAAGCTATCGCAAGCCTCTGATGCTGATGACCCCGAAGTCTTTGCTGCGCCACAAAATGGCCGTCAGCAAAACCGAGGAGTTTACAACAGGCTCAAGCTTTCACCGCGTTTTGTGGGACGATGCCGAGCATGGGAATTCAGAAACCAAGCTGGTTTCCGACGATAAGATCAAGCGCGTGGTGATGTGTTCCGGCAAGGTTTACTATGATCTGCTTGAAGAGCGCGACGCGCGTGGGATCGACGACATCTATTTGCTCCGGTTCGAACAATTCTACCCTTTCCCGGCGCAATCCGCGGTCAAGGAACTCGAGCGGTTCAAAAATGCCGAAATGGTCTGGTGCCAGGAAGAACCAAAGAACCAAGGCGCTTGGACGTTTATCGAGCCCAATATCGAATGGGTTCTGGGCCGGATCAAGGCCAAACACACCCGCCCCGTATATGTGGGACGCGCAACAGCGGCCTCGCCTGCCACAGGCCTTGCCTCTCAACATAAAGCCCAACAAGCAGCCCTCGTTGACGATGCGCTGACCATCGAAGGAACAAAATCATGACAAGCGAAGTACGCGTGCCAACCCTTGGCGAATCCGTCACCGAAGCGACCGTCGCGACTTGGTTCAAGAAACCCGGTGATGCCGTCGCAGTTGATGAAATGCTGTGCGAACTGGAAACCGACAAGGTTACGGTCGAAGTGCCCAGCCCCGTTGCGGGCACTTTGGCTGATATCGTTGCCGCCGAAGGCGAAACAGTCGGCGTCGATGCGCTGCTGGCCAACATCTCTGAAAGCGGGGACAAGCCTGCTGCTAAGGAAGAGAAAACCGCGACCGAATCCAAAGCCGAAGCGCCTGCATCAGGCGGTGGAGACACTGTAGATGTGATGGTCCCAACGCTTGGTGAATCCGTAACCGAGGCGACCATTAGCACCTGGTTCAAGAAGGTCGGCGATAAAGTCGAGGCAGACGAGATGCTGTGCGAGCTTGAAACCGACAAGGTAAGCGTCGAAGTGCCCGCACCTTCCGCTGGTACATTGACCAAGATCCTGTTCGAAGAAGGGTCTACCGTCGAGGCAAATGCCAAACTCGCCATCATCAGCGAAGGTGGAAGCGGTGCCTCTGCAACCGAAGGCACACAAGAAAAAACGGCACAAGCGGGCGGCAAAGGCGACGACAAGGGCGCACCATCCCGATCCAATTCCGGCGACACGGAAGACGCGCCATCAGCCAAGAAAGCCATGGCCGAGGCTGGCATCAATCGCGATCAAGTCACCGGAACAGGCCGTGATGGCCGCGTGATGAAAGAAGACGTCGCCAAGGCAGTCACCGCAGGGAAATCTGCCCCTGCATCCGCCCCGGCCGCGGCTGCTGCGCCACGCGCGCCCTCCGCCCCACAAGACGCATCACGCGAAGAGCGTGTGAAGATGACGCGCTTACGCCAGACCATCGCACGCCGTCTGAAAGACAGCCAGAACACCGCGGCAATGCTGACGACCTATAACGAGGTGGACATGACCGAGATCATGTCGCTTCGGGATGAATACAAAGACCTGTTCTTGAAGAAACATGGTGTAAAGCTTGGCTTTATGTCCTTCTTCACCAAGGCCTGCATCCACGCTCTGCATGAAGTGCCAGAAGTTAACGCAGAAATCGACGGCACAGATGTCGTCTATAAAAACTACGTCAATATGGGCATCGCGGCAGGCACACCCACAGGTCTTGTGGTGCCTGTGATCAAAGACGCGCAGGACATGTCCTTTGCAACCATCGAGAAATCCATCGCCGAAATGGGTGCCAAAGCCCGCGACGGAAAGCTGTCGATGGCGGAAATGCAAGGCGGCACGTTCACCATCTCGAACGGCGGTGTCTACGGCTCGCTGATGTCCTCGCCGATCCTGAACCCGCCACAATCAGGCATCTTGGGCATGCACAAAATCCAGGATCGCCCCATGGCCATCAACGGCCAGGTCGTGATCCGCCCGATGATGTATCTGGCACTCAGCTACGATCACCGTATCGTGGATGGCAAGGGGGCCGTGACCTTCCTCGTTCGCGTCAAAGAAGCGCTGGAAGACCCACGTCGCCTGCTGATGGACCTGTAAACCAGATCGCGGGCACAGGTACCCGCGATCATCCTCCCTGAAAGGGCATATCATGACAGAGACAACGATCCTCGCCGCCTACGGCTTGCTGGTTATGCTGACGATCCTGCTTCAGGTTTTGGGCGGCATGCAGCAACTCAGCCTTGGCTATCTGCTTTCGTCACGGGATGAGACTCGCACCGTTGGTGGCATGACAGCCAGGCTCAAGCGTGCCTTGTCCAACTCGATCACAGCCATGGTGCTCTTTGCTCCGGCGATCCTGATATTGGTGATGCTAGAACGGACAAGCCCCGAAACCCTTCTTGCCGCGCAGGTATTTCTGATCGCCCGGATTGTCTACTTGCCAGTCTACGCTTTTGGCATTCCCGTCGTCAGGACGTTTGTCTGGCTCGCCGGTTTTGCCGCAACTGCGATTCTGTACTTGCTGGCGCTCTGAAAAATGGATGTTGCGATGACACCGGAACTGACGGTCCTCACCCTTGCAGCGCTTTTGCAGGTGTTGATTTATGTGCTCTATGCAATCCCAGCAAATCTCGAACTTGGACCCGGCTACACCATGTCGGCGCGCGATCGTGAACCCAGCAAAAGCCTGTCAGACAGGACGGCCCGCCTTGGCCGCACGATGGACAACACGTTCGAGGCACTGATCCTTTTTGGCATCGCGGCCACAGTCATCACCCTCTCGAACCAGAGCACAGGATACACAGCGGTGTTGTCGTGGATATTTCTTGTGGCGCGCGTTGCCTATATCCCAGCCTACGCCTTTGGCCTAAGGCCGCATCGCAGCATCATCTGGGCCATCGGCTTTGCCGCAACGGTCCTCATGCTGTTTGCGGCGCTCGTCTGATCTTCCAAATGGTATAAAATCCCGGGGGCGTGCGCTTGCGCACGGGGGCAGCGCCCCTTAGCCTTGATTTAAACTGGCACCCGGCCTGAAACCACGCACACTGACTTTATTAGGAGACCCCTCATGTCCAGCTACGATGTCATCATCATTGGCTCAGGCCCCGGCGGCTATGTATCCGCCATTCGCTGCGCCCAACTGGGTCTTAAGACTGCCTGCGTCGAGGGCCGCGAGACACTGGGTGGCACCTGCCTGAACGTGGGCTGCATTCCCTCAAAGGCCCTGCTGCACGCGACGCATATGCTGCACGAAGCCGAACATAACTTCGCCGACATGGGCCTGAAGGGCAAAAGCCCTTCGGTCGACTGGAACCAGATGCAGGCGTATAAGCAAAATACCATCGACACAAACACCAAGGGCATCGAATTTCTGTTCAAAAAGAACAAAATCGATTGGATCAAGGGTTGGGCAACGATCCCCGAGGCGGGCAAGGTCAAGGTCGGTGATGATGTTCACGAGGCAAAAAATATTATCATCGCAACCGGTTCCGAGCCCGCATCACTGCCCGGTGTCGAGGTCGACGAAAAAGTCGTTGTCACCTCTACCGGCGTGCTATCGCTCAACAAGGTGCCCAAGAAAATGATCGTAATCGGCGCGGGCGTGATTGGGCTTGAAATCGGATCGGTCTATGCACGCCTTGGCAGCGAAGTGACTGTGGTCGAATATCTTGATGCGATCACCCCCGGCATGGACGGTGATGTGCAAAAGAACTTCATGCGCATCCTCAAAAAACAGGGGATCAACTTCATCATGGGCGCGGCCGTGCAAAGCACCGAAGCGTCAAAGACGAAGGCCAAAGTGACCTACAAGTTGCGCAAGGATGACAGCGAACACACGCTGGATGCCGATGTCGTCTTGGTCGCCACCGGGCGCAAGCCCTTCCATGATGGTCTTGGGATCGACAGTTTGGGTGTCGAGATGACCAAGCGCGGGCAGATTGCTGTCAATGATCACTGGGAAACATCGATCAAAGGGATCTATGCAATCGGCGATGTGATCGACGGCCCCATGCTGGCGCATAAGGCTGAAGATGAAGGCATGGCGGTTGCCGAAGTGGTCGCGGGCAAGCATGGTCATGTGAACTATGGCGTGATCCCCGGCGTGATATATACCCACCCCGAAGTGGCCAACGTCGGTGCCACAGAAGAGCAGCTTAAGGAGGCAGGGCACGCTTATAAGGTTGGCAAGTTCAGCTTCATGGGCAACGCACGCGCCAAAGCAGTTCATGCAGGCGAAGGGTTTGTGAAAATTCTGGCAGACAAGGAAACCGACCGCATTCTGGGCGCGCATATCATCGGTCCAGCGGCGGGCGATCTGATCCACGAAGTATGCGTCGCAATGGAATTCGGGGCCTCTGCCGAAGACTTGGCGATGACGTGTCACGCACACCCCACCTTCTCGGAAGCGGTACGCGAGGCAGCGCTTGCTTGTGGTGATGGTCCGATCCACATGTGAAAGGCTGCGGCGGCTGGGTTTTGCCCACCGCCGCTTACCACATGGTTTTTAACGCCCGCGTACCCCATGCCGCGTCATGGCGCGCATCGTTCTCTTTGACAGTTATGATCTCAGCCAGAATGTTGCCCATTATCGGCAGATCGCCACTTTCATCGATGTTGCGCAGTCAGAGGACACCTGGCGTGGCGTAAAGCCCCTCAACCGTTGCGATGTCCTTGATCTGCCGCATTGTCTTTTGCTTCTTTAAGCAATGCATCTGAACGGGCTTCGACAACCAGTTCGAGATGCGCCATGAAATCGTCCCTCGTCATGCCAGGAGGCATCGGCTCCATAAACTCTACCACAGCAACACCGTGCCGGCGGTACAACCCGCGACGCGGCCAGAAATATCCGACATTGGTCGCAACCGGCACGCAGGGCTGGCCCAGTTGCTCGTACAATGCTGCCGTGCCTTTTTTGTAGGGGGCCGACACACCGGGGGCAACACGTGTGCCTTGGGAATAGATGATCAACTGCCCTGCTTTCAGTCCTCCGATTTTGACATCTTCCAGCATCTTGGAGATCGCAGCCCCGCGTTTGCCCCGATCAACCGCGTACATCTTCATCCGCTTTGCATATTGACCAATGACGGGCATCCACAGGATTTCCTTTTTCATGATGAACTTGCCCAAGGGGATCGCTTGGAAGATCATCAAGATATCAAGGAAGGACTGGTGTTTGGCCGCGATCAATACGTCGCCTTCAGGGGGCGTTCCGCGCACCTCGCACCGCATCCCGACGATGTGTTCCGCCATCCACATCACCAGACGCGAGTAGGTCTTGCAGCAGGCATAAGCGCCGCGCATCGAAAATAGTGCCCAAGGCGCAAAGATAAGCCCGACAACTGGCATGGCGATTGTACAAGCCGCGATGAACGTAAGCGACCGGATCCATTGGACCATCAGGCAAGTTCCTTCAATGTGCGCCGGGCTGCGGCACCTGTGGCGGCAAAGGCAACAGCGCCTGCCAGAAACGGGATCAACAACGGAACCAGCCAATGCCATCCCTGAAAACCAAGCCCCGTCAGGAAACCTCCGGCGTCATCGGTGCTGGGCAGCAAGAGAATGGCAAGCATACCAAGCACCATACCTGCTGCAGACCCGGTCAGGGCGCGCAATGTAAAACGCCGGATAAAGGCCTGCGCGATATAGCCGTCTGTCGCGCCCACCAGTCGCAAAACCGCGATAACCTGCGCATTTGCCGAAAGGGCCGCATTCGCAGCAAGCGTGACCATTGCCGCCATCGTCGCTGTAATCAGAAGGGTCGATATCCAGCCAAGAAGCTTTAACCGGGATGCCGCCTTGACCAAGGGGGCGCGCCATCGGTTGTGATTGTCCAACACAGCACCGGGCACTTCGGCGGCAAGCCGCAACCGCAAGCCTTCTGGGTCCATGCCGGTCTTGTCCTCGATGATTTCAATCAGGCGTGGGACGGGCAATGCATCAATCGCCAGTTCAGGCCCGAACCAAGGGGCCAGCAACGACTGCTGTTCAGAATCTGTCAGCGCGCGCGCGGACGCGACGCCCTTGGTAGTCTCAAGAATACGCAAAGCGGCCGCAGTTTGGGCAGCGCGCTGGTCAACCGGGGCGACAACGCGAATGGTTGCAGTGCGCGCTAGTTCTTGCCCCCAAATCGTTGCAAGCCGCCCTGATGCAAGCGACAGCGCCAAGGCAAAGACCGCAAGAAACGCCATCGTCGCTGCAACAAAAAGCGTAAGTTGCGCAGTAAAGCCAGAAGGCGGCACCACACGGTCAGCTTGGCGGTCGCCCTTCCACAAGGCTGAAAGCGCCGTTTTAAGCATGCTCACAGGTCTGCCCCCGCCAACTGGATGCGGCGGTTGGCAATGCGCAACACGCGGGCCTGCACCTGTGCTTTGGTGGCACGGATCAGGCCAAGGTCATGGGTCGCGATCAGCACAGTTTTGCCCATCCGGTTCAGTTCGACCAAAAGCTTAAGCAGGCGCTGTGACATCTCCCAATCGACGTTCCCGGTGGGTTCATCCGCCAGCACGACATCAGGTGACATGATGACGGCACGGGCCAATGCTGCGCGCTGTCTCTCGCCTCCTGACAGCTCGGGGGGCAGGGCATCGGCGCGGTTGCTAAGGCCAACCCAAGACAACAGTTCCAGCAGGTCATCGCCGCCTGTCTCGGCATGGCGGCCCGAAACGGTCAGCGGCAAGCCTATATTCTCGGCAACAGACAGGTGATTCAAAAACTGGCAGTCCTGATGCACAACACCCACCCGGCGGCGCACCATCGCGATGTCATCACGGTCTAGACTGCGCACATCATTGCCAAAAAGCGTCACATGACCCGCCGTTGGCAAAAGCGCACCATAGCACAGCTTCATCAAGGTGGTTTTGCCCGACCCGGACGGGCCTGTGAGGAAATGAAACGACCCCGGTGCCAGTTTGACCGAGATGTCGGATAAAAGCTCGCCTCCGCCATAACTATAGGCCACGTTTTCAAATTCGATCACCAGCGTATCCCATTTCGTTTGGACTGTTGTGCCTCAGCACCGCTTAGGTTTCAATGCGCACCAACACTGGCAAACTATTAAGATTGCACTTTTCCTGCGGTTTTGTTGGACATATGCTGCTAGCTAGGGTGGGTTAATGGAGTTTTCGATGGGAACGGACGCAAGATGAGACTGATCTGTCCCAACTGTGATGCACAATATGAAGTGCCCGATGATGTCATGCCGGTCTCCGGGCGTGACGTGCAATGCTCAAATTGCGGCCAAACATGGTTTCAGCATCATCCCGACCATCTGCCCGAGGAAGACACCAACGGGTTAGGAGACAGCGCCCCGACCCCAGACGAGGAAACGTCCACACCGCCACCACCGCATGAACGGTCCAGGCAAACACCTGAACGTAAGCAACTTGATCCTTCTGTCGCGGATATCTTGCGGCAAGAGGCAGAAGCCGAACAGGAAGCCCGCCGGGCCAAGCAGGCCGGACTGTTGGAAAGCCAGCCAGATTTGGGCCTTGATGGCGCACAAAACCCAAGCGACGACGAGCGTGCGCGTTTGGCAAAAGAACGCATGGCACGGCTGCGGGGCGAAGAAAACCGCCCGGCCCCTCAGGCTGCCGCAGCAAGCGCAGGTGGCTTGGGATCGCGCCGAGATCTGTTGCCCGATATCGAGGAAATAAATTCGACCCTGCGCACGGGAAACGAGCGTCGCTCGGCTGACCCAGATTTGGAAGACACAACAGTATCACCGAAATCCAAACGCGAAGGTGGATTTAAACGCGGGTTCGTCTTTGTCGTCGCCCTGGCGTCGATTTTGGTGCTGATCTACGTCTTCGCGCCCCAGATTTCCGAGGCAGTACCACAAGCAGAGCCCTATCTGACACGCTATGTTGCCGCAATAAATCAGGGGCGTATATCGTTGGACAGTTCTTTCCAAAACATGTTGCAATGGCTTGATGACAAAGCATCCCAATCCGGCAGCTAATGCCGCTGGACCTAGATTTTTCCTGTTTTAAAAGCGATCCAACAATCGGTTCAGATAGTCACGCTCGACCTCTGGGCGTTCTGCCTCGCCGGAACGCCGTCTGATTTCGTCCAGCAGTTCACGCGCCCGACCATACGCATCGTCACTCAGCGCCAAATCGCCTTCGGTGCTTTCACCGCCGTTGGATGACTGGTTGCGGCCCAGCGGATCGCGACCCTCAGCTTGCTGGTTGCCGTTGGAATTCCCCTGACCGGGCTGTTGCTGCTGTTCTTGCGCCATTGCATCGCCAAGCGCCCGCATTCCTTCGCGCAGCGCCTCCATCGCCTGAGCCTGATTGTCGATGGCTTCAGCCAGATCGTTCTGGCGCAGCGCCTCTTCGGCACCGTCCATCGCACGGCCGGCCCGGTCCAGCGCATCGCGTGCGGCCTCACCTTCGGGTGATCCCCGACCCGGTAAGCGGCCCTCCTGGCGGCTCAGCTCATCTCGAAGCGCTTGTTGGCGGTCTGCGATTGATCCTTGGCCTTGACCCGGTTGGGACTGACCATTGTTCTGACCTTGCTGCTGGCCCTGCCCGTCTTGGCCGGGTTGGTCGCCCTGACCTTGCTGGCCCGGCTGGTTTTGACCCTGTTGCTGACCTTGTTGGCCTTGTTGACCGTCCGGGTTGAATTGTTCCTGAAGGTCCCGGAATGCCTGATCGCTCAGCTCTTGCTGCTCACGCAAGGTATCAGCCAGGCCTTCCATGGCTTGTTCGCCGGGGCTTTGACCACCTTGGCCCGGTTGGCCTTGGGTGACGCGCATGTTTTCCATCATCTCTTGCAACTCGCGCAGCGCCTGTTCGGCTTCTGCCATGCGCCCTTGCTCCATCAGCTCTTGGATACGGTCCATCATCCGCTGCAGATCATCTTGAGTCATCTGCATGGTTTCACCCTGCTGACCCTGTTGCTGCTCTCCATTTTCGCCCTCTTGGGCTTGCTGGCGTTGCAGTTGCTGCATGTATTCTTCGGTCGCGCGGCGCAGCTCGTCCATCAGTTCGGCGATTTCCTCATTCGAGGCACCGTTCCTCATCGCCTCGGTTAACCGCTCCTGGGCTCGGCGCATGCGTTCTAGCGCATCCGCCAACACGCCTTCCTCCAATTCAATTGCCAAATCCCAAAGGTCATCCGCAATCTCTGTCTGCACCTCATCCGTCAGGCCATAACTGGCACGGATTTCCAACCGCTCGATCTGACGGCGCAACCGCAAAGCAGAGGTATCAGAGCGGAACACGTCTTGGGGCTTGTAAGAAACCGCCTTAAGCATTTGCACCAGACGCGACGCATTGGACTTGGACCACAGCAAGTCACGACGCTGTTCGATTACAGCAGCTGCAAGCGGGTCAAAAAAGCGACGGCCCGGCAGGATCATCTCGCTTGGTGGCGTGGTAAATTGCTGTTCCGAGGCATCCAGCACGCTCAGGCTGATTTTGACCGGCAAGTTCGCCCATGGATGCTTGGAAAAATCGTCTATCAGGTTTTCTTCAAATTCTGTCCGACTGCCTGAAATGGGCATCGGCAAGGGAACAACCAGCTCTGGTCTGGCATCTGGATCAACCGTCAACCCATAGCGGCGGTCAACCGACACCAGATCAAGCGTGATCCGAGCCTCGCCAGCCTCGACACCATAGTCGTCGCGCGCAGCAAAGGGCAACCGCACCTCACCCAAGGCAGCTACATCTGGCTCTCCGGCCAGTTCTACCTCTGGCGGGGCGTCGGGCAGCATCGTCACAGCCCATGTGCGACCGCCGGGACCGTCGATAGAAATCTCGCCACTTTGGTTAACCTTGAAATCAAGCACCAAGGACGGTTGCGCATCCGCAGACACTGTTTGGCCGGAAACAGTCTCCGACACCGTCAACGCACCCACTTCGCCATAAAGGCGCAAGGTGATCAATGTACCGCTTGGCAGGTTTAGTGGCCCCTCATCAAGATCGGCAAGGTACAGCGTCGGTCGCCCCGTGTAGCGTGGCGGTTCCGCCCAGCCTTCCCAGACAGGCCCGCTTGCCAGACCGTCTGCGCCGGGGGCCATGCCCGCAACCGAACCGACCCGCAGGATCGATCCAAAAATCAGCGCGACGGCGAAAAACAGCAGCGCAACATAGCGCAATGCAAAGGGATCACGGTTCGAAACCCGCAAATCGGCGGGCACGGCCTGCGCCGTGGCGGCACGGTCTGCCATACGCTTTTGATGGGCCTGCCAAACAGCCATCGAGGCCAGATCGGATGCACCAATGGCCTGATCATCCATCAGCGCCTGAATGGGCCGCCCCGGCAAACTTGCATCCAGCCGCGACAGTGCCTCTGCCCGTCCGGGCAGGCGAAAATTACGAAACGCATACACAAGCGCGGCAAGCACAGCCAACAAAACAACGGCGGCAGCACCATAGACGACTTCAAACGCAACGATATCCTGAAGCCCCAGCATCAAGGCGGCAAGAACCAGTAACGTGATCGCAAGCAAAGGCCACAAGGCCTGAACAAGGCTTTCCGCCCACATTCCGGCCCATGTCAGCCTGAGAGGCCAGCGAATTTTCGCAAGCCCGCGTTGCTGGTCATCGCTCTTGATAAGGGTCATCGATACCAATCTCCCGCGTGGGTGACACGCGGTGCGCGGTCAGAGCCATTCAGGGATGGTATCTCGATTTATCATTTCGTCAAAGGTTGGTCGGGGGCGAATAACTGCAAATTGATCATCCTTGACCAAAACTTCGGGAATAAGTGCCCTAGAATTGTACTCACTGCTCATCACAGCGCCAAATGCACCCGCACTGCGGAAGGCCACGAGGTCACCCGCCGCCAATTTTGGCATCATCCGCTGCCTGGCAAAAGTATCACCGGATTCGCACACGGGACCGACAATGTCATAGGGCTGCTGTTCGCCACCCGGTGCAGGTTCTACAACGGGAATAATATCGTGATAGGCATCATACATTGCGGGGCGGATCAGGTCATTCATTGCCCCGTCCAGAATAAGAAAATCGCGGCCCTCGCCGGATTTCACATAGATCACTTCGCTTACCATCAGACCCGCATTGCCTGCAATCAAGCGGCCCGGCTCAATCTCTATCTCGCACCCCAGATGCCCGAGTTTGCGCTGAACCATCGCACCGTAGTCGCTGGGCAAAGGCGGGGCGGCATTGCTGCGCTCGTAAGGGATACCCAGACCGCCACCCAAATCGAGCCTGCGGATGTTATGCCCATCGGCGCGCAAAGCTTCGGTCAATTCGGCTACCTTGTCATACGCCAGCTCGAACGGCGTCAAATCAGTCAACTGACTGCCGATATGGACATCGATCCCTATGACATCCAAGCCCGCCATGCCGGCCGCCAAACGGTAGACCTCACGGGCGCGGGCAATCGGAATGCCGAATTTATTCTCGGATTTACCCGTCGCGATCTTGGCATGGGTCTTGGCATCCACATCGGGGTTTACCCGAATTGTGATTGGCGCGACCTTGCCCAAAGACCGGGCCACCGCGTCCAGAACCTCCATCTCAGGCTCGGATTCCACGTTGAACTGACGGATCCCGCCTTCAAGCGCGACTTTGATTTCACCAGCCGTTTTACCAACACCAGAGAATACGATCTTGTCTCCCGGCACACCCGCAGCCTTGGCCCGCATGTATTCGCCAACAGAAACAACATCCATCCCGGCCCCCGCCTGCGCCAAAGTGCGCAAAACGGCCTGATTGGAATTGGCTTTCATGGCATAGCACACCAGATGGTCCATGCCCTCTAATGCGTCGTCAAAGGCCTTGAAATGCCGTAAAAGCGTCGCTGTCGAATAGACATAAAACGGGGTGCCTACAGCCGCCGCAATCTCGGAAATCGCAACATCTTCCGCGAAAAGCGCACCATCGCGGTACAGGAAATGATCCATCTTCTCTGGCTCCCAAATATCCCCGCCGGAGGCTCCGACGCTATTTTACAGGGGCCGTCCGAAGAAAGAGGTACAAAGGCAGGCCACAGCTTACCCCAATACCAAAGGTTGCGGGAATGGCAATCAGCGCCAGCCAATTTCGCCGCACCGCAACCTCGGCAATGATCCACACGGTCAAGGTCACAGCCGCGATGGTCAAATCCCAAACCAACCCGCTTGAGGCAGCGTTGGCATGCCAGGCGTCAACCATGCCCATGATATCCACGCCATTGGCGCCGAACCAAGTCAGGAAATAATACATCGGGTGGATCGCGCCCCAGACGGCCAGCGCGAGATAGATCATTCTGAGTACGGACATATCAATCAAGCCTCACAAGACCGATGCGGATGTCGCCGGACATTGTAATCCCGGCCGGCGACGGTTCAGCCTGCTTTTGCGAGGCTGCGGGCGCTTTGCGCGCATATGAGGCAGGCTTTTCACAGCCACTCACGGCAAGTGCGGTGAGGGCGGTCAAACCAAACCGGATCACAGCCCGCCCCCGACGCCCAAACGAAAAGGGCCGCGTTTGAGGGTCGCCCAAGTCCCTATTGAAACGCCCGAACTCGACATGGTGACTTGGCCCGCCACTTGCGGTGGTGTTGGCTCCCCGTCAGCGCCGCACGCGGCAAGAGCTGCGAGTGATACAATTGCAATAATCGGTTTCATCCTATCAGCCCTTTCCAGCGGGTCACCTGCGCGCGGACTTGCTCGGGTGCTGTCCCTCCGTAGGACATACGCGAATTTACAGAATTTTCCACTCCCAACACGTCGAACACGTCATTTGTGATCCCATCATGGGCGGTTTTCATCTGCTCAAGCGTCAGATCAGGCAAGTCGCATCCTTGCTTTTCAGCCAAAGCGACCAGCGATCCGGTGATGTGATGCGCATCGCGAAACGGCAAGCCCAACACGCGCACCAACCAATCAGCAAGATCTGTCGCAGTCGAAAAACCAGACCCCGCAGCCGCCGCAAGGCTGTCGCGGTTGGCGGACATATCCTTGACCATCCCCTCCATCGCGGCCAAAGCCAGCATCAGGTTGTCGGCGGCGTCAAACACCTGTTCTTTGTCTTCCTGCATGTCTTTGGAATAGGCCAGCGGCAGCCCCTTCATCACCATCATCAGTGCCACATTGGCCCCCATGATCCGCCCGATCTTGGCACGGATCAGCTCTGCCGCATCGGGGTTTTTCTTTTGTGGCATAATGCTGGACCCGGTCGAGAACCGATCCGACAGGCTGACAAACCGAAACTGCGCCGAAGACCAGATCACCAGCTCTTCCGCAAAACGGCTAAGATGCATCGCACAGATCGACGCCGCACCAAGGAAGTCGAGGGCAAAATCCCGGTCGCTGACCGCGTCCAGCGAATTTGCCGAGGGGCGGTCAAAACCAAGCGCATGCGCCGTCATGTCGCGGTTGATGGGAAAAGAGGTGCCAGCAAGGGCTGCTGCACCCAAAGGGCACTCGTTCATGCGGGCACGCGCGTCGCGCATCCGGCTCAGATCGCGGCCAAACATCTCGACGTAAGCCATCATATGATGGCCCCAGGTCACGGGCTGTGCGGTCTGCAAATGGGTGAAACCGGGCATCACCCAATCGGCGCCGGCTTCTGCCTGACCCAACAGGGCTTGGATCAGCGCCAGCAAACCGGTCTCCGCTGCGTCAAATTGATCGCGCACCCATAGCTTGAAATCTGTCGCCACCTGATCGTTGCGCGACCGACCTGTGTGCAGGCGGCCTGCTGGCTCTCCTATGACCTCTTTCAGCCGCGCCTCAACATTCATGTGAATGTCTTCCAGCGCCGCCGAAAACTGAAATGTCCCACCTTCGATCTCTGACAAGACCGTGAGCAGGCCTTTCCCAATCGCGTCTGCATCGCTATCAGTAATAATGTTCTGTGCAGCCAACATGGCGGCATGGGCGCGCGACCCGGCAATGTCCTGGGCGGCCATGCGCTGGTCAAACGAGATCGAGGCATTGATTGCCTCCATGATCGCGTCAGGTCCGGCGGCAAAACGGCCACCCCACATTTTGTTCGAAGTCGTATCGGTCATCAGGCAACCCCTCGGAGGGAAAAATGAGAAAAGTAATGCTCGCGCTCGTTTATACGGCCCTTGCCCTCGGTGCAAACCCCAGCTTTGCCCAAAGCGCCGACATCGCCGCCCTGCGGGATGGGGATATGAAAAAACTCGTCGTGCATGACGCGCCTGTAGCAACCTCGACCGTGGCCTTCGATCTGGCCGATGACGGGGGCACAGCGACATTGGAAGACTGGAACGGCAAATATGTACTGATCAACTTCTGGGCCACATGGTGCGCCCCTTGCCGCAAGGAAATGCCACAGCTGAATGCCTTGCAAAAGGAATTTGGCGGTGATGATTTCGAAGTGCTCACCATTGCCACGGGCCGCAACTCGCCCGAGGGGATCATTCGGTTCTTCGAAGAAGCGGGCGTTGACAGTCTGCCGCGCCATCAAGATCCAAAGCAAGCTTTGGCAAGCCAAATGGGGATTTTCGGATTGCCCATCACGGTGATCATGAACCGCGAAGGCCAAGAGATTGCGCGTCTGCGCGGTGACGCGAATTGGTCAAGCGAGAGCGCCAAGTCGATCATCAAAGCGCTGATCGAGGAGTCATCCGACAGCTAGGGTTGTCTTTTCTGCCCTAGGCTGCATGGCCTAGAATTGCAGCCTCAGACGCCGACAGGTTTCGGCGCGCATAGCTGCCATAGATGTGAGGGTCAAACTTCAGATTTGGGTATTCTTCCATTAACCGGCTGCGGTCTGATGCATCCAAAGTATCAAGCGCCGCTGAAGCCGGATGGAAACTCTCGGTTTCGACCCCATTCGCCCACATAATATGATGCGTGTCCAACAAGAGGTGAATATACGTCACCTCGCGCATCTGTGTGTCGACCGTGACGCTTGAACCGTTGATCAAATCCCGTGCCGTCACCAAAACTTCGTTGGTATTGAACAAGGTTTGCGCGACATCACCCTTGATCAGCATCCGGTGGCTTGGCGATACCAGCAAATCCTGATCCGGTCGCGCCAGGCCAAGCGCGTTTGCGTGAAAGCGCACGGGCCGCAATTGGGGCATCGCGAACAAGCGCGCACCGCTCATTCTGCGTTTGCCGATCCATCGAACCGGCTGCATCCCGTTGTCTTTAGTCTGGATCAGATCGCCTTCGCGCAGGTCTTCGATCCTGCTGGCCCCCTCATCCGTGCGGATAATCGTGCCGGGCGTAAAGCAAATCACACCACCGCTTTGTTGCGCGTCCTTGTCCATCGACCTGGCGCCCAGCGTGTGGTGAACGATCCACAGATCGCTGTTGCGGGGTGGAATCTCATCAAGGAACATCAACAGGGGCTGGCTGCCACCGCCGACCTCGATCAGCGTCACGGTGTAGCTTCTTCCGCCGTCGGTGACGACGAAACTGTTGTCCATCAATGCGGTAAATTTTTCGCTGCTGCGATCTTTGCGAACCGGGGGCGCTTCTTGATCAAGCGCGGCACCGACCAAGCGGTGCACCATGCGAGCAGCCCGCTTGCGAAGATCTTCTGCGCCATCTGCCTGGTCCAGCCGCAATACTTCAGAAGGGCCGTCAACGCGTATTGCGTCGCCTCTCCATGCCCATGCAGCCCCCACTTCAAGAGATTGCACCGGCGCGGCCTCAAGCCCGTCTATTTCTGTTTGCGACCAGCTTATGACAAACGTGCCTCTAAAGCCCGTTTTCATCACTGTTCTGCTGCCTCATCGTTTTTTATTATGTTTTAGGGTAACAAAATTACAAAGATCTGGGAAGACTATATTTTACAAGGGCTTTGAGCCCCTGAAAAAGGGAAACCACGTCAAAGTCATCAAAGCGCGCATCAAGGTCTTGTGGTTTGTGAATGGAAGCACGCCATATCTGGTGCTTCAAAACTTCAGGTTAACACGCAGAGACCCGACGACTTGATCGCTTGGCTGGGCGTCGTATTCTTTCCCCAACCATGTCACGCCGTAAAAGGCAGAGGCATCCTGACCCTGCCAATGCACACCCAAGCGGGCGCGGTCGCGGTGATCAGACAACAGGTAGCCCCGGCTTTGGGGCAGAAACGTACTTTCACTTACATAGGCAATATCGGCACCGGCAACAAAGCTAAAACCGGTGTTCGTTGTGTTCTGGATCACGCGGTAGCGATGGCCAGACGTGTGGTCGCGTACCAAAAGCTCGCCTTTACCAACGTTGCCATAGGTAAAATCTACGCCAGCGCGCATGAAGCTTTCAATCCCGGCCTGCCCTTCGATGAACGGGCGGATCGTGCTGCTGGTGCCCAGATCAAAGACGCGCGCCGCTTCGATCCGAACGGTGGGGTGAAACCCATTCCCGATCTGAGTTTTCAGCGTCACGTTCGACGGAGGCGGGTCGCCGATAAATTCATGGAATTGTTTTTGCAAACGGCCAAGTCCGGTTTGCGCGCCAGTGATATACACCGATGCTCCAGCGGCAAATTCCACAGATTGATGGCGGAAATGCGAATGGATTCCAGCTGACAATACCCCCGCCCATGGACGCGTGCCGGGCAAGGGAGTGACCAGATTTTCGGGCGCAAGCACTTCCATGCCCAAACGCAATTCAATCAAATCACCAAATTCCGTGGGCAAAGTACCCTTCCATTCAGGCCCCCAAACCCGCGAAGACATGACAGAACCAGTGCGCTCGCGGTCTTGCATATCGCCCAGAAAGTCATTGGTGATCAAACGGCCATAGCCAAGACGGCTGCGATCAGCTGCATCTGCAGCGGGCGGGGCAATAAACGACGCAATCAACATCGCAGCAATCAAACGAAACATATTCTATCCTGCAGCAGTGCCGGCCCAAAGCAGTCTTGGGTCGGGCGATTCTGGAAATGAGAGGGGCTTGCGCCTTTGGTTACCAGAACCTGTACCGGAAATGCGCCAGTTTTGAGGCCAAGCCGTGCTCAAAACATTGCAACACACTGTCATTTCGCTAACGTATTGATAGAAAATCAAGCCATGGAGGCTCAATGTCAGACCCAAAATCGCACCCGTCCCGCCGGATCGTCTCGTCACGCCACCTCGCGGAGGGAGAGGGCTGGGAGGCTTCCGAACTCGAGTATGGGATGATCATTGCGTATAATGCGTTCAGCCGATGGATGACGCGCTGCATGGCAGCGGCCGGAAATGCAGATTTGACATCGCTGGAAATTCTCGTCTTGCACAATACAAACCATCGGGGCCGTGAAAAACGGCTGACCGATATCTGCTTTATGCTGAATATCGAAGACACACATACGGTTAACTACGCGCTTCGCAAACTGTTGAAATCGGAACTGCTAGAGGCAGACAAACGCGGCAAGGAAGTCTTTTATCGCACTTCTGCCAAGGGGGCAGAGCTGATCGACGCTTACCGCGCTGTGCGCAATACCTGCCTGATCGACAACCTGAGCCGGACCGACATCAATGGCGACGATCTGCGTGACATCGCCGCCCATCTTCGGGCAATTTCAGGTCAGTATGATCAGGCCAGCCGCGCCGCAGCTTCGCTTTAGCGGCCCAACTGGCTGGCTGCGCGGGCCAGTTCCGTGATCGCGGCCCAGTCGCCTGCGCGCACCAAATCATCGGGGGCGACCCAACTGCCGCCTGCGCAGACCACGTTTGGCAGCGACAGGTAGCTTTCGGCGTTGGCAGTGCTCACGCCACCGGTGGGGCAAAAGCGGATCTGCGGCAGGGGCGAGGCAAGTGCTTTCAAAGCAGGTGCACCACCTGAAGCCTCGGCCGGGAAGAACTTCAGCATATCATAGCCGCGCTCAAGCAGGCGCATCGCCTCTGATGCGGTGGCAGCACCGGGCAGCATCGGCAGATCCAGATCTTCGGCGGCTTGCAGCAGCGTATCGGTAGCGCCCGGCGACACGCCAAATGTCGCGCCCGCGTCCACTGCGCGCTTCACATCGTCGACGGTCAGCAAAGTCCCTGCGCCAACAATACCACCTTCAACTTTAGCCATCTCTGCGATCACGGCCAACGCGGCATCGGTGCGCAATGTCACCTCAAGCGCAGGCAAGCCACCGGCGACCAGCGCCTCGGCCAGGGGGCGGGCATGCGCTACATCATGGACAACAAGCACGGGCACGATCGGGGCGCGTTTGCAAATTTCATAGGCGGCGGCACTGGCGGTTTGGGGGGTCATGGGAAACGTCCTTTGTTCAAATCAAATGCTGCTGGCGCCAGTATCTGCGGCACCTACATTCAGGCGAAAGTTGGTAAACAGATCGCGGCCTTGGCCGTGGGCATTGCCAGACATATCTGCGGTCACGCAATCGCGGTCCAAAGCGCCGGGCGTCATTACTTCTAGCGCACCGTTCCGGGCATCGACCCGGATCACATCACCGTCTTGAATGCGTGCAATGGGCCCGCCGTCCAACGCTTCGGGGCAAACGTGGATCGCGCTTAGCACTTTGCCTGACGCGCCCGACATGCGCCCGTCAGTGACCAATGCGACCTTCAGACCCTTGGCTTGCAGGTTCGCCAAAACTGGCGTCAGGCTGTGAAGCTCGGGCATACCGTTGGCTTTTGGTCCCTGAAAGCGGACAACAACCACAACATCTTCCTTGAACTCGCCGTTTTTATAAGCCGCTTGGACAGATTCCTGATCGTGAAAGACCCGCGCAGGTGCTTCGACGATATGGTGTTCCGGCTTAACTGCTGACACCTTCGTCACGGCGTTGCCCAAACCTCCGGCAAGGCGTTTTAGACCGCCGGTCGGCTGGAACGGATCGCTGATCGGACGCAGGATCTTGTCGTTCAAGGTATCGGTCGGGCCAGCGACCCATTCAACGCTACCCTCTTTCAGCTTGGGGTCTTGTGTATAGCGCTCAAGCCCGTCACCGGCTATTGTTTTCACGTCGCTGTGCAGCAAGCCGCCGCTTAGCAATTGCCCGATCATGAAGCCCAGACCGCCCGCAGCGTGGAAATGATTCACATCCGCCAGACCGTTGGGGTAGACCCGTGCCAGCAGCGGCGTCACATCGGCCAGATCGGAAAAATCCTGCCAATCCAGAATGATACCACCGGCCCGCGCCATTGCGACCAAGTGGATCAACAGGTTGGTAGACCCACCTGTGGCGTGCAGGCCAACGATGCCGTTTACATATGCCTTTTCATCCAGCACATCGCAGACTGGCGTATATTCATCGCCCAAGTGGCTGATCGCCAGCGCGCGCTGTGCGCCTGCAACGGTCAGCGCATCGCGCAAAGGCGTGTTCGGGTTCACAAAGGACGCGCCCGGCAGGTGCAGGCCCATAAACTCCATCAACATCTGATTTGTGTTCGCTGTGCCGTAGAAGGTGCATGTGCCCGGTCCGTGATACGCGGCCATCTCTGAGGCCATCAATTCTTCGCGGGTGGCGTCGCCAGATGCGAATTTCTCACGCACAACCGCCTTCTCGTCGTTCGAGATGCCAGAGGTCATCGGACCGGCAGGTAAAAAGATCGCTGGAAGATGACCAAAGGCTTGGGCGGCGATCACCAATCCAGGCACGATCTTGTCACAGACCCCCAGGAACACTGCGGAATCAAAGGTGTTATGGCTTAGACCCACACCGGCAGCCATGGCGATGACATCGCGCGAAAACAGGCTCAACTCCATCCCCGGCGTGCCTTGGGTAACACCGTCGCACATCGCCGGAACGCCGCCTGCAACCTGGGCTGTGCCGTCAACCGCGCGGGCCGCGTCACGGATGATCTCAGGGAAACGTTCGAACGGCTGGTGGGCAGACAACATGTCGTTATAGGTGGTGATGATGCCAATATTGCCCGCTGACTTGGTGGCCAAGGCATTCTGATCTGGGCCAGCCCCGGCAAAGGCATGGGCCTGACCACTGCATGACAGATGTGCCCGTGCAGGGCCTTGCTCTGCCGCGCCGCGCATCCGGCCAAGGTATGCTTGGCGGCCTTGCGCACTTCGTTCAATGATCCGGTCGGTAACGCGGGTGACAGTTTCGTTCAGCATGGTATTTTCCCCTCCTGATCAATCTTTGCTTACAAATGTTGTATGCGCCAATTAATGTTAGCGCTAACTTAGCACCAAAGATCAGGATTTGCAAATGGACTCGCACAGATGCTTTTCCCCTAAGCGGGAAAATTCTCTTTCCCCGACAAAACAGGTATCTTAGACAAAGCCGATGACTGATAGACAGCTCACCTTGATTATTGGCGTGGACGGCGGCGGCACCGGTTGCCGCGTTGCCGTCGGCACCATTGAACACGGCATTCTTGCCGAAGCCAAAGGCAGCCATGGAAATGTCAGCACCAATCTGGAAGAGGCCGTCCATAATATTCTGAACGCGACGAAGGCCGCAATAAAGGACGCAGGCCATGACGTCAGCCAAATGGAGCACGCCGTCGCCCATCTGGGGCTGGCCGGATATACTGGGCCTGATGTCGGCAGGCGGGTCGCCGAGCTTATGCCCTTTGGCAAAAGCGTCGTCACCGAAGACACCACAACAACGATTGTAGGGGCCATCGGCGAACAAGATGGCTTTGTCATTGCGCTTGGCACCGGTACGATTATCGCGCGTCAGCGCGCGGGCATTCAAACCTGCATCGGGGGGTGGTGTTATCAGGTTTCGGATCAGGCGTCGGGTGCCTGGTTGGGCCACGGCGCGCTGGAACAAACCTTGCTGGTGGTCGATGGTATTTTGCCTGCAAGCCCCTTGTCTGACCGGATGCTAGCCAAGCTGGGGGGCGGCGCGGGCATCGTGCAGTTCAGCCTCAAGGCAAGGCCCGGAGATTTCGCGACACTTGCACCCGATGTTGTTGAAACCGCGGCGTCAGGTGATGCGATTGGTGCGCGCCTGATGCAACGTGGCGCAGACTATTTGCAAAGCGCATTGACAGCTTTGGACTATCACCCACGAGATGTCTTGTGCCTGTCGGGTGGCGTCGGCGCCCATTATGCGGCCTATTTACCAGATGAAATGACCCAAAATCTGCAACCTGAAAAGGGCCGCGCCGTTGACGGGGCTTTTGCCCTTGCGATGCGCGCAGGAACCCGATGACCCCATCCCCATGTGCCTACACCGGGTCGCGCATCTTTGACGGCAACACGATCATTGACGGACATGTGCTGCTGGTATCACAGGATGGAACAACCAGCGTCATCCCCCCAAGGGCGATGCCGGAGGGGTGCCTGCGCCACCCCCTAGACGGTGGCATCCTGTCACCCGGTTTCGTGGATTTGCAGGTCAATGGTGGCGGCGGGGTGATGTTTAATGACTCGCCAGATGTGAACACACTTGCCACGATCGCCGCTGCGCATCGCGGGCTTGGTACGGCAGCGTTTTTGCCGACGCTGATTACCGATACGCCTGATCACACCGATGCAGCAATCGCTTCGGTGGTCGCGGCGATCGACCAGAACATGCCCGGAGTGATCGGTTTACACCTTGAGGGGCCACATCTTTCTATTGCCCGCAAAGGTGCTCATGACGGAGTACTGATCCGCCCCATGCAAGATCGCGATCTGGCAACGCTATTGGCCGCAGCCGACCGTATTCCCAATCTGATGGTCACAGTCGCTCCAGAAAACGCGACGCCTGCGCAGATCAAGGCGATGTCGGGCGCTGGCATACTTGTATCACTGGGGCACAGTGACAGCGACTATGACACGGCGATGGCTGCTTTTGATGCGGGGGCCCGGTGTGCCACGCATTTGTTCAACGCGATGAGCCAGCCACAAGCCCGCGCACCTGGTCTGGTCGGTGCCGCGCTGGATCATCGGAATGCTGCTTCCGGGCTGATTGCCGATGGAGTGCATGTTCACCCCGCCATGATACGGATGGCTTTGGCGTCGAACAAAGGGCCAAGCGACGTATTTCTTGTGACAGATGCCATGGCCACGGCGGGGTCAAAGATCACCGGCTTCAGACTGAACGGGCGTGAAATTCTGCGTGATCGCGGCAGGCTTACACTTGCGGACGGGACATTGGCCGGAGCTGATTTAACCATGCCTCAGGCTATTCGTTTCATGGTGAAAGAAGTGGGCGACCCGCTTGAGCGCGCGCTGGCCCGTGCGACAGTGATCCCTGCCGGCCTATTGCGCGACAAAACCGTGGGGATGAACGCTAAAGATATGATCTGGATCAACGATGATCTATCCGCAACATGCTGGCTGGGTGATCTGTAGCTGGGTCGCGGCCACCACATGCAAAAGGCGGCGCAAGGCTTCCCCTACGCCGCCCCTAAGTTCACTTATCGCGAAGCGCTGCCATGATCTGGTTAAACGCCTCACGCGCCTTCAGGCGCATTTCGCTGTCAGTGGCATCCTGTATCGGATGCGGCACCAGCACATAGCGTGCGCTCTGCATGCCCAGCGATTTACGCTGGGTTTCGGCGGCTTGGCCAAACGCACTTGAGGCAACGGAAACGGACGGGATCCCCTGGATTTCAAACCAGACTGTATCGTGCATACTGCACGTGGTACATGATCCTCAGTCCGCCAATGCCTCTATCATAAAGTCGCATTCATCGCGAATTTGATGACGCAGCGCATCGGGGCACGGCTTGGCGAAAGTCGGCTTTTGATAGCGCCGGATTTCCACGCCGGGCGCGTCTTCACTCAGCAAACGGTCCAACTCGTCCAGCAGGATATCGCCGCGCGGCTTGCTGATATTCAGCAACCCCACAACCCCCTGCACCGATCCGGTACGTTCGGTGATCTGACGCACGACCGGGACGCGTTCATCCGTCGGGTCGAGAATAATGGTCATTCATGTCCTCCTTTGATGGTGATGCTAGCCCAGATCGATCTTTCTGGAAACGGAAATTGACCCGGCAGGCCCGGTGGACCAGCCATGGAACGCAGAAGAGAACTTGCCCGCCTCGCCCCCGGCCACCACGATGTGAATGTAATCCGTGCTGGCGAATTTCGGGGCCAGCTGCGTCAACTTCTCAGGCCCCAGCTTTTCGGCATCGGCAACTGGTATTCCCGCGCCCGAATGATCGTCCTGCACCATTTCAGCCAAGGGGCGCGATGTGACCTCTTGAATGCGGTCGCGCAGGCGGGTTTTGGGATAAGCCCCATCGCGGGTCATGGTTTTGATATGTTCCGGGCACACCACCAGCAGCGCGTCAATCGGCAGGTTATGCATCTTGGGCAGAAACACCCCTTCCAGCCCCTGCCCCAAAGACCCCGCAATCTGGTCCGGCACACGCGAGGTTTGATCAACGATATGCACCGGACCGCCCGTCATGGCAAAGACGGTAACCACTGACTCCTCCTTGGAGAATCCACGCTCCACATGCAGCGGCTCCCACGGCGAGCCCTCCTCATCCTCTGCAAAACACATGGTGAATTTCATCGGGTTGCCAAGCGTCGAGCGCTCGACGCCTCCCGTTGTCGCCCCGCCGACATTGCGGATCACCAACCGCAGTGCGCGGCCTATCGTTGCGTTGGCCCGGTTGCCCGCACCCAAAGCCCCCAGCCCGCTGTTCATGCCGATTTTGTCGCGGATCGGCCCGTTCACAACCATCACAGTCGCCGCCCCCATCGTGGTCGCCGTGACCCCATGGATATTGAACTCATCGGTGCAAACGGCCTCTACCGCCGCGATCACAACGGGCAAGTATTCCGGCTTACAGCCTGCCATCACCGCGTTGATGGCGATTTTTTCCACCGTCCCCACTCCCATGTTGGGTGGCACAGTCGCGATCACCTCTTGCGGATCGCGGTGTGTGCCCGCCAGCATCCGCATCACCCGCTCTGGTGTGGGCGGCACCAAAGGCAGCCCGTCCGAAAAGCCCTGATCAAACAGGAACTCCGCCATGTCATCGCCGCTGGCAATCTCGACCTTGCGGGCGCGCAAGACGCTGCCATCGGCCTCGGCCCGCAGCTTGTCGTAGATCTCGGGATCGAAATGTTTTGATCCGCAACCGGGGCGCCACGCAGGCAAGCTTTCCCAGTCGATTTGTGCGGCGGGTTGTTTGCTGGCTGTCGCAATCTGGTCGGACAGCACCTGCCAGTCATCACGAACGAAACCCTCGAATTTCGTAGCGACCTGGCCCTTTGCGTCAATCCAGAACACGGCCGGCACGATCTCGATGTCCCAATCAAAAGACGTTTTGCAGCCTTCATCGTGAAGAACAGGCATCGTAAGCGCGTGACGCTGTGCAAAGAGGGCGTTGCTTTCGCCTGACTGCCCCAGAACAAGCAGTTTGACGGCACCGCCATAGGCTTTTTGAAACGCCTCAAGGACGGGGGCGGCAATATTACACGTCTCGCAGTCCTCTTTGACAAAGCAGATCAGGCTGGGACCGCTACCGTCGAAATCCTGTTGTGATCCGTTCAAATCGGTCAGCGTGAAAGCCCGGCCTGTGTCGATCATTTGCGCCCCCTCCCAAGTATGCGTTTGCATATTGATGGGGAATGGGCAGCAATGTCCAGCAACTTGGCGGAGGTGGATGGGAATCGAACCCACCACACGCCGTTGCGACGCGTCCATGGTTTTGAAGACCAGGGAAGCCACCAGACTCCAGTCACCTCCGTGTTTTCAGACTAGCGAGAGGCGCGAAGGGGTTAAAGCGGATTACGAGGGCTTTGTCATTTCACGGACGTCACCCTGCCTGAACGTGATCCCTTGGGCGTCAAAATACTCCAACAGCGGCACAATGAACTTTCGGCTGGTTTTCAGCACTTCACGGGCTTCACCGGTGGTAAAGAGCATGGGCGGCGGAAAGTTAACACGCAAAGTTTGGGCAGCTTGCTGCAAAGCGCTTTGGTGAAAAACCAGGCGCTGTTTAAGGGCGACATTGAACAGCGCAGCAACCTTGTCGGCCATGACAAGCAAGTTCAACAAATCATGGTCATCCTCGCGCTCCGTCAGCTTTTGAAAGTCGGGCGGCATCACGTCAGCAACTTTAAGTCTGGCTTCAATCTCCGCAATGCGCACGAGCTGGTTTTGCGTCAGCAGCTTCCAAGGGTCATGTTGTTCAAGGGCGATCTGATCTCCATCCAGACGGATCGCCCCATCATTTTCCAAAACACCTAGCACATGGGCAGTCAGTTTCGGCGACAGGCTTTGGCTATTTAACGAAGTACGCGGCGCAAAACGCTTCAGGGGATAGGTCGCGTGGAACGCAGCAAGCTTTTGCAGAATCCCCGCTTGCTCGGCTGCAAGCGATTGGTTCATGGCGATGAGGCCCTCACTGATGAAAGTGACTTCTGACGTGACGCCGTGCGAAACGGCAACCGCAGGCTGGCGACCAAGCCGCGTGACATCTGCCAACAGGGCGACGCCTTGGCCTTGTTCACATAGCGCCTTTGCAATCTTACCGATGTCTCCGGTCACAGCTGCGCGCATCACTGCCAAGCGCGCGGCATCGCCAGATTTTACAGAGCTGGCCCAAGGATCCAGAACTTCCGCGCCGCCGATGGTTTCGGGTGGCGACAAGGACCGCAGGATCATTCGCTGACCTGCAAACGCCGTGACAGGCTTGCTGAAACGAAGCTGCCCAAACGCCCTCTGACCAGCGGCCACTTGCCGCTCCCCCATCAGACGCACGGTCGCAACGGCATGGGACGTGCCAACCAGAACCCTGACGGTGGACATGTGTTTTAACGGTCGCGACACATCCCCCAGCAACATCAGTTCAATATCAACGCACTCAGACGAGGCGAACTGCCCGTCGGCGCACAAAACGTCGCCCCTCGCGACATGTTGCGATGCAACCCCTCTAAGATTGACTGCAACGCGCGCGCCCAGTTTGACGCGGGCTTGATCCTCCCCTCGGGACTGAAGACCGCGGATGGTTAAGGGTTGGTTTTTCGGATGCAGAACGACCGTGCCAGACAAGGCCAGATCCGCACCCAACAAAGTACCTGTGACCACTGTGCCGCGACCCGCCGCAGTAAAGACGCGGTCGATAGGCAGGAAAGCAGCATTAGGGGAGTTGAGCGGGCTATCCTCGCTCAGAAGGTTCTCAAGCCCCTCATGGAGAGAAAGATACCCCGTCTCTGATTGAGGCGAAACAGGGATGAGGGGTATCCCTGAAACGCCAAGTTGAGACAGCGTGCTGCGGATATCACTGATCTGGTTTTCCAGTCCTTCTGACGGGACCAAATCCGTCTTGGTCAGGGCGATGAAACGCACCGGAACGGCAAGCAGCATGGCGATGCGCAGATGTTCGATTGTTTGTGGTGCGACGCTGTCAACCGCAGAGATGACCAGGATCGCGGCTTGAGCACCCGTTGCACCGGCGACCATCGCACGGATAAAATCCTCGTGGCCGGGGGCGTCGATCAGATCGATTGTACCTGACGGGTAGCGGCAATAGGCAAAGCCCAGATTGATCGACAAACCACGCTGCTTTTCTTGCTCTAGCGTATCCGTTTCCATTCCGGTCAAGGCCCGCACAAGGGTGGTTTTGCCATGGTCCACGTGGCCAATGACGATCACGCAAGCGGATTTCATGACCGTCCGGCTTGCCTGACGGCATCAACGATCAACGGCATTTCTGCATCTGTGACCGTCCGCATATCCAGCAAAACCTGCCCTTGATGAATTCGGCCAATGACGGGCACGGCGGCACTGCGCAAGGCATTTGCAAAGGCTTCGGCGGTCATTCCAGAAACCTCGACTGCGACTGCATAACTTTGCAAATCCTGTTGCGGCCACGACCCACCACCAACATAGGCTACCGAAGGGGCCACCGATATTGCGCCCAGCCCTTCCAGCAGATCTGCAAGAGCCAGAGCACGCGCCTTTACCTGCGCAACAGGTTCCGACACCATCTTGAGGACTGGAATCCTCTCAAGCGGGTCATAGGGCGCGCGATACAAACGCAGCGTTGCCTCAAGCGCTGCCAGTGACAGCTTGTCGATCCGCAGGGCCCGCAAAAGCGGATGTGACTTTAGACCCGCGATAATGTCCGCTCTGCCTGCAATGATCCCTGCTTGCGGTCCGCCCAACAGCTTGTCGCCGGAAAACATCACCAGATCCACGCCCTCCTTCAGGATATCGCCGACCACGGGTTCATCCGTCAAACCATAAGGCGCAAGGTTGATCAGAACACCACTGCCCAAATCCTCCATGAAGATCAGATCGTGGTCTTGCGCAAGTTTTGCCAGGTCGCGCCGCTCCGGAGCCGAGGTAAAGCCGATGATCTTGAAATTGCTTGTATGGCTTTTCATCAACACCGCAGTGTCTTCGTCAATCGCATCGGCATAATCGCTTGCGCGGGTTTTATTGGTCGCTCCGACTTCCTTTAAGATCGCACCACTTTGGACAATCACATCTGGCAGACGGAAGGAGCCACCAATTTCGACCAGCTCTCCGCGAGAGGCAATAACCTTGCGTCCCATCGCCGTGCCCATCAAGCTTAGCGCAACCGCTGCGGCGCAATTGTTCACGACAATCGCCGCTTGTGCGCCTGTAAGGTCGCAAATCAGAGCCTCCACATGGTCGTACCGCGAGCCGCGTTTGCCATTGTGCAAATTCAGTTCAAGGTTCGTAGGATGCGCCGCAACCTCTTGCATGGCCCGGATCGCTTCCGGCGCAAGGCGGGCGCGGCCAAGGTTGGTGTGGATGATAATTCCGGTAGCATTGATCAAGGGTCGCAGATTTGAACGGCGGGCATTCGCGATCAAATCGCATATCTGGGTCGCAAAGCTGTGGCTGGCGAAATCAGGCAGATCAGCGGGGTCACCGGCCACAATTGTCCGCCTCAGTTCTGCCAGCGCCCCGCGAAGGGCGGAGACGACTTCGTCACGGCTGAATTCTGAGATCAGCGCCTGAAGGGCGGGCAAGCCCAACAAAGCTTCGACCTGTGGCAACTGCCTGAGTTGAGTGTTCACGATAATTCCCGCTCTTGATGGAATTACACTGTATCCCCCTTGGTGGCGGGGGCAAGGCGGACCTCGTTTTGACCGCTGTGATCAACAACCCTCAGACACATGGCCCACAAGCCCGCCCCCTTCTACAAGCAGAAATTCAAGCTTTGCTGGCTTCTTTTACCGCTAGATCAGCCATCTCGAGCGCTGCCTCCCGGCTGGCAGCAACCGCGATGAACAGGCCGTTATGGCAGAACTTTGCACCAACCACGCCGCAGGCTTGTTCAAGCGCCGCATCCGTCAGGCCTGCCCAAGCAGCAGGCAGATCGGCGCGCTGCTCAAAGCTGTCCGCGCTCAGGCGAATACCGGTGATCGCCCAATCGGTATCGCGCGGGTGCACGACAAACAACAGATGATCAGCGGCCGCCTTTTCAATCGCGCTGCGAAATGGCATCCCCATCGGCAGTTCAAGAACGCGGTCCGGACCCGCTTTGGCTATTGCTTCCTGCACAACACTCTGCGCACGGCGCTTGGCCGCCTTGCCTGCAATAGAGGCCTCGATAAACGCGCGTGCGATCGGCAGCGCCTCTGCAAATGCATCATCGTCGGCCTCGGGATTGCGGTTATCAAACGTTGGCTTGAGCGTCCCCAGCAACACTGGCAACGTCAGGCTGGCAAGCTGTCCTGCGCTTGCAGGGGCCAGATCACCGTTATCGACCAGATCAATCGGCAAAACGAACCCGGTGTCAAAGCTGGCATGAATATCTTCGATGTCAGTGTCTGGCACATCGCATGCACGCAAGTAGTCGCGCCCATAATGCGCCCAGATCAAACCAAACGAGCTAAACGGCTGGCCATCTTCGCGCAACGGGTTGGGGCGTTGATGATGGTCAAATATCTGCGCCTCAGGATCATATTCACGCCCCACATCGTAAATGATTTTGTCGGGCGCTGCGGTTGTCCACGCGCTGTCGCGGCTACGGACCAGCGTCGCGTTCGGAAAGACGCGTGTCAGGATGACCGAGGACAGCAATTCGTCAGCGTGAAAGCCACCCGAATGGGTGACAAGGTGGGTGATGGTCATAAGCGTCCTTTGTTATATTTGAAAAAGGCGACCCAATGGGCCGCCTTTTGTAAATCTCGATGTCAAAGCAATCTGGTTGCTGACCGCAGCGGTCTAATGTGTCCAGGATCCGCGGCGTGCGGTGGCAAAGTTTTCACCATAGCCACCAGCGCGGATATTTGCGCTGCGCTTTTGAGGCTCTTGAATCACTGCGTCGATGCCATGGGAACGGGCATATTCTACCGCTTCTTCCTTGGTCTCGAACCGCAATTTGACTTGTGTTTGAGTGTCACTGGAAGATGTCCAACCCATCAAGGGATCAACTTCGCGCGCGCTTTGCTGGTCGAACTCCAGCAACCAAATATGCGTTTTGGCCGTGCCAGATGACATTGCCGTTCTTGCAGGTTGGTAAATGCGAGCGCGCATGCAATTTTCTCCAGTTGGTTCTACCTTTGTATCGGGCATTTAGGCCAAGGTATCAAGGTATCACAGTCAATTGTGAAGAATTTGCGTTACATATGCTGCAGTGCGGCATATGGTGTGAATTACGATTGGAGCCATGTGATGAATCCCCTTAAACTAATGACACTCAACACCCAATTCGCGTCACTCATGCTGGATACGCAGGCAGTTATGGCGCTGCGAATTATGGGCATGGCTGGTGCGCTCCCTCATGCCAGAACCGAAAACGCCCGCATGATGGACGAAAAAGGGCCTGCAATGACCAAAGCTTTTCAGGCCGCGACAAAAGCTGCGATGGCGGGCAAAAGCCCCGACCAGATCATGACAGCGGCAATGGCCCCCGTCAGCAAAAAGGTTCGCGCGAATCGGAAACGGTTGACGAAATAGCCGTTGGAGCGGTTGCGCCCGTAGCTGCCCCTTGAACATGACGCAAAACATGACACCTTAGGAATAATCCCAAAGGACTATGCCATGGCCTACGCTCATTCCGACAGCTTGCCTGAACGCAAGCAAGCATTTCTATCGAACCCCGCGCCGGATGTGCGTGAACGCCCCAAGCTTGAGGGTGGACAGCGCTTTGTTCTGGCGACAGAATTCGAGCCCGCAGGTGATCAACCAACGGCGATAAAGGAATTGTCAGAAGGTGTTCGCGCCGGTGAGCGTGATCAGGTTCTTTTGGGGGCAACCGGTACGGGCAAGACCTTTACCATGGCCAAGGTTATCGAAGAAACGCAGCGCCCGGCCATCATACTGGCGCCGAACAAGACGCTTGCCGCCCAGCTTTACGGCGAGTTCAAAGGGTTTTTCCCCGAAAATGCTGTTGAGTATTTCGTAAGCTATTATGACTATTACCAGCCCGAAGCCTATGTTGCGCGGTCTGATACATTCATCGAAAAAGAATCACAGATCAACGAACAGATTGACCGGATGCGCCACTCTGCCACCCGGTCACTGCTTGAACGCGACGATGTGATCATCATCGCTTCGGTTTCGTGCATCTATGGTATCGGATCGGTCGAAACCTACGGTGCCATGACGCAAGACATCAAGGTCGGGGCGACATATGACCAACGGCAGGTTATCGCGGATCTGATCGCGCAGGCCTACAAGCGCAACGATGCGGCCTTCCAACGCGGAACGTTCCGGGTACGTGGCGACAGTCTTGAAATTTTCCCGGCCCACCTTGAAGACCGCGCATGGCGTTTGTCCTTTTTTGGCGAAGAGCTGGAGAAAATCACGGAATTCGATCCGCTGACGGGCGAGAAGACCGGCACGTTCGACCAGATCCGCATCTATGCCAACAGCCACTACGTGACGCCCAAGCCCACGATGAATCAGGCCGTCATCGGCATCAAGAAAGAGCTGCGCATGCGGCTGGATCAGTTAGTGTCCGAAGGCAAGCTGCTGGAAGCGCAACGGCTTGAACAACGCTGCAACTTTGATCTTGAGATGCTGGAAGCCACCGGCGTGTGCAACGGGATCGAGAATTACTCGCGCTACCTGACGGGGCGCGCGCCCGGCGAGCCGCCCCCCACCCTGTTCGAATTCATCCCTGACAATGCGATTGTTTTTGCTGACGAAAGCCACGTCTCCGTGCCGCAGATCGGCGGGATGTACAAAGGTGACTTCAGGCGCAAGATGACACTGGCAGAGCACGGGTTCCGCCTGCCATCCTGTATGGACAACCGCCCCTTGAAGTTCGAGGAGTGGGACGCGATGCGGCCACAGTCGGTCTTTGTTTCAGCCACGCCCGCGGCGTGGGAGATCGAGCAAACGGGTGGTGTTTTCACCGAACAGATCATTCGCCCCACGGGCCTGATTGATCCCATGATCGAAATCCGTCCTGTCGAAATGCAGGTCGATGATCTGCTGGACGAGGTGCGCAAGGTCGCTGCCAACGGGTTTAGAACACTTTGCACCGTGTTGACCAAGCGCATGGCCGAAGACCTGACCGAATATATGCACGAACAAGGGATCCGCGTGCGCTATATGCACAGCGACATCGACACAATTGAACGGATCGAAATCCTGCGCGACCTGCGCCTTGGGGCCTTTGACGTGCTGATCGGGATCAACCTGTTGCGCGAGGGATTGGACATTCCCGAATGTGGGCTGGTGGCGATCCTGGATGCGGATAAAGAAGGGTTCTTACGCTCTGAAACCTCTCTGATCCAGACGATTGGCCGGGCTGCGCGCAACTCCGAAGGCCGCGTGATTATGTACGCTGACCGCATCACCGGCTCGATGGAGCGTGCGATGGGCGAAACCGACCGCCGCCGCGCTAAACAGGTGGCCTATAACGAATTGCACGGCATCACGCCCACAACCGTCAAAAAGAACGTCGAGGATATTCTTGCCGGTCTTTACAAGGGCGACGTGGACATGAACCGCGTCACTGCCAAGATCGACAACCCACTGGCCGGGGGCAATCTACAAACCGTGCTTGAAGGGCTGCGTACGGATATGCGCAAAGCTGCCGAGAACCTTGAATTCGAAGAAGCTGCGCGACTGCGCGACGAGGTCAAGCGCCTTGAGGCAGTCGATCTGGCGATCGCCGACGATCCCATGGCGCGGCAATATGCGGTTGATAAGGCCGTGGATGACGCGCAAAAAGCATCGGGTCGCTCGACCGGAGGGCGCGGCGGCATGCGCGGTGGAAAATCGCGCTATGGTGGGAAAAAACGTTAGTTTTAGATCCAATCATGCACAGCTCTGCAACATATATCCAGACCGCCATGAGGGGCGATCATTTCGTCTGCCGTATGGTGCTAATCTCAAATTTGGGAACATTCTGACCCTGCGACACGTTGTCTTTCCAGAATGACACAAATGGAGAATGCAAATGGAATATGGTCTTTTAGGGCTGATCATTTTGATCGCAGACATTTACGCTATCGTTAAGGTTTTCGGATCAGGTGCCACGACTTTGGCAAAGCTGCTGTGGATCGTTGGCATCCTGATCTTCCCAGTAGTCGGCTTTATCGTGTGGTTGCTTGCAGGCCCACGTGGCGGTTCGGTCCGCGCTTAAGGCTCTACAATGAACTAAAAAAGGCCCGCAGAACTTGCTGCGGGCCTTTTGTATTTTAAGAACAATTGATTTCAAAACGTTAGTGTTTTGTTAAACCTCCGTAAGCATGTTTAAACCCCGAAAGGGATGTCTTTTGAACATACTTCTGATTGTGGCATTCTCGGTTTCGGTTTCCCTTGCAACCCCGGCATTTTCAGGTGCTTGGCTGCGCGAGAAGGGCACTGGATTCTCATCCGTCTCTGCCAGCGCGGAGATAGCGCAGAATATCACCCAAACCATCTACCTTGAATACGGCGTTCGCGAGGACCTGACCCTGGGTGCCGAAGTGGGATCTACTTTAAGTGCAAATGGCACCCAGTCTGGATCTGCCACGGTCTTTTTGCGCCGCCCCATAAGAGCGAACGACGGCCCGACCGTCTGGTCATACGAACTTGGAATCGGGGCGGGATGGACGGGCTACGCCATCAGCCCCTCTTTGAAAACAGGGCTCTCATGGGGGCGCGGGTATAAAATCAATCAGATGAACGGTTGGATGGCTGTCGATGCATCTGTGCTGCTTGATGTGTACTCTGCCGACTACAGTGCAAAAATCGACGCTACCTTCATTGGTCCATTCGATAAAACAATTATCGACATAGTTGCCATGCACCACTGACCCGGTGTGCTGCGTCGCGATGATCAATCCGGCAGAGCGGATGCCATTGGCCACCGTATCACCTTGGAAAAAGTGATTGCCTGTGATGATGTTATTCTGCCCTGCAACCAGCGCGAAATGGCGAAATCGCGTTGCGCGGTTATCACGTATCTTCACGTCATTGGCGTTACAATTGATCGCAATGCTGGTGCGATCAGACACGTTCAGCGCATCTTCGGATGATAGAAACTGACAACGGTCAATAAACATGCCCTGACAGCCCCCTCCGGTTGAGGTGATACCGCGGTCTTTGGGGCGCGGAACAAAACAATCACGCATATGAAACGTCACACCCGAGGGGGCAAGATTGACGCCGCTTGCCACATTGTTGCATTGAATTTCGATATCCGAGAGGACAAATTTGCTCAGCGATTGGAAGTTGCTGAAATCAAGCATGTATTGAAACCGCGAAAAACTGAAAGTCTGCGTTCCTGCAGCATCATAAAGCGGCGCATTCAGCGTGATCTCTTGTCTGGCGACATTCTTGTCGCGCACATAGATCTCGCGCCCGACTCCATTACCAGACACGTGGGCCCCGATCGGGATGTTCGCCACATCTGTAACGTTCGTCAGCTTGCGCGGGTCTGTTGGCGCGTAAGTTGCTTGCGACGTAACCGTGACCGTATCCCAATTGCCATTGCCAGCGGCCTCGAATTGGCCATTCCGGATAATGCGGCGGGTTGCATAGCTGGTCCGCTCGGGTGTGGCGGCCTGCATATCAATTGGCCCCGTCACATAGACTTTGCGCCCGCCCATATCCAAGGACTCGTGATCGGCATTGCTAAGCAGCGCCTGAAACGCTTTACGAAACGCGATTTCCTCGGTCTCGAAGGCATCAATATAATTCGGAAGATCGAAATTATGGCGCAGTTGCAAGATCGCTGTTGCTGGCATCTGAACCTTGCCCTCAAACAAGGTTTCCGTGTCGAATGTGACATCCCCATTAAGCAGAAAAACTCCCTTGGGCACCAAGACCGTCCGGCCATCTGCCGCCGCATTTGCCGCGTTAAAGGCGGCTGTATCGTCCGTGACACCATCGCCGACGGCCCCAAAATCACGCACATCCACCTGAGCCAGCATATCCAGCAAAAAGATGCTCGTGATGTCTTCGATCACAAGATCATCAATGCGCACGACGCCGCCGTTTTGGCCTGTCAGATCCAGACCAAAGTGCCCGTAAACGGGGCTGGCACCCCAAACCATATCAACGCCACCCCGCAAACCCGACCCGACAATCGCGCTTACCTCAACGACTTTGCCGTAGCTTGTCAGTTGGACAGAAGGTCCAAATTCAGTCAAACCGCCAACTCGGCTGCCGTTGCCAAGTGCGGGATATCCAGCGATGCGGACGCTCGGCAAATTGCCACTAATCGCCTTTACCTTCGCCGTGATGCGCAGATAGCACCCCGGCAAAAGCGGCGTCTGCCCCATGTACCGCAGCTTTTGAGTGCTTTGCGTTTTGATCAATTCAAGCGCGCCGCCGAAATCTTGATCCGCAGGGATGAATGCCGCGTTAATGGCATTGGTATATGTATCTGATCCTGCGGTACCATCGCCGCTTGAATAGACATCCAACCCGTTTGCAAACACCGCCGGTGCCAGCAAAAGCCCATCCGTAATAGCCTTATTCATTGTTATCCCTTTCCAAGAACGATGCAAAAGCACCGCCCTACCTGATGCGAAAATCCGGCGATCTGCCGGCATGCGCTTGGGGATATCTTTGGGGCATTAACCACGACTAAGACCTACGTGCGCAGCAAAAGAAAATCTGCGCGACAGGGACCTGATCGTCGAACCTTGATGCCAAGACCGAACAGCCTTAGAGGGCGCTTTTCGGTTAAGCGCTCAGCGCCGGTGCATTTAGCATGCGCACTGACGCGATCCGCCATTCCTCGTTGATCTGTATCATCTGATAGTCCAGCAAGTGGGTGTATCCCTTGCCGTCGATGATCTGCACCTTTTGCCACAACGATCCAGCACTCTCCCGAAGCTCAAGATACGTGACCTCGGCAGGCCGTTGAACCATCGGATAGCCAGTCGTGATCATCCGTTTGAAATTTTCAGGCGACTGGAACAAAAGCTGCAAAGCCGGGCTGGCGAATTCAAACGCACCCTCAAAATCATCGGCCTTGAACGCATCAAATTGACGGTTGATCGTCCCTTCAATCTCGGCTTGCTGCGCCGATGCGCTCAACGCGCTTACAAAGGTTAGAAGCAATCCAAAAAACATCGAAACAAATACGCTGCGCATGGCAAATCCCCTGTGATGTAGTGAGTTAATGTAAATCACGCACACCACAGGGCAAGAGTTTCACGCCGCAGTTAGTTTACCCGCCAAGGCGTCGTCAATCAGCGCAATCGTTTCATCTACGCCGTATAGTGCGATGAACCCACCAAAACGGGGGCCCTGGCTGGCACCCAGCAGCACTTCATAAAGCGCCGTGAACCAGTCGCGCAACGGATCGAACCGTTCCTTGCCCACCGCAAAGACCATCGTTTGCAACGCTTCTGCATCCAGCCCGCCATCCCACGTTTTAAGTTGGTCCCGCAGATCTTCTAGCGCTTCACGTTCAAGGTCGGTCGGTGCCCGGAATACCTTTGTCGGCTTCACAAAGTCGTTGTAATAGCGCACCGCATGGGCTGCGGCAGCATCCATACCAGGGTTGCCTTCAGGCGTGGCATCAGGCGCATAGCGCTGGATAAAGCCCCACAGCTGGGATTTCTCCTCGGCTGAAGATACAGACGCCAGATTAAGCAGCATCGAATATGGTACCACCATATCGGACTTGGGCACATCGCCACCATGGATGTGCCAGACCGGATTGTTCAGCTTGCCCTTGTCATCCTGCGTCTCAAAGGCGCGCAGTTGCTGATGATATTCATCAACCGCCTTGGGGATCACGTCAAAATACATCCGTTTGGCGGTCTTGGGCTTGAGGTACATAAAATACGACAGCGATTCTGCACTGGCATAGGTCAGCCACTCGTCAATCGTCAGGCCATTGCCCGAAGATTTAGAGATCTTGTGACCGTCCTGATCCAGAAACAGCTCGTAGGTGAAATGCTCAGGCGCTTTCCCGTCAAGGATCCGGCAGATCGCATCGTAGATCGGTGTGTTGGTTGAATGGTCTTTGCCGTACATCTCGAAATCAACGCCCAAAGCAGCCCAACGCGCCCCAAAGTCCGGTTTCCACTGCAACTTCACGTTGCCTCCGGTCAGCGGCAAGGTCATCTCTTTGCCGTCCTCATCGTCAAATGTAACGGTGCCTTCTTTGGCATTCACTTCTTTCATGGGCACATACAGAACGCGGCCAGTCTCGGGGTGGATTGGCAAGAAGATCGAATAGGTTTGACGGCGCTCTTCGCGCAAAGACTTCAGCATCACAGCCATGATCTCATCGTATTTTTCTGCCGCACGCAGCAATACCTCGTCGAATTTGCCAGAGGCATAGAATTCGGTCGCCGAAATAAACTCGTATTCAAAGCCAAACGTATCCAGAAACCGCCGCAGCATCGCGTTGTTATGCGCACCAAAGCTGTCATGCGTACCAAACGGATCAGGCACCGAAGTCAGCGGTCGTTGCAGATGTTCGGCCAAGGCTTCGGGGTCAGGAACGTTTCCCGGAACCTTGCGCATGCCATCCAGATCGTCAGAGAAACAAATCAAACGGGTAGGAATGTCACTAATCAATTCAAAAGCGCGCCGCACCATCGTCGTGCGCGCAACTTCGCCGAAGGTCCCGATGTGTGGCAGACCAGACGGTCCGTATCCCGTCTGAAACAGGACATACCCCTTCTCAGGGGCCTTATTTGCATAACGTTTCAGCACCCTGCGGGCTTCCTCGAAGGGCCATGCTTTGCTGGTAAGTGCTGCTTCACGCATCTGCGACATGTCTTTTATCCATCAATTTCGCCTGACACCCGATGTGCCCAAGCAGGCTGTACCTATTGCGTACCCCGCTGGCCGTCAATAATCTGTGCTTTGACACCTTGATAGACAGGATTTCCCGATGCCCGACGATACGTCTCTGACTTTAAGCGCCCAGGACTGCCTTGTGGCGCTGATGATCGCGGTATCCGCCTCGGACGAGGATATTCGCACAAGCGAGTTGATCAAAATCCAGACCTCCGTGAATATACTTCCGATTTTTTCGGGCTACGACACAGACAGGATCAGCACTGTCAGCCAGATGGTTTTCGACCTGTTCGAGCAAGAAGAGGGGCTTGATGCGCTGTTTGGCCTGATCAAGGGCGCATTGCCGGACCGGCTGAATGAAACGGCTTATGCATTGGCTTGCGATGTTGCAGCTGCCGACGGGACGCTAGACGAAACAGAACTGCGCCTTCTTGAGGAAATTCGCTACGAACTTGATCTAGACCGCCTGCATGCCGCAGCGATCGAGCGCGGCGCAAGAGCACGCCACGTCAGATAAACGCCCACTCACGCGGCGTGGTATGCGGCCCAGCGTTCGATCAGCCCTTGCTGTAAACGCTTTGCACGCGCATTCCACGCGCCGCCACCATCTGGCCGCTCCCGGTCTGCACGGCTAAGTTTTGCCCGGCGCACCTCATCTGCTGAAAATATCACGAACACCATTTCACGGCCCGTTGGAGCCTGCATATATCCCGCAAGCGTCGACACGAAATTCAAAGTGCCAGTCTTTGCTTCAACCTTGATCGGATGATCGCGCATTGGTCTGCCCGCTTCATCCCGCAATACGATCGTTTTCAGGATCGGCTTCAGGGTCCCTTCCCCATTCACCCTAATCAACGCAGTCAACATATCACGCGCCGAAATCCGGCTGTCTTCGCCAAGCCCGGAGTGGTCGACTAAAGCAGGTTTGCGCATTCCCAGATTGGTGATTGCCCAACTATTCATCTCCGCCGCCGATTCCTCGAGCGTCGCAGGGCGCTTGCCTCGCGCAGTCGTCGCGGCCAGCCCCGCCATTTCAGCGGTCAGGTTTGTGGAATACTTCAGCATGTCGCGCATGATATCGCGCAAAGGCAGACTTTGTTGAGTGACCACCACTGTGGCCCCTGTGGGCAACCGGTCAATCAGCCCCAAACCGCGCAATCGAATGCCCTGCGCGCCGGCCATCGTGGCAAAGACATCGCCTGCATAAAGACCGGGCTTGCGCACAGGAAGCCAGCGCGCGCCCCCGCTCCCCAGCGCCGGTTTCGCCACAGTCCAATCGTCGCGCACGCCGCCGTCGCGGTAGGTATAAAGCGGGCTTGTACGGTCTTGAACCTGCATCGCCGCCATCGCAACGGCGGGGCGGTATTTTTCTGATCTGCCGTCCATCGTAACCGCATAACCGTTGTTGCCACGTTTCCATTCAAAGTGGACCCGGTTGTAATTAAGAGCCAATCCACTCACGCCGGGATTATAGCTGACGTGATCTGGTTGACCGGGGTCAATCCCCCGCAAAACTGGAAGGCTTCCTTCATAAACGCTGAAGCGACCTTTCACGCTGCGCACTCCTGCGGCCTTTAGATTGGCTGCCATCGTGGCCAGCGTATCGGTGTCCAGCGTCGGGTCGCCCCCGCCCGCCAGAATAAGATCGCCCTGAACTTCGCCATCCTTGATCCCACCGGTTGCGAGGATCCGCGTCTCGAACCGATGGTCGGACCCAAGTGTATCAAGGGCGTAAAGGGCCGTAATCGACTTTGTCACGCTGGCTGGAGGCAAACCGAGTGTCGGGGCCATCTGCTCCAGAACCGCGCCAGTCTTTGCGTCTGCGACGATGAACGACATTCTCCCATCCAGTTTGGCTTTGGCGATCAGTTCCGGTGCCGTCGGTATCGCTTTGCGAAACAGATCATCGTTGCGCAAAACCGGGCGCAAGGAAGTGTCAGGCGGTGCGGCAAATGCTGCTGGCACGACCAGACCCGCCGCAGCAGACCCCAAAAAGAACCGACGTGAAAATTGTTTTGTCATACAGCAAGGTTAAACCTGACCACTCCCCTGATACAAGCATCTCTAAATCACATTTTCATGGGTCGGCACCCGTGCTAGCCCTGCTCTCATGCAACGCGCCGTATTGATCATGTTTGTCGCCATGTCACTGATCCCTGCGGGCGACAGCGCTGGAAAGATACTTACATCGCAGTTGGACGTCGCCCCTGTGTTTGTTGCTTGGTCGCGCTTTGCAATTGGCACGCTGTTTTTGATCCCCTTTATTCCCCGCCATACGCTCGCTCTTTTCGGCAACTGGCGCATCTGGGTCCGGGCCGCCATGATCTGCGGTGGCATCACCTGTATTCAGACCGCCCTCCAGACCGAAGAAGTTGCCAACGTCTTTGCCGCTTTCTTTATTGGCCCTCTGCTCAGCTATGTTCTGGCAGCGGTTTTCTTGCGCGAACCGATCACATTGCTGCGAAGCACACTGATCGTGGTCGGCTTCGCGGGCGTGTTGCTGGTCGTGCGTCCCGGAATTGGCGTAAGCACTGGCCTGCTTTGGGCGCTGGCTGCGGGCACGTTTTACGGCGTCTTCCTGACCATGTCCCGCTGGTTGTCGGGAATTGCTTCGCCGCTCGCATTGTCCTTTAGCCAGTTGATCATCAGCGCCGGATTGCTGTTGCCCTTTGGCCTGATGCAGTTGCCTGACTTCACCGGCCCGATTGCCGCGCTTACGGCAACAAGCGCGGCATGCTCAATGTTGGGCAATCTGCTGATGCTCTACGCCTACCGACTGGCCCCCGCGACCAAGATTGCACCGCTGATCTATTTCCAGTTGCTGTCAGCCGTTGCACTTGGTTGGGTCTTGTTTGGTGCCCTGCCTGACCTACTGACATGGGTTGGACTGGCAGTGATCATCAGTGCGGGCATTGGCTCAACCAGATTGCGTTGACCAATCACCCATTGCACGGATCGCGCTTGAGCTGACATCCATCATAGGCACATTCACAAAACACCACGCAGGTGCTGCCGCGCGGCCCAAAAGCTGGCTATACCGCCCTGCGATCCGGTAGGGTGCGTAAAGGGTCGCTGCACGGCTCATACGGGCTGAAATGCGCTGACCGGGGCGGGCCAAAACACCAATCGGGACTGTGTCAACAATCTGCTGCCAATCCTGCCACAGATGCAGTTGCGCCAGATTATCCGCTCCCATCAGCCACACGAACCGCACCCGTGGATACCGTGCGCGCAACACCGCCAATGTCTGCGCGGTGTAGCGCGTGCCCAGATGTGCCTCGATCTCCGTAATCTCGACCCTCGGGTGCTGCATCACGGCGCGGGCACGCTCCATGCGTTGATCCAGCGGTGCAGGGCCGCGCGCCTTGAGCGGATTGCCGGGACTGACCAACCACCACACACTGTCCAGCCCAAAGCGTTTAAGCGCCTCGCGGGTGATGTGGGCATGACCGCCATGGGCCGGATCAAAAGAGCCGCCCAAAAGGCCGATCACCTGTCCCGGTGCCGCATATGGAAATGGATAGCCCAAAGAAAACGGCCCCCGATTGCATCAGGGGCCGAAAGAAGGGCAGCATGCCCTATTTGTCAATCGCGTTAAACGCGTACTACTTGACGAACTTCTTCAACTCACCGGATTTCAGGCGGCTGAAATAACTGTTCATCTCGCGTTTGACGATCGGCATCAGGCAATAGAGCGCCGTAATGTTTACAACCGCCATGGCAAAGATCATCGCATCAGAGAAGTCGATGACAGCACCCAGATCTGCCGCTGCGCCCACGATGATGAAGAAACAGAATATCAGTTTAAAGATAATCTCTTTCGTTTTGCCTTCGCCGAACAAATAGGTCCAAGCCTTCAGGCCGTAGTAGGACCAACTGATCATGGTCGAGAACGCAAACAGCACAACCGCAACCGCCAGCACATAGGGAAACCAGCTAAAGCCGACGGCAAAGGCAGCCGATGTCAGCTGAACACCGCTGGAGCCGTCGACGGTTTGGATCGACGTGCCAGCTTCGTTCAGAATGAACTGACCGGTTGCTGGGTCCATCAACAACACCCCAGAGATGGTGATCACCAAAGCCGTCATCGTACAGATCACAACGGTGTCGATGAAGGGTTCAAGCAGCGATACAACGCCTTCGGTCACAGGTTCCTTTGTCCGCACAGCAGAGTGTGCAATCGCAGCCGATCCAACGCCCGCTTCGTTCGAGAACGCGGCCCGTTTGAACCCCTGGATCAACGCACCGACGAAACCGCCAGCAACACCAAGCCCGGTAAACGCACCTTCAAAGATCTGGCCAAAGGCCCAACCGATCTTGTCATATTCCACGATGAGAATAACCAAAGCCGCTGCAACGTAAAGGATGCCCATGAACGGCACGACCTTTTCGGTCACTTGCGCGATGGATTTGATCCCGCCCACGATGACCGCAAAAACCACGGCGGCAAAGATGATGCCCGTGAGCCAGCCGGGATAATTCCCCACAATGCCAGAGATCTGTGCATGGGCCTGATTGGCTTGGAACATGTTCCCGCCGCCCAACGCGCCACCGATGGTAAAGATCGAAAAGACAATCGCAAGGAATCCACCCAGTGGAAGACCACGCTCTTTGAACCCTTTGGTCATGTAATACATCGGACCACCGGAAACCGTACCATCAGGATATTCGTTGCGATACTTCACACCCAGCGTACATTCGGTGAACTTTGACGCCATGCCCAAAAGACCCGCGAGGATCATCCAGAACGTGGCCCCCGGCCCCCCGATGCCAACTGCCACAGCAACGCCTGCGATGTTGCCCAAACCGACGGTACCTGACAGCGCTGTTGTTAAAGCCTGAAAGTGGCTTACCTCGCCCGCATCATTGGGGTCAGAGTAGTCGCCTTTGACCAAGGAAATTGCATGCGCGAAGGCTTTGATCTGAATAAAGCCGAAATAGATCGTGAAAACCGACGCCGCCACAACCAGCCACAAAACGATCCAAGGAAAGTTTGTGCCAGGCAGGGACATAAAAATCAGATTGACGAACCAACCAGTTGATGCGGCGAAAATTTCATTGATACGTTGATCCATGCCAACGGCCTCTTGGGCCGATACGATGGCAGGCAAAGCAGATGCTGCAGCAGCGCCGAGCCCGGTTGTCAGAAACTTGTTCATTGTTCGCCCTTTCATGGAATAATTGTGACTGGCACACTGGATGCAACTGCCAAACGGCCTGTAACACCACCGAACATACGCTCTTTCAATCCGCGCAAACCAACGCGACCCACAACGATTTGCTGTGCGCTATGCTTTTTGGCCATATCATCCAGAATGTCTGCAACATCGCCATGTCTGACGATCCCTTCGACAGCTAGCCCGCTGTCGGTTACCTCTTTGACAGCCGGATCCATGATACGGGTACGAGCCTGTGACAGTTCCTCTTCACGGCGCTTATGGCGCTGTTCATTTTCTTCCGAAGTCTGGAAACTGAACGGTGACCATTCAATGACATAAACAAGCTTAAGGGCGCAGTCCCCAATCAGCTTGGCTTGACCGCAGGCGAAAGTCAGGGCGCGATTGCCTGCCTCTCCGCCATCCAGCCCGACGATAATGGTAGCTTTCGACATAATTTTGTCCCTCTTGTTAAGGCGCAGCCTCTTGCGGGTCGCGTCAGGTCCAAGGATGGAGATCATCTCTGGATTGAAAAACAATAGCCAACTCAACAGAAAATAATTGCCTGATTTATCTGGGTTATCCGGTCAAAACGGATTGATTTGAAGCAAATGTGCCATTCCTACGCGCAAATCTTGCGGTATGCGGCAGTCTAGTCAGATTGGGACGACTGAATCGCCAATGCAGATAAGGCCAGGTGTTACGACACTTGCACACCATCCCCCATGACCGCGCACCGCGGAATAGCCCCCTTTGCCCAAGGCCTCCTCCATTCGGCTGCAAGGCGCGCAGATCACATCAAATGACAGCACCGCAGTGCCCACACGCACCTGCCTACCCTTCAGAGCTGACAAATTGATGCCAGACACAACCAGATTGCGCCTCAACACCTCGGGCGGCACCGAATCGCGGCCCAACATCGCACCGATGGCTCCAAGATGTTCAGCCTGAATCAGCGTGACCGCACGCTTGCCAGCCCGGCTATGATCACCCTGCAACCCCTCATTCGTGACCACCGCTTCAACCTCCGAAAGCATCACAGATCGTCGCTGCGCCCTTAGTCCGATCCACATCACTTTTCCCGGTTGCGCGAAGCCCGCGATCAACGCCTTCAAATCTGACATTCTGCCCCCATATATTGAGTGTTTGATCTTGCGCGCCGGTGGCGATATTGCACGTCCCAAACCTTATGCAGCTTATCCGAGGATTCCCAATGGCCGCCTTTCAATATGTCTATCACATGTCCGGTGTCTCCAAGACCTATCCGGGCGGCAAGAAATGTTTCGACAACATCAACCTGAATTTTCTGCCCGGCGTGAAAATCGGTGTGGTCGGTGTGAACGGGTCGGGTAAATCGACCTTGATGCGGATCATGGCCGGTCAGGACAAGGATTTCTCGGGCGAGGCGTGGGTCGCCGAGGGTGCCAAAGTTGGCTACCTGGAGCAAGAGCCCTATCTGGACCCCGCCCTGACAGTGCGTGAAAACGTCATGCTGGGTGTGAAGAAGAAGAAAGACATCCTTGATCGCTACAACGAGCTGGCGATGAACTATTCGGATGAGACCGCCGACGAGATGGCCGCCCTGCAAGACCAGATCGACGCGGAAAACCTTTGGGATCTCGACAGCCAGATCGACGTGTCGATGGAAGCGCTGCGTTGCCCTGCAGATGAAGCCGATGTAACAACCCTTTCAGGCGGTGAAGCGCGGCGTGTGGCGCTATGCAAGCTGCTGCTTGAAGCACCTGAAATGCTGCTGCTCGATGAACCGACCAACCATCTCGACGCGGAAACCATCGCTTGGCTGCAACAGCACCTGATGGATTACAAAGGAACGATCCTGATCGTTACCCACGACCGCTACTTCCTTGACAACATCACCAGCTGGATCCTCGAACTCGACCGCGGCAAGGGCATTCCTTACGAGGGAAATTATTCCGACTGGATCGACCAGAAAGCCAAACGCCTCGAGCAGGAAGCCCGCGAGGACAAATCCAAGCAAAAGACACTATCGCGCGAGCTTGAATGGATGCGTCAGGGGGCCAAGGCCCGTCAGGCGAAATCCAAGGCGCGTATCAACGCCTACAATGAAATGGCAGACAGTTCCGAGCGCGAGCGCCTGACCCGCGCGCAGATCGTCATCCCCAACGGTCCACGCCTTGGCAGCAAAGTCCTTGAGGTCGAAGGCCTGTCCAAAGCCATGGGCGACAAGCTGTTGATTGAAAATCTGGAGTTTTCCCTGCCGCCCGGTGGGATCGTAGGTGTGATCGGTCCGAACGGTGCCGGTAAATCGACCCTGTTCAAGATGATCACCGGGAACGAGCAGCCTGACACAGGGTCAATCACCTTGGGCAACACGGTCGATCTGTCCTACGTTGATCAGTCGCGCGATGATTTGAAATCTGACGATAACGTCTGGCAGGCGATTTCAGGCGGTGCCGAAATCATCAAACTGGGCGATGCCGAAGTCAACTCTCGCGCCTATTGCGGGGCGTTCAACTTTAAAGGCGGCGACCAGCAGAAGAAAGTTGGCCTGCTGTCAGGCGGGGAACGCAACCGTGTTCACATGGCGCGTCTGCTCAAAGAAGGCGGCAACGTGCTGCTGCTCGATGAACCGACGAACGATCTGGACGTTGAAACCCTGCGTGCCTTGGAAGACGCCTTGGTCGATTTTGCGGGCTGCGCGGTTGTCATTTCGCACGACCGCTTCTTCCTTGACCGGATTTGCACGCATATTTTGGCATTCGAAGGCAACGCCCATGTTGAATGGTTCGAAGGCGGTTTTTCCGACTATGAGGAAGATAAAAAACGTCGCCTTGGCGATGACGCCATGGAGCCTAAGCGCCTGAAGCACAAGAAGTTTTCTCGTTAACTTCAGAACAACTTCCGGTCTGAATTCAGCGGAGGCGCCAAGCGGTGCCTCCGCTTCTCCGTCTGGCGGGGCTTTCGGGCAGGGCAGGCAAATACCGGCTTAGCAAAACGAGATATTTTACGCAGCCCTTGCGCGAATCTGTTGTTGATGTCATATTCAATTCGCAAACGTTATTCTTTTTCGACCCACTGTCTCCTTCATACGGCGTTCAGACCTCGATCCAGACCGACCACGCCAAGCTATCGCACGACGCGGATGGCACACTAAAGGAGACTACGGATATGGCCACTGGCACCGTAAAATGGTTCAACACTACAAAAGGCTTCGGCTTTATCGCACCCGATGGCGGCAGCAAAGATGTTTTCGTACATATTTCTGCTGTTGAGCGCGCAGGCCTTACAGGTCTGGCCGACAACCAGAAAGTGACATTCGACATTGAAGCTGGCCGTGACGGTCGCGAATCTGCGTCGAACATCGCACTGGCATAAGCCATTTGGGCTTTGGCCCACATGTGAATTTGACCGGCTGTCTCTTAAGGGGCAGCCGGTTTTTTTTGGTTTCTCAGGCTTGCTAAAAATTTCCTAACCAGCAAAATATATTCAGTTTCAATCAATTTAGCACATAAGGAGGATTCTATGCGCCGCCGTTCTTTCATTGCGGGTTCTCTGGCCGCACTTGCTTTCCCCCAGACGCTGCTTGCGCAGAACGCAGCATATGATCCAACCCCTCAATTGGTGTCAGTCAAGAAACAATACAGCACGGGTCAGTTGCTGATCCTGCCCCGCAGCCACTACCTATATTTGGTAACTGCCCCCGGTCAGGCGATGCGTTACGGCGTAGGGGTTGGCAAGGCCGGCCTTGAGTTTACTGGGACCGCGACAATAGACGTTAAAAAAGAATGGCCTACGTGGCGCCCGACAGACGAAATGATCGCGCGCGATCCAAAGGCCTATGCCCGCTTTGTAGGAAATACACAGGCGCAGCCAGGCGGGCCGGAAAATCCCCTTGGGGCACGTGCGTTGTATTTGTTCCAGAACGGCAAAGACACCTATTTCCGAATCCACGGCACGACCCAGCCCAACAGCATCGGGCGCTCTGTCTCAAACGGTTGTATCCGCATGATCAATGAGCATGTCAAAGACCTGTACGAACGTGTTCCAATCGGCACGACGGTCACGGTTCTCTGATTCGAAACAATCATGGTCGATGTAGAAAAGGGCCGATTTAGAATCGGCCCTTTCGTTGTTGAGCATGTTGAACCGGCTTAGTTCAACGCCTTGTCCGTGATCACATGGGTCCAAGCACTTGTCGGCTCGACCGTGATGACCGGATCAGAGCCACCCGACAGCAGCGATTCAACGGTACGCTGGTAATCCGCCTCAAGCAGTGTGCCATTGCTGCCGGCCGTCAGTTTTGCGACCTCACCCATCATCCGCTTTTGATGCTCTTCAGTCTGTGCACCGGACGAATCGTTTTCCAATACAATCTCTGCAGCCTCATCGGCGTTTTCTTCTGCGTACTTCCAGCCCTTCATCGAAGCGCGTACAAACCGGACCATCTTGTCCTCGAAGGCCGGATCGGCAAGGTTGGATTCCAGCGCATAAAGCCCGTCTTCCAACGTCGCCACGCCCTGGTCTTCGTATTTGAAGATCGTCAGGTCATCAGGCGTCAGGCCCGCGTCAATCACCTGCCAGTATTCGTTATACGTCATGGTCGACACGCAAGCCGCTTGGTTCTGTAGCAATGGATCAACGTTGAAACCCTGCTTCAGCACGGTCACACCGTCTTCGCCACCCTCGGTTGGCAGTTCAAGCTTGCTCATCCAGCTCAGGAACGGGAACTCGTTGCCAAAGAACCAGACACCCAAGGTTTTACCCTTGAAGTCATCCGTCGTTTCAACGCCCGCATCCTTGCGGCAGGTCAGCATCATGCCGGACGACTTGAACGGCTGGGCGATGTTCACCATCGGCAGGCCCTTTTCGCGGGCAGCTAATGCTGCCGGCATCCACTCGACCGCCACATCCGCACCGCCACCGGCCAGAACTTGCGTTGGCGCAATGTCAGGGCCACCCGGTTTGATCGTCACGTTCAGGTCTTCTTCTTCATAGAACCCTTTATCCAGCGCCACGTAGTAGCCCGCGAACTGGGCTTGCGTGACCCATTTCAGTTGGAGCGTCACATCATCTGCCGCATGGGCCATTGTGCCCACCAGTCCCACGGCGGTAGCCGCGATATAGGTTGATAGTTTTTTCATTTTATAAACTCCCTTTTGGTTGGTTTTAGTTAACTTCGTTGGCTCGGATGCCAGAACGTCACCGCTTTTTCGATCAACGACATCGCCCCATAAAATGCCGAACCCGCAATCGCTGCCACAACAATCTCTGCCCAGACCAGATCAAGCGCAAGCTGACCTACCGAGGTCGAGATGCGGAACCCCATTCCCTTGACGGGGGAGCCAAAAAATTCAGCGACAATCGCCCCGATCAAGGCCAGCGTCGTGCCAATCTTCAAACCATTGAACACGAAGGGCATCGCAGCTGGCAAGCGTAGCTTGAACAGCGTGGCCCAATAGTCAGCCGCGTAGGTCCGCATCAGGTCACGTTGCATCGCCTCGGTTGCCTGCAATCCTTGGACAGTGTTCACCAGCATTGGAAAAAACACCATCACAACGACAACAGCCGCCTTGGACTGCCAGTCGAATCCAAACCACATGACCAAAATCGGAGCCATGCCGATCACAGGCAAAGCCGCAACGAAATTCCCCACAGGAAGAAGCCCCCGTTGCAAGAACGGATACCGGTCAATAGCGACAGCGATCAAGAACGCAGCACCGCAGCCGATCACATAGCCCGACAATGCACCTTTCAGCCCGGTCTGCACAAAGTCGACCCAGAGAATGTCCAATGACGACGCAAACCGAAGTGCAATCACGGACGGGGCTGGCAGCAAGACCTGTGAAATCTCAAGCCCGCGCACCACGCCTTCCCAAACGGCAATTAATGTGGCCCCGAACACCAGCGGTGCTGCCAAAGACACCATCCGCGCGGGTCGCATCCGCGCAAGCCGAACGTTCACCCACCAGCCAAATGCCCATGCGATTGCAGCAAAGATCAACCAACTCACTGTGCCATCCCC
>JAGXHA010000013.1 GCA_024636475.1 Roseobacter sp. | reverse complement strand
GCTTTCTTGATCTCGGGACTGGCCTGAAGCGCCCCTAGAACCGTGATGGATCCGATGGTCTCCAAAGCGAGTTCAGGCGTCACATCCGAACTGATCCGCGCCAGCCCGACCACTTTGACATGCAAGATCTCACCGGCAGCTTTCAGCGCCTCAAGATCTGCACGGTCGTAGTCGCGCAGCCCCAGCTCCATCGTGTGCCGCTCGATCGAATTGCGCACAACGTCGGTGTGGCCATCCAAGGCCGATCTGATGGCCGTCCTTATGAAATCGCTCCGGTTGGAATAGAATCCTTCCTGAACCAGAAGGTCGATCCGCCCCAGATCGACATACCCGAGGTTTATTGTGATCTTTTCGCTATCCGGGGCTTTGTCGCGCAGTTGCCTGACGTTGCTCATTTCAATTCTCCATCTGTATGGATGGTATATGGATGATAAATATCGGTGCGCAAGGGGGAATGAGGAGAAAATAGCTGCGATACATTCTGAACCCGGTTAAAAAAATGTTTACCAATTCCGCGTCTAAAGGGTTGATGAAACATGAACCCGCCGCCCCGCTCAAGATTTCGGTTATCATACCGCATCTGAACCAGCCCGATCATCTGGCCCGGTGCTTGTCGTCTTTGGCGCGTGGCGAAATGCTGCCAGATCAGGTTATCGTTGTGGACAATGGCTCGCTGGCTCTGCCGTGTTGCGTGCAGACTTTCTTTCCTGATGGAGTGCTGTTGGAGCAGACCATTCCGGGGCGGGGGCCCGCACGCAATCTGGGGGTTGCGCATGCGACGGGTGATGTGCTCGCTTTTATTGACGCAGATTGTGTCGCTGATCCGGGGTGGCTTGCTGCGGCTGAACGACATTTGACGGCGGCCTGTGAAGGGATCTTGGGGGGTGATGTCCGGATCGGCTTTGAAGACGCCGCGCATCCTACCGCGATCGAGGCGTATGAAAGCGTTTTCGCCTATCGCATGGATCACTATATCACACGCCACAGGTTCACAGGTTCCGGCAATCTTGTTGTCTTGCGCGATACCTTTGATCGCGTCGGCCCATTCAAGGGGCGCGACGTGGCAGAGGATCGGGATTGGGGGCAACGTGCCACGGCCATGGGGTATCCGATTGCCTATTGCCCCGAGCTTTTGGTGTATCACCCCGCACGCCGCGCACTAAAGGAGCTTCATGCGAAATGGGATCGCCAACTGTCCCATGACTTTGCAACCTGCAAGACGTTTCCGGCACGGCTATGTTGGGTGGGCAAGGCACTGGCGCTGTGCTTTTCGCCTTGCGTCGACGGCGTGAAGGTTCTGCGCTCAGATAGGATCAATGGACTGCGATGCCGAGCTCTGGCTTTCGGTGTTCTGGTGCGAATCCGCTTCTATCGTGCGCGCCGGATGCTGCAATTGGCATCGGGCCTTGATCGCCAAAAGCTGTTGCTACGCTGGAACGCATCTGATGCGCGGCGAAGCATGTCATCCACAGGTGCGTCCTGCCTATCATGCGCTGGTCCGCCATCAGATCCTTGAGCTGGTGCCAAAGGGTATGTCTCATGTTCTGGATGTCGGGCGGCGGTATCGGCGCAAGCGCTGCGTTCCTAAAATCCACAGGCAAGGTGCGTACGGCCTCGGTTGTCGATCTGGTCGGCACCCTTGCCTTGCCCGAGATTGATCATGCTTTTGGCGGGGATCTGGAAGACCCGGATCTTCTTGCCCGGATTGATCAGGAATGTGGGCCATTTGACGTAATCTTATGTCTCGATGTGCTCGAGCATCTGACGGAACCGCGGGCTGTCGTTGACCGATTGTCCGGCATGCTGGTGCCGGGTGGCATGCTTGTCGCAAGCATCCCCAATGTGCGGAATTACCGGCTGCTTGGCCCGCTTTTGTTTCAAGGGCGCTTTGATCTGATGGAACGCGGCATCCTCGATAGCACCCACCTACGCTGGTTCGTAGCAGATACCGCACGCGCCCTGATGTCGCGCGGCGACCTGCATGTCGACAGCTTTCACAAGTTTTTCGAGGGGCCCCGAAAGAAGCTTTTCAACATGCTCACACTGGGCATCTTTCGTGACTTTCTGACCATCCAGTTCTACATTCGTTCGGTCAAGCGGGGCTAGGGCGGTGGTTCGCGCAATCGCTTTGATCCTGTCGGGAAATCTGGGCAGCGCCGCATTGATGATGGTGCGCACGCTTCTTGCTTCGCGGCTTGTCAGTCTCGTGGATTTCGGGATCGCGTCCACCTTTCTGCTGACCCTTGCCTTGATAGAGATGGTGTCGGCGCTGGGCCTGCAACATCAGATGATTCAGGTAAAAGATGGCGACGCCGTGGGGTTTCAGGCCGCGCTGCAGGGGTTCTCTGTTTTGCGCGGCGTTTTCAATGCCTGTGCCATCTTTGTTCTCGCGTGGCCAATGACGTGGCTTTTCGCCATTCCGCAGTTGCTTTGGGCCTTTCAACTGATTGCGTTTGTCCCGTTTGTTGCAGGCTTTCTGCATTTCGACTACCACCGGCACAGCCGTCAGATGAAGTTTCGACCTGGAGTCCTTGTTGCCCTAATCCCCCCGGCCGGGTCGCTTCTCGCTGTCTGGCCGCTCTATTACCTGGTTGGCGATTTCCGGGTCATGTTGTTCGCGATGCTCCTTCAGATGGCGCTGACTGTAGTGGTTTCTCATCTTGTCGCGGAACGACGCTACAGGATCGAATTCGATCGCGCCGTTATGCGCCGCTGCCTGTCTTTCGGTTGGCCCGTCATGGTCGGTGGCACGCTGATGTTTCTGGTTTTCAAAGGTGAGCGGACGATCATCGGCGTGCATATGGGACTCGAGGTGCGCGCTGTTCTCAATGGCGCTGTCACTGACGCTGACGCCGGCTTTGGTCATCTCACGCACCAAGATGAGCCTTTTTCTGCCGCAGCTTTCATCCTCTCAAGGGCAGCCGGGGCATGATAGTCTGATTATGGCGAGCCTGCAGGCGCATCTTTTGATGAGTGGCGTGCTGGCCGTGACCATCTTTGGCGGGCCCTTCCTTCGGGCAGTGCTTGGGGCAAAATATGCGGCGGCTGTCCCGCTGCTCGCATGGCTTCCCTATCGTAGGCGAAGCCGCGGGTTTTGCCGTCGGGCTGACTTTGGCAAAAAGGCAGAAGAACTTCATTCTGACGCCGTTGATCCTGCCGATGCTGCTGGTTTTCGGGGCCTTGAGACTTTGCGTTTGGTCGGTTTGGGCCGTACCTGACTGGCGCATTGGCGCGGCCATGATTGCGGCTTTGGGCGCGGAGGGTCTGCCAATGGCTGACCTACGCTGGCACTTTAGCGGCAGGGCTCATTCAGGTCAGGTGGCAGAATGCGCAGACGCCTGATCACTGCTTATGGGCGCAGATGGAAAACCTTGCCCGGTTTGGGCAGTGCTTCGGCGGGCAGAGACAACAAAGACCCTCAAGCAAACGTGCTCTACCAATGCAACAGTCCCTGCTGAGAAATGGAACTCCTGATGTCGCAACCACACATGGTACGAGCTACCATACAGAGGATCATCACAACAGCCACCCATCTGCCCAAATTTGTCAATCAAGAAATCAAGGCAGATGGCGTAATGAAGGGGATGGGCGTTGGGTGTCAGGGCGGCTTTGTTCGAGCGACGGATGGCACGCGATTGCGGATGAAACCCGGTCAGGGGCAAACCTGAACCGGCACATTGTTGATGAGGCCTGCGCTCGTATAAACCAGAAGACGGCACCGTTTCCGTGTGACCGCCCGGTCGACCATCTGCCTGTCGAGTGAAATGCAGAATGGGGTGTTCGTGCCGTCTTCTGCAATGATGTCCAGAGATCTGGCATGGACAATTGAAGGCTCGATAGTGGCCCGTTTCACGCCGGAAAATTCACGGATTGCTTCGCCTTGCATGTCAGGGATTAGAAATCGCCAGTCACCAGCATTCCCGCTTAGGTAACACATTCCAGACGCGGCATAGCCCGAAGTCCAGTAATTCGTTGATTTGATTTTTGCGCCGTCATTGCTGAATACCACAGGTTGCTCTTGATGCTCGCGGGGATGGTACTCGTTGAAAATGGTTTTTCCGTTCATTTCTGCTCTTCCTTTAACTCTGACGCGGTCTTCACGTGCGCACCCTCTGGTTTTGTGGTTCGCCGCCAGTCTTTTCGGGCGGCGGTGATCTGGGTGTGGGGTACATGAAATGACCGCGCCATTAGTCTACATGTCGGCAATTGCGGGATGGAAGAGCCGGGAGGCATTTTTTTTGGGAGTTCTGAGATAAAGTCGGCGGAACCCCGAGACGAAGGAGGGCCTCCCCGTCGGAGACAGAGGCAGCTTTTCGATCTCTCATAAAGGAAAGGGCCAGCGGAGGTCATCTGCAAGACACTACACTGGCAACCAAGGACAAACGCGCCTCGTTACGTGAGGCTGTCGAGCCTTTCTGGCGTCTCGGGCACGAAGGGCGGTCGTTCGCTGCGCAGTTCGCCCATGTCCGCAACTGCAAACTTATTGGACATTTTTGAAGACAGCAAGATGGGGCGGTTTGTGTGCTATTTTCTGGATACAAGCGCCGCGCTAGTGTAGGTTCCGAGCATGACATTTTCCCGACCGGACCACATTAGCGACCCGGATATGCTACACCAGATACCCTCCTGGGTCTCCTCAGCACACGCGGAAACTATTGAAGATGTGGCCTTTTTGTCGGGGGCGGTGGTGAGCCACCTGCATGTTGCGTTAGAACGCGCGGAAGTGCCCCAAGCCTTATTGCGAGAGCGGCTGGCAATGCGGGCGGCGGAGGCATGTGTTGCATTTTCAGGACGACAGGAGCGGGCAGGGGAGCTGCGAGACGCACTGCATTTGCTGCGTCCCGGCGACCTGCCCGGCCCGGTCGGGGAAATCGCCTTAGCCTGGCGCCGCGCGGTGGACCGGCCGGTGTCGGTCAAGGCCCTGGGTCGAGCCTTGCCGACCGTCGAACTTGGCCAGATCGCCACATGGCGTGATGCAGGGAATGGCGCTCCGGTGGCGCGTGCCGCAATGGTGCTGGAGACCGTTCGAGATGAAGCGCCGCGGACGGAGGCGCTGGCACTTATACTCGCGGAAGCTGCCTTCGCGCAGGCGCTTGGCTGAGATCATGTCGTGCCGCTTCTGGCCATAGGCCTGAAACGCGCTGACCTCCGGAAGGGCGGGGACGACTTGCGGATGGCTTGCCACCGCGCTGTCGTAGCCTCGGCGGTCGAGGTCCTGCGTCTTGCGGCTGATCTCGCGCGTCGGGCCGTATGTCTGGAAGCTGTCGCGCCGAAACTGCGCGCCAAGGGAGCAAGAGAGGCTGTCGATATGTTCCTCAGTCAAGATGCTGTCGCGCCCACAGCCTTGCCT
>JAGXHA010000012.1 GCA_024636475.1 Roseobacter sp. | reverse complement strand
CGGAGAAGCGCTCAAGCGGGAAATCGCGGGGTTGGGCTTGGTGGTTGGTTTGTTGCTATGGGGATTTGTGCGGTGGGCTTGCCTCGGATCCGATCTGCCGGACCAGTTGAAGACCAGCGACAACATCACTCGCGCCTTCAGGCTGGGGGCCATGGCCAGGATGCGCTTGATCTCCTTCTTGCTCAGCACCAGCGGCACCTTCTCGGGCTCCTTGAGACTGAATATCTCTGCCACCAAGTCATGACGTCGGAGCGTCACGCGGGACAGGAATTTAACGCCCGTCATGGTTTGGTTGCGCGTGCAGATGCTGGCCCCGCTTTCCACCAGATGTTGCTGAAATACTTCACATCATCCGGTGTTGCCGTCTCCGGAGAACGCCCAAGCCAAGCGGCGAAACGCTTACACGCGCGCAGGTGACTGGTCTGCGACGCAGGTCCAAGCGTGCGGGCTGTCATGTCCGCGATCATGCGCGCACGAAGGGGTGTCATCGGTGTGGAATGGTGCATGTTCATGGGAAAACCCTCTGTTAACCGAGGCAAAATCACCTCGACCAACAGCACACACCCAACACCTCAAATCGCGAAACACATCCCGGTTCAGCACAACACCCGCCAAAAGCGCCCCTATCGCGGAGCGATTTAGTGCGAGAGCCCAAACGTGCCTTTTATTAATAACGCAGCATCCTTTGCGAAGGGTGGATTTCGGGCTTTCGCCGCAATCGCGAACTTGATTGGCGCTAGCTTCGATTGCGGACATTCGGCGGGCCCTTCAACCGGCCGTCCGTGCTGCGATTCCGCAGTCCGGTCAAAGCCCATAGGTTTCATCGACGAAGACAAGCCGCTCGGGATCGTCATCTCCCTTGCAGGGTCCGCGGCCCTTTGCCTGTCCAACGTTGCTTCTCTGCGTCAACCGGGGGTTTCGGAGCGCTGCAGCTGCTCCCGGATGCCCGCCGCGATGGTCTCGGTGTTCCGCGAAATCTCGAAGAGCTTGATTGCGTTTGCGTTGACCAACTCGAGCCCGTCCGGACCGCCCCAGAGCACGGCAGCAAAGTGGTCGCGCTGCTTCAGCCACTCGTCGTTCGTGAGCCCGCGCCCCGCTTCATTCTCGTCGGCCTTCCAGCTCTCCAGCATCATGCCGAGCGTCTTGTCGCTGGCATGGACCAGTCCGCGCAGTTTGTCGGATGTCGTTCGCGCGTAAAGCGAGACCTCGTCCATCTGCGTGGGCGAAATGGCCTCTCCGCGGGCCTGCTGCTGTGCGATGTCGTAGATCCTGATCTTCACGCCCAGGATCGCGCCGAGCCCGTAGACCGCCATCGCGTATTTGCCCACATCGGGCTTTGCGAGTTCGTTCATGCCGTTTTCGAGGTTCGAATTGCCGGAGAGTTGTTCCCGAACGTCCTCACGCATCTCAAGGAGATCGGACTCCGTGAATTCCTCGTTCGAATTGATCCGGCGGTTGAAGCGGGCATACCAGCTGTAGACCGTCTCGATCTTCGCGGATGCCTGCTTAGAAGCGGTGTCATGGACGGCGCGCTCGATATATTGCATCGCTTTACTGATCATGAGCTTCATCCGCTCCTCCGACAGCGCCGTGCTGGGTTCGTATTCGGGCCGGAAGAGCTGGGGCAGCCCCGCGCCGGAACCAAAGAAAAGCGCGAGCGGGATGCCGGCGGGACCAAGCGCGGCCGCACAGGTCGTGGCGAGAATGAGCGCGGTTTCGGCCACCTCGCCGGTGGTGTTCTTAAGAGATGAATCTTGGGTCATTGATCAGTCCTCCTCTCAGCAATGCTCGCCGATAGGATGAAACCCGTCAACCTGTCAGGGGGCTACCGCCCGCCCCAAAAGAATCGGACGGTGACGCAAGCTACGATCTGCCGTCCACTAGGGGCAAATTGCCTCGTAGTCGCACGCCTCACAATAGCTGCCCGAAATCCGAATCTTTAACCTTCATGGGCGTTGATCTCGTGAAGATAGGACTGCTGCATCCACCGAGCATCGCCGGATGAACGTCCCCTTCGTCCGCCCTGCGGACAGTGTTCATCTCATCGGTGAAGGCCCTCTAAGCCGCGCTCAGCGGGCAAAACTCAACCGTTTATGTCACCGGCGGAATCCACCGTTTGCGTCACCGACGCAAAGGACAGTTTTGGGGCAGAATGTGGCTTTTTGCGGCGAAGAAATAGCCCGCACCGATTGATTATTACTGTTGACCTGCCCCCCGGTCGTCCCTCGTTCATAACGAGAGTCCTTGGGGTTCAATACCGGGCTTATATCTGATGCGGAAAAGTCAATGGGCCGGGACACCGTCCTGGCCCAACCCTCTTGAATCGTTCTGTTAGATCGCCAGCGTGCGGCTGACTTCGACGCCTTTGCCCAACATCTCGATGCGGTCTTCCCATACTTCAAGCGTGGCATATGCGGTGGTGTCCGCGGTCTCAACCATGCCTTTGAAGTTTACATAATGTGTGCCTCCCACCTCGCCGTAATTTCCGGCGTGGTTATGCCCGTTCATGTAAAGAACGACATTGTCGTGCGCAGCAAAGAGCGCAACAAGCCGCTCGTCGTCCCACATGTTATGAACGTCCTTTGGATAGATGGGATAGTGACCCATAACAATCACGCGTTCGTCCGCGTCAGTGGCCTGACGAATTTGCTGCTCGATCCAGGTGAACTGTTCGTCTGAGATCCCGCCGTTCCACGTCTGGGCGTTGACAGCCCCAGAAGCCTCCATAGCAGAAAGCCGTTCTCGGGCGATCGCGTGGTTTTCAGTGCCTTCTGCATTGGCAAAAAGGCTGATCTCGTTGCCGTCGAGGACGAGGAAGCGGTGACCGCCACCAGTGAAATCGTAGTATGCGCGCTCGAGCCCCGTGACGCGCTCAACCGCGTCGAGGTAGTCGCCGGCGACATCATAGTCGTGGTTACCAAGCACGAAGAAGTTGTCGACGTTGAGTTCCTCATACACGGGCAGAATGTGCAGATAGCTTTCCCAATGCCGGTCAATAATGTCGCCCAGCGTGACGACGAACTCGATCTCCTGTTCGTTGAAATCCGCGATAGCCTCGCTTAGTTTCCACAGAGAGTGCGAATAGAACCGGCTGCCTCTCGGAGGGACGGGGGCGTACTGTGGGTCCGACACCACGCCAAAACGAAATATCGGACTTGCCGCTTGAGCGTATGCCGGGCCGAAACCAGAAAATGGAGATATGAGTGAAGCGCCTGCCACAGCTGCGCTGCGGGAGAGAAGGGTTCGACGAGTGAGCATGATGATGTTCCACTTGCTGTTGCTGGAGGGGGCGTTCCCACCGGAAACTTGCGTCGCAACGCTCAATGACGCTGCCGTGTCAGATTTCTATAGTCTCTGTGACATGAGGCTTCTGTCGCTCGCCGGATTCCTGTAATCATCACCCTTGCGAAAGAGCGCTCAGGCCGTTCGTGCCATGCGGTTGGGCAGCGCCAGCGGGACTCCCAACTTCAGTTTGCGCGCCAGCATCCGTCCCGACCAAGAGCCTTCGGGGGCAGGGATCCAAGCTCGCATTGCTGGACTTGAGGTTACTCCTGACTACACACTCGACGCAGCAGATCTCAAAGTGACCGGAAAAGACATGGATGTTCTGATCTACAAAACTGCGCTGATGGTTGAGAAGTGTCCCGATTGGCTCACGCTGGGCGATGCCGCGGCCTTCGGTGCCTGCAAAAATCCAATTCTGCAGGACGATAGACACTGGCCTCACTGCGTGAGCGACACTGTTGTTGTCGAGTTCAAGAACGCCGCGTTCCAGATATGACCGCGCATTGGGCAGTCGACCAAGGGCATCGCGGATGGCCAGCGCCAGCGGGGATTTGCCGGATATCTTTGGCAACTTGGCCCGCCGCCAGCCTTCCAGATCATCGAAGATGTCCTTGGCGTGTTTCTGCCGCAAGGCGACGCGTTCCGCTTGCGGTTTTCCGTCCGCCAGTTTTTCCAGGGCATTGGGTGAGCAGAAAGCCTAGCGCAATCGGTGGTTGGGACGATATCTGCGAAAACCTCGGGAACGATATGCTGGATGCAGCCGTCATCGCAGTATTTTGGGTGTGCTGAAACGCACTTGTATGATACAGTACCAATAGCCTGGTGTTCGACCGGTGAGAGATTTGATCGGTCGGCGCCTACCTACGCATGAGGGGGGGTCGCTAATGGAAAAACCGGTCAAGACAATAGGGAACCCCGTATCTTGGGTGCTGCACTCACTCGGCGGTGCCTCGCATTATGTAAAGGACGCGGCTCACGACATTGGTGGCGACGTGCTCGATCACCCAACGGTGACACAGCTTAGTATCGACGATATCCGGATCGCGCTTCGGAAGGGTGCAGAGGACTTTGCGGCGCTGCGCACCGACGTGCTTTTCATCGTTATCCTTTATCCGATTATCGGGCTCTGTCTTACGGCATTTGCCTTCCAGCGCGAGTTGCTTCCAATCTTGTTCCCGCTGATATCGGGTTTTGCCTTGCTCGGACCGATCGCAGCAATCGGCTTGTACGAGATGAGCCGCTGTCGCGAGAAAGGAGAGCCAGCAGGCTTTCGCGCCGCGCTAGGTGTCATGGGGTCCCCGGTGATCGGGTCGGTCCTGATGATCGGCTTGGGCCTGGTCCTGATGTTTGTCCTTTGGTTGCTGACGGCCTATCTGATCTTCACGCTGACACTGGGCCCCGAACCGCCCGTCTCGGTGGCAGGATTCCTGCAGGATATCTTCACGACCGGCGCAGGTTGGGCGATGCTGATTGTTGGCTGTGCGGTGGGGTTTGTGTTTGCCGCCGTGACGCTTGCCATGACGATTGTTTCGATACCGCTGCTGTTGCATCGCCACGTCGGCGTGCGTGTTGCGATCGCGACTTCGTTGGAGTTGACCAGAAAGAACCCCGTGACAGTCGCAACATGGGGATTGATCGTCGCGACATTCTTGTTTGTCGGGGCAATCCCGTTTTTACTCGGGCTTATTTTTGCGTTCCCGATCCTCGGACATGCGACGTGGCACCTGTATCGCCGAGCCGTCACTTGACGGGCTGAAAACTCAAGAACACCAACCGTTCTGATGTTCGCAAACGCGCCGTCGGCCGTCTGACAAGCGGGTCCGCGGGGCGGCTTTTGTGACGGATACGCGTTGGCTGATAGCCTTGAAATATCGCGCCTTTAGCGTCTTGCAATCGGACATTTCACGAAATCGTAATCTGTGATATGGTCAAGGTCAGCCGCTGCGTCAGAATTGCTTTTTTGCGCGGTCAAGTTGACGAAAGGCGAACAGATGATCGTCGTATTCGCTCTTGTTATTGTTGTTGTCGGGTCCATTCTTTTCCATGTGCTCAGCCCATGGTGGTGGACTCCGATTGCGTCGAACTGGGGATCCATCGACGTCATGCTCGTGATCACTTTCTGGATCACAGGCTTTGTCTTTTCAGCAGTGGTATTGTTCATGGCCTACTGTGTTTGGCGCTTTCGTCATGAGCCCGGTCGTGTGGCTGCATTTGAACCCGAAAACCGACGACTGGAGATCATCCTGACGGCGGTCACGGCATTGGGCGTGGCCGCGATGCTGGCCCCTGGGCTGGTGGCCTGGAAACAGTTCGTGACGGTCCCCGATGATGCGACAGATGTCGAAGTATTCGCCCAGCAATGGTCGTGGAGTTTTCGCCTGCCGGGCGAAGACGGCCGTCTTGGCACGTCGGACGCATCGCTCGTCAACCCTGACAACCCACTTGGGATCAATCCTTTTGACCGGTTTGGGCTGGACGATATCATCGTCGAATCTGGTGATCTGCACCTGCCGATCGGGAAACCCGTGAAAATGGTCCTGCGGTCCATCGACGTTTTGCATGATTTCTACGTGCCCGAGTTTCGAGCCAAGATGGATATGGTGCCGGGCATGGTCACCTATTTCTGGTTTACGCCGACACGGACCGGTGAGTTCGAGGTACTCTGTGCAGAGCTGTGCGGTGTCGGCCATGCTTACATGCGCGGCTTCGTCCTGATCGATGAAGAGTCCGAATATCAAAGCTGGCTGCAAGAGCAGCAAACTTTTGCCGAGCTATATGCGGGACGGAGAGTGAGAACCGTCAGCGTCGAACCTTGATGCCGCATGTCGCCAAAGCTGCTCTGCCACCATGGCAAGTCGAACGGAGTCGGTTGAGGGGAAAATAAATGGTCAACGTAACGCATCGACCCGATGAGCACGTTCCTCCGGCAGAAGTGCCGGACGTTCATCCGCCGCATGCACACACTTGGATCGGCAAGTGGGTTTTTTCGCAGGATGCGAAATACATCGCGATCCAATACTCTGGCACCGCGATTGCGATCGGGTTGGTGGCTCTGGTCCTGTCATGGTTGATGCGGCTGCAGTTGGGTTTCCCTGACGTTTTCTCAGTCTCAGCCGAGGCCTACTACCAGTTCATCACCATGCACGGGATGATTATGGTGGTCTATTTGTTGACCGCGATCTTTCTGGGCGGTTTCGGGAATTACCTGATCCCGCTGATGGTTGGGGCCCGTGATATGGTCTTCCCCTTCGTCAACATGCTGAGTTTTTGGCTCTACTTTCTGGCCGTCGTGGTGCTTGTCGTCAGCTTTTTTGTGCCTGGCGGACCCACTGGCGCGGGCTGGACGCTTTATCCGCCACAGGCGATCCTAGGCGGCACACCTGGCGGACAGAATGCAGGCATCATTCTTATGCTGCTCTCGCTGATCCTGTTCATCGTTGGCTTCACCATGGGCGGGCTGAACTACGTCGTGACGGTTCTGCAAGCGCGCACCCGGGGCATGACATTGATGCGCATGCCACTGACTGTCTGGGGTATTTTCACAGCGACCGTCATGGCGCTGCTGGCATTCCCGGCCCTGTTTGTTGCGAGCGTCATGATGCTCTTTGATCGCCTGCTTGGCACCAGCTTCTTCATGCCCACACTCGTCGAGATGGGCGAGCAGCTT
>JAGXHA010000002.1 GCA_024636475.1 Roseobacter sp. | reverse complement strand
CCGCATCTTCGGGTCCTATGATGAAATCATCGATCATTGCTGTGAGGCTTGGAACAAGCTGATCGCTCAGCCCGACCGCATCGCCTCCATCGGATGCCGTCAATGGGCACAAGAGTTCTAATCAGTGCAGGTTGGTATAAGTTGTTGGATGTATTGATCGCCGACGTCCTTGACCGGCAGATCCCTGCATGACCCCAAGGATCGTTTGGCTGGCGTCCTATCCCAAGTCTGGCAACACTTGGATGCGTATATTTTTGGCCAACCTGATTAATGGCAGCAGCACGCCGATCGATCTGAACGACCTGATCTCAAATGGGTCAAGCTTTAGCAGACCGATGATAGATGACGCTTTGGGATTTGACACCGGCGATCTGACCCCCGAGGAATGCGCGCGCCTTCGCCCTGTCGTGTTTCGCTGGATCAGCGAACAGCTTACAGTCCCTGTCTATTACAAAACCCATGACGCTTGCACACAACTCAGCAATGGTGACTGGGCAATGACCCCAGAGGCGACCGACAAAGTTATCTATATTCTGCGAAACCCCCTCGATGTCGTCGTGTCATGGGCACATCACAGCGGAGTTACTCTGGATGCCTCGATCAAAGCATTGGGTAACGCGAAAAGTATTCTGGCAAAACAAAAACCAACCGGCCAGAAACAGCAGGTCGAACAGCCCATGGGAACATGGTCCCAGCATGTCGAAAGCTGGACAAAGAACCCTTTGTTTAACACCTGCGCTGTTCGCTATGAGGACATGCGCACCAAGCCAAGTCAGACATTCGCCAAGATCACAGCCTTCCTGAAGTTGCCCTACGATACCGCCCAAATCAATCAAGCGGTGCGCAATACGTCATTCGAGGGACTGCAAGAGCAAGAGAAGGCGACCGGGTTTCGCGAGCGGCCACAAAAGGTGGACCGGTTCTTTCGCAAAGGCATGGTGGGCGACTGGCAAGAAACCCTTTCTCCCGAGCAAGTGGAAAAAATTGTGGACGCTCATGGCCCTGTCATGCAGCAATTTGGCTATCTGAATTCAGACGGTACCCCACGGCTCTCGTAAGCCGCAACGATCATATAAAGGAGTATGAGTGTGACCCCAGAGACTGTTTTTAAGCGCAAGGCAGAGATGATGGTGGCCGACATGGACGGAGAACTGGTGATGATGGATGTCGACCAAGGCACCTATTTTGCAATCAATCCGGTCGGTTCACATATTTGGACTTTGCTGGAAACGCCGCAATCCATGACGCATCTGACCGCCAGTGTCCTTCACGCCTTCAAGACTGAGGACACGGAACAGGTTTCCGCCGATGTCGAGCGGTTCTTGAGCGATCTTTCGGCGAACAATCTCATCGACGAAGTTACAACCTAGAATGCGAGCCCTGTCTCTAGCGCTGCGCAAGGCACGGACACTGACGACCTTCTCGGCCCTGGAGGTCGCGTTTGTCTTGCCTGCGTTTTTGCTGCTGGGTCTTGCCCGTCTGGCGATATTGCTTCTTCCGTTTCGCGTCTACGCCCGCCACTTTGGCGCAGTTGCCACGCTCAAGCCTGCTCCGTCAGTGCCGTCTGAGGCAGATCTGAAGCGGGCCAGATCCGTCGGAAGGGTGGTGCGCAGCGTTGCAAATGTAACGCCATGGGCGTCTTTGTGTCTGGCGCAGGCGATGGTGGCCGCCTTGCTGCTGCGGTTGATCGACGTTCCCTATTGCGTGTTCTTCGGCGTTGCCCCGACCCAAGACCAAAAGAACGCAAACCCGCTGGATGCGCATGCCTGGATAATGACCGGTGACGCCGCAGTCACCGGCGGCCGCGGGCATCGGCGTTTTACGGTCGTTCAGGTGTTTGAACGCGACAAAAGGAAACTGAACTGATGTTTGCCTGTATCATGGCCCTCGCAACCCGCGATGCGCCGCAAAGCTATGCAACATCCCAGACCTTGCTGGACGCCCTGACGCCCTACAATCAGGATGATGTTCGGGGGCAATGGTCCGACGACCATATGCTGATGGTTCAGGCGCTGACGTGGAACACACCCGAATCGCGGCATGAATCCACGCCCGAGGTCTGCAAAGACACGGGCCGCGTCATCATCTCGTGGGTGCGGCTGGACAACCGCGAGGCGCTTTGTGCCCAACTGGGGCTTGCGGATGTGAAAACCCTGACGGACCCGCAGATCATTCTGGAAAGCCACCGCAAATGGGGGGCTGATTGTGCCGACCAGCTTGAGGGGGATTTCAGCTTTGTGATCTATGACCCCGCACGGGCGCAGGCCTTTTGCGCGCGCGACAGCATCGGGGCCAAGCCGTTTTTCTATTACGCGGATGAAAAGGTGTTTATCGCCGCCAGCACCGCTGCGATCTTTCGGGGTCTCAAGAGACTGTCGATCACGCCCAGCCAAGAGTGGATCGCGCGCTATATGTCTAATGCTCCGCATCAACTCACGACCAGCGCCTTTGAGCAGGTCTGTCGCCTAGCCCCGGCGCACAGTTTGCAAACAGCCCGTGCGGGCAAAATTGAACCGAAAGAGTATTTCAAGTTCACAGACTTGGCACCCATAGCTGATTACCGTGATCCAAAATATGTGGATGACTACCGAGCTGCCTTTCAAAAGGCGACCAATACACGGCTGCGTTGCGATTTTCTGGTTGGCGCGGAGAGTTCAGGTGGCTTAGATTCGTCCTCCATTGTCGGACACGCCGTCAATCACTTACCGCATGATATCAAAGATTTTCACTGCTTTGGTATGATCTACATGGAGCGGGACCCCGAATTTATCTTGCAGACGGCATTGCACAGTGGTGTGCGCCACAATCACATTTCGTCAAATATCGACGCATATGGAGAACATGATGAGTATGTTCGAACGACAAGAGTATTAGGTTACCCGGCCAGCCATTCTATGGTGATGAGCCACAGGGAAGTTCTGCGCCAATGTCAACTTCTCGGCATTCGCACCCTCTTATCGGGCTATGGCGGTGATGAAATGGTGACGCATCAAGCCCACGGTATGTACAATGAGCTCATTAGAAATCGTCAGTTCAAGTCGCTCGTCGGTGAAATGCACGGAAGCTTAGCAAAAATCTTGGTTCGGCATCTCATTGACTCGTATCGATCTTTAGGAAAGACATCGCAGGCTAAGCCATCTCATCTTCCCAAACTTGTTGCTCTGAACTGGGGAACTTCTCTTTTACAGCAAGGTTTAATCGACAAAGCAAAGCTGAAAGATGTTTTTACCGAACACTATCAAAACAAAGCCAATGCTCTAACTTTAAATGACTTTATTCTGGGGTCTTCCAATTTTTCACCCCACCGTGTCGAACGATTGGAAGCCTGTGTACTGGTCGCGAATAGCTATGGCGTTGAATATCGCTGGCCACTTTATGACCGTGAACTTATGATACAGTTTCTTAAGACACCCGCTATTGAGAAACGTCATAAAGGGATGGGACGATTTTTACACAGGCGCGCTGTTTCCGGTACGATCCCTGATACCATCACTTGGAAGAAAAATAAAAGCATGGGCCGTCCTGCGTCTCGAAAGAGTGGTCGTAAGATACCTGACTTGCTTGCCGCTGACAGGGCAGCACCCATGCTGGGCTCGGTGATTGATTTTGCAAAACTTCGTCAAGCAGACGCTGATTTTAGGGCTGCAAACAGCTTTAGGTTGCCACAAATTCTTCAAAGAAATGCGTTATGGCGCATGACCATTGTAGCGCAGTGGCTGAAGGGATGGTGAAATTATGAAGTCGATAGCGTCAAACCGATATCCTGTACTATTGCACTAGTAAATTTAAGGTGTATCGTTCAAATTATAAACAAAATAGGGAATTGTGAACCATGGCCGAAAAATCTGAAATTTCTCACTCAAACTTAATTTGTGATCTCCCCATATACGAGCCACCAAGATTGACTGTTTTGCTTGCCGAGCATACCGAAAGTGGAACACCGTTCAATGGTCCTGAAACAAGTGCTGCAAGTTCTTAAAGTTGACGAAAAGCCAGAGTGCCCTTAAACTGCTTGCGAAAATAATTCGCAAGCAGCCTTTTAATTAACTGCGGCTCGGAAAAACACCCTGAAGAGCGATTATGAAGTTGATGCATTCGAACGGATTCATCTTGTCGAATGGCTGGCTTCCGCCTGCGTTTTGTTCCCGAATGCTCTGACTTGCCATTTGAACATCATCGGCAGGAATTTGAGGTGCATAAATCGGTGCAGTGGCTGGAGGACCGGCAAGCATGTTATTTACCGGCGAACCAGTATTCGCCAAAGTCCGCTCGGCATGTAGAGTCGGCGAATGCCCGTGATTCGGCATTTCAGCGATTGTCATCGTGTGGTATTCACTACCCCCCCGTTGCCCCAAACGACGGTCGGTTAGCCCCGGGCCGCGACCAGGGTGCATCGGAAAACGCCCGCGCAAATCTGGCAAGGCGAATGTTGTACGCCCGTCGCCGCCATAAACTGTCCCCAATATCGAAAACAATGCTGTATTCGACGAAATCGGCAATAGCTGCCCGTCACAAAACGCCCAGCCGCGCGGCGCAAAGTTGCCGGCAAAAATTGTAATCTCGCCTACAAATGGATCCATACCCATGTTTATAACTTTCCTTTTAAATGTTTCATCTCTGAAGCCTATAAATTGCCTAGATTGTTTCGGTCTCCTTTGGGCGACCCTCGAACAACCAATTAACGCTGGCTTCAGCCCCTGCATATTGACACAATCAAAAAGTTAATCACGCATTTTCTACAAAGACGGGTAAACTTTTTAATGGCTCGCGGATCGCGAGATAACGGAATGTCACTAAATGCCGAAAGGGAAACCTCCGTGCTGCCGGCAACAAAATTCATAGCCGCCTGCTGTCGCTGGCCTCATACTCTGGCCTCTGAAACAGCCGTTGTTTTGGCCGCCAACGCCACCACCGACTGGCAAGAGATCCGACAGGCCGCGACACGCCACCGCGTTATCCCCTTGGTGCACCAAGCCATCAAAGACCTGGAAGAAGTGCCCACTGAGTTTCGAGAATGGGCAAAGCAACGCGCGCAGGCGCTCGCGTTTCATTCCATGCAAATGACCAACGAAGCCATCAAGATCGACCGTGCCTTTAAAGACGCCGGTCTGCGACCGCTTCATTTCAAAGGGCCGGTATTGGCGCAAATCGCCTTTGGCAGCGTCGCTTTGAAGTACAGCCATGATCTTGATATTTTTGTTTCAGAATCAGGTGCGCGAACCGCGATCGCAATCCTCGAGGGCAAAGGCTATTTCCCATTGGGCCAAGATCGCCCCCTTTCAAAGCGGCAGATTGATGCTTTGATCCTTAACTCCAAAGACATGGGGTTCGTTGGTCCGGCGGGTATTCTTATCGAAATTCACTGGCGTCTCACGACTATCAACAGCCTGTTAAACGGGCTAGAAAACAACCTGCATCGGCAAGCCGTCACAGTTGCCGGCAGTGTGAGTTTCGATACTTTCGGAACCGAACAGATGTTGGTGTATCTGGTCTTTCACGGTGCTGTGCATCACTGGAAGCGTCTGAAATGGTTGGCTGATATTTCAGCATTCCTTGAACAGATCCCTGCCAATGAGCGGGAAAAAATCATTGCAAAGGTACAAGAAGGGCCGGCAGCAGACGCGTTGGCCCAAGCCTTGCATCTGTGTGATACACTTTTTGAGACCTCTTATAGGCCGCACTTATCCCGTAACGCGCAAAAGTTATCTGAATATTCTCTAACCCGCATAGATGAAGATGAGATTGTAGCAAAACGCCCTTTGGCGAAGCTAGGTTTTTTTACCGAAGTTATCCCAAGACGGCACCTCTATCCCTCGGTTTGGGCGGCAATCTGGGCGTTCAAGAGCCATTTGATCTGCCAAGGTGACGTTCTTGCAGTGCCTTTGCCGCGCTACCTGAACGGCATCTATCCGATCATCCGGCTGCCGTCCTTTTTGCTTCGCCGGCTGCGCGGCTCACGGCAGGTGCGCGCCCCCGACACACGATGATCAAAATGGCAGCGAAAAAGACGCCTTGATCCTGTCCATCACGACAGTCGTTTTAAAACCCTTGATGTCAGCGTTGTTGTAGAAAAAGTCACGGGTAAACGCCTCGTAATCTGCCATGTCTCTGGCGCTGACAATCAGCATGAAATCTGTCTCGCCGGTCACGTAATAGGCGCTCATCACTTCGGCACGGTCCCGCACCGCACGTTTGAAACGGTCAATGATATCAGAGCGTTCCCGCGCCAATTCAACCGCGACCAGCATCATCAGCGGTCGGCCTGCCGCTTTGGGTGATACAACGGCGATGTCAGCCTCGATTACCTTGCTTGCGCGCAGCTTGCTCAGACGCCGCTGGATCGAGGTCGGAGACAAGCCAACAAGGTCAGAAAGTTGCGCACTTGTCAGCAGGTTGTTGCGCTGTACGTGCTGCAGTATTTTTTTATCAAACTCGTCAATCATGCTTTAATCTCCCGGGTTTGGATAAAATAGGCTGCAATAGTGCATTTTTTCGTTATATTTGCATAAATTCACACCCTCATGAAGTTAAGATTGCAAAACTCCCTGACAGGAACGCAAGCCATGCTAGAACTTCCCTTCACACTCGACGAATATGCTGCCCGTTGTGCCAAGACACGCGCCGAAATGACGGTGCGCGGTTTAGACGCTATTTTCGTCACAGATCCGTCCAATATGGCTTGGCTCACGGGCTATGACGGTTGGTCGTTTTATGTGCATCAGGGTGTTTTACTGACCCATGAGGGCGAGCCCGTCTGGTGGGGCCGTGCGATGGATGCAGTAGGAGCGCAGCGCACAACCTATCTGAACCACGATAATATCGCAGGATATGACGACATCTATGTGCAAAACCCGGCCAAACATCCGATGGAAAACCTGTCGAAACTGATCGCAGCCCGTGGACTTGAGGCGGGGCGCATCGGGTTCGAGATGGATAACTACTACTTCACGGCCTCGGCATTTTTGTCCCTGCAAAAGAACCTGAAATCTGTTCAGTTCAGCGACGCAACGGGTCTTGTAAACTGGCAGCGCGCGATCAAATCCCCGACTGAAATTAAATACATGCGCCGCGCGGCCCGCACCGTGGAACGGATGCACGAGGTTATCCGCGACAAAGCCGAAGTGGGGGTGCGCAAGAATGAACTGATCGCTGACATCTACCACGCCTCGGTTTTCGGCGCGGATGGTCATTGGGGCGATTATCCTGCGATTGTGCCAATGGCACCGTCGGGCGTGGATGCCACCGCCCCCCATCTGACGTGGGATGACACACCTTTGAAAGCCGGTGAAAGCACCTTTTTTGAAATCGCCGGCGCATATCGCCGCTATCAATGCCCGCAATCACGGACGCTTTTTCTGGGCAAGCCACCTCAAAAGTACCTAGACGCAGAAAAAGCGGTCCTTGAAGCGGTTGAGGCGGGTCTGGCACAGGCCAGACCCGGCAATCTTTGCGAGGATATCGCTGGTGCGTTCAATACCACCCTGAACAAGCTTGGGTTTGAAAAAGACAGCCGTTGCGGCTATGCCATCGGTCTGTCCTATCCCCCAGACTGGGGCGAACGCACCATGTCGTTTCGCGCCGGTGACAAAACCGTCCTTGAACCGGGCATGACGTTTCATTTCATGCCAGCACTTTGGCTGGACGATGGCGGGCTTGAGATCACTGAGCCGATTGTCATTACCGAAACAGGCGTGGAATGCCTGTGCAAAACGCCACGCGCGCTTGTGATCAAAGAATAGCCGATGCAAGGGCCTATGCCCGATTGCCATCGAAACGACGAACGAACTTACCTAAACAGAAAGCCCATACAATGATCCGCAACGATGACCAGCTTGCCCGGTGGGACCGGGAAAACTTCTTTCACTCCTCCACACACCTTGCCCAGCACGCCCGAGGAGAGACACCGACGCGGGTTATTTCAACGGCATCCGGCGTTCATATCGAGGACCGTGACGGGGTCAAACTTCTGGACGCATTTGCTGGTCTTTACTGCGTGAATGCAGGCTACGGACGCACAGAAGTTGCCGACGCCATCTCAGAGCAAGCCCATAAGCTGGCCTATTATCATTCTTACGTCGGGCACGGCACCGAGGTGTCGATCACGCTGGCAAAGATGATCATGGACCGTGCACCAGACCATATGTCAAAGGTCTATTTCGGCCTTTCAGGCTCGGATGCGAACGAGACGAACATCAAGCTGATCTGGTATTACAACAATATCCTTGGACGCCCCGAAAAGAAAAAGATCATCTCGCGCTGGCGTGGATACCATGGTTCGGGTCTGATGACCGGGTCGCTGACGGGCCTTACCCTGTTTCACAACAAGTTCGATTTACCGCTGAACAACGTGATCCATACTGACGCGCCCTATTACTTCAGACGCGAAGACCGCAGCTTGACCGAGGAGGAATTCTCGGCCCAGTGCGCAGCAAAGCTTGAAGCTTTGATCCTTGAGCAAGGTGCCGATACAATTGCCGCGTTCATTGGCGAGCCGGTATTGGGGACGGGTGGCCTTGTTCCACCGCCCGCCGGATATTGGGCTGCCATCCAAGAGGTGTTGGACCGTCACGATATCTTGCTGGTGGCCGATGAGGTCGTCACAGGGTTCGGGCGTTTAGGGTCGATGTTCGGCTCTGAACACTACGGCATGAAGCCTGATTTCATGACCATCGCGAAAGGGCTGACGTCAGCCTATGCGCCCCTTTCCGGATCAATCATTTCGGATCGCGTGTGGAAAGTGCTGGAACAGGGCACCGATGAAAACGGCCCCATTGGCCATGGCTGGACCTATTCGGCGCATCCGATTTGTGCCGCTGCCGGTGTCGCCAACCTAAAACTGATTGACGACCTGAACCTGATCGCAAATGCGAAAGAGGTGGGTGCGTATCTGAATGCGACGATGAAAGAGGCGCTTGGCGATCATCCGAATGTTGGTGATGTGCGCGGCGAAGGTCTGATGTGCGCGGTCGAATATGTCGAGGATAGAGCAAGCAACGCTTTCTTTGATCCCAGCCGTAAGATCGGGCCGATGGTATCCGCCGCAATGCTTGAACGCGGCGTGATCGCGCGGGCAATGCCCCAAGGCGACATCACAGGATTTGCGCCACCTTTCTGCATCACAAAAGCCGAGGTGGACACTGTCGTTGGCGTGACTGCGGACGCCGTAAAGGCAGTCCTGGGTTAAACAGGGCACCAAGCCCCCCACGGCAGCGCCTGTGCATGCATAGGCGCTGCTCACGGAATACTTCAGAAATCATCAAGCTTTTCATAACCTGTCATAAAACTGTTTTGAATCCCATTCATACAGGCGGTGAACCGGCGTGTCCTGAACTTCTGTTACAGGTCACGCGGTTACCGCAATGCTCGGGGACGGTCTAAAACTATGCCAGATTACTTCACGTTTGTTATCTTGCATTACCACCGTCAGGTTGTATCGTTTTGATATTCAAAAAACGATGCGGGCCACGGCCAAGAGCATCATCTGAAAACGCATCAAATTGGGTGCAAGGGAGGAACTATGAAAAAGTCTATCATCGGCGCGCTTGCCGTATCCACAATGCTGACGCCAGTCGCCGCGATGGCTGAAACCGAAGTGCAGTTCTGGCATGCCTTTACAGGACGCCTTGGCGAACTGGTGAAAGCGCAGGTTGAAGAATTCAACGCCAGCCAGGATGACTATGTCGTCGTTGAAAGCCACAAGGGCAACTATTCAGAAACGCTGAACGCTGGCATCGCTGCATTCCGCGCGGGCGAGCAGCCCCACATCCTGATGGTTTTTGAAGTTGGTACAGCCACAATGATGGCCGCCAAAGGAGCTGTCCGCCCCGTCTACGAAGTGATGGAGCAAAGCGGTGCCACGTTCGACCCCGATGCCTATATTGGCGCGGTCAAAGGGTACTACACCTCTACTGACGGCGACATGCTGTCTTTGCCGTTCAACTCCTCCACCCCTGTTTTGTGGGTAAACCGCGATGCGATGGAAGCTGCGGGCGTTGACCCGGATACCGATCTTTCCACATGGCAGAACGTTGGCGCGGCTATGGATGCGCTAAAGGCTGGTGGTGAGGAATGTTCGCTGGTGACCGCATGGCAAAGCTGGATCCATCTTGAGAACCTGTCGGCGTATCACGATGTTCCGTTCGCCTCACAAGACAACGGTTTTGCGGGTCTTGATACCGAGCTTATGTTGAACGGCGAAGCCCAGGTTGCGCATCTCACTGCGATGGGTGAATGGGCAAAAGATGGCAAATTCATCTACACTGGCCGTCGCAATGAAGGTGGCGCAAACTTCCGCGCCGGGGATTGCGCTTTGTTCACCGAAAGCTCGGCGGGCTATGCGGGCATCAAGGCAGAGGCTCAATTCGACTTTGACGTGCGCCCGCTTCCCTATTGGGAAGGCGTCGGCAACGCCCCGCAGAATACCATCATCGGCGGTGCATCGCTTTGGGTTATGGAAGGTCATGAAGACGCCGAATACAAGGGCGTCGGTGAATTCCTAAGCTTCCTGTCCTCGTCAGACGTACAGGCCAAATGGCATCAGGATACCGGCTATCTGCCGATCACGATCGAAGCGGGTGAAGCAACCCGTGCCGCAGGTTTCTACGACGAAAACCCCGGGACAGACGTGGCTGTGATCCAGATGACGGCAAACGAGCCAACAGCCAATTCCAAAGGCTTGCGTTTGGGGTCTTTCGATCAGATCCGCACGATCATCGACGAAGAGCTTGAAGGCATCTGGGCTGGCGACAAGACCGCCCAGGAAGCCATGGACAGCGCCAAAGAGCGTGGCGATGCCTTGTTGCGCCGCTTTGAAGCTGCCAACCGCTAAGCCCTGAGAAAGTCAGGCCCGAAACCGAGGCTGGTTTCGGGCCTGACTTTGTTTTTGATCAAGGAAAAACAGATGGAAAAACGCGTCACATTTCGCGGCTGGTGGCTGCCTGTCTTATTGATAGCGCCACAGGTTCTGGTTTCAGCTGTCTTCTTCTTCTACCCTGCGGGTCAGGCGATCTATCAATCGCTGTTCATCCCTGACCCTTTTGGCCTTTCCTCGCAATTTGTAGGGCTTGGTAATTTCAAATACCTGTTTGGCGACAGATTCTATCGCGCAGCGTTCGGAACAACGGCGGTTTTCTCAATTCTCGTTACCTTGTGCTCGATGATCCCGGCGCTGTTTCTTGCGGTCATTGCTGATCGCTTGATCAAGGGTTCGGGCGTCTACCGCACCATGTTGATCTGGCCCTACGCCGTTGCCCCTGCAATTGCGGGTGTGCTTTGGCTGTTCATGTTCAACACCCGCGTCGGCGTCGTGTCGTGGTATCTGGGCAATCTGGGCTATGACTGGAACCACGTCCTAAACGGCAACGAGGCGATGGGCCTCGTCGTTGTCGCCTCGGCTTGGGGGCGTATCAGTTATAATTTCCTGTTCTTCTTTGCCGCGCTTCAAGCCGTGCCACGCTCGGTTATCGAAGCGGCTGCCATTGACGGCGCACGCTTTTGGCGGCGGTTCTGGACCATCGTGCTGCCGCTGCTGTCGCCCACCACCTTCTTCTTGCTGGTCGTCAACATCGTCTATTCGTTCTTCGAAACCTTCGGCGTGATCCACACGATCACTTCGGGCGGGCCTCAGCAATCGACGACGATCCTTGTCTACAAGGTTTTCGCTGACGGCTTTGTCGGTCAAGATCTTGGGTCGTCCTCGGCGCAATCAGTGATCTTGCTGTTTGTGGTCGGGCTGCTGACCATCATCCAGTTCAAATTTATCGAGAAAAGGGTGCATTACTGATGGCCCTGTTCAAGCGTGAAGCCCCCAATGGCATGGTCGAAAAACGCGGGGCCGGCCTTTGGGTGAACCATATTGTGATGATCCTGGGCGTCTTGATCATCTTCTTCCCGATCTGGTTGGCCTTTGTCGCGTCGACCGTGACCCAACCCGAGATCGTCAAGCCGCCCATGCCGCTTTGGCCCGGTGACCAATTCTGGGAGAATTATTCCGCCGCTCTGTTTTCAGGGGTAAACGTGCCCGTGGCCACGATGCTGTTCAACAGTCTGGTGATGGCCATCGGGATCGCAGTGGGCAAAATCATCATCTCACTTTTGTCGGCCTTTGCCATTGTCTATTTCAGGTTTCCCGGTCGGATGTTGTTCTTCTGGATGATCTTCCTGACGCTGATGCTGCCCGTCGAGGTGCGCATCGTTCCCACCTACGAGGTCGTCGCAGGCTTTGGCATGCTCAACAGCTATGGTGGCTTGATCATGCCGCTGATCGCGTCAGCCACGGCGACGTTCCTGTTTCGCCAGTTCTTTATGACGATCCCGGACGAACTGGCCGAGGCCGCGCGCGTTGATGGCGCATCGCCCATGCGGTTCTTCTGGGACATCGTGGTCCCGATGAGCCGCACCAACGTTGCCGCCCTGTTTGTCATCCTGTTTATCTATGGCTGGAACCAGTACCTTTGGCCCCTTCTGATCACCACCGATCCTGAAATGAACACGATCGTGATGGGCATCAAGCAGATGTTCCCGTCAGGCGATGACGTGGCGGACTGGCCGGTAATCATGGCCACCTCAATCCTTGCGATGATCCCTCCGGTGATCGTCGTGGTTAGCATGCAACGGCTGTTTATCCGCGGCCTCGTCGATAGCGAGAAATAAGATATGGCAACGGTTTCCCTTAAAGACGTCAAGAAAAGCTTTGGCGCGACAGACGTGATCCATGGGATTACGACAGACATCGATGATGGCGAATTTATCGTGATCGTTGGGCCCTCGGGCTGTGGCAAATCCACATTGCTGCGGATGGTGGCAGGTCTAGAAACAGTAACGGCAGGCGACGTTTTCATTGGGGGTGAACGCGCCAATGACAAAGAGCCGATGGACCGCGATATCGCCATGGTGTTCCAGAACTACGCGCTTTATCCGCATATGTCGGTGCGCCAGAACATGGGCTACGGGCTGAAAATTGCGGGGCTGCCCAAAGCCCAGATCAACGCGAAGGTGGTCGAGGCCGCCCAGCTGCTACAGCTTGAAGCCCTGCTGGACCGCAAACCCAAACAACTGTCGGGCGGTCAACGGCAGCGCGTTGCGATGGGGCGTGCCATTGTGCGCGAGCCTGCGGTATTTCTGTTCGACGAACCCCTTTCCAACCTTGACGCCAAGCTGCGCGTGCAGATGCGCCTTGAGATCAAGGAACTGCAATCGAAACTGGGCATTACAGCGCTTTATGTCACCCATGATCAGGTTGAAGCGATGACGATGGCCGACCGGATGATCGTGATGAACGCCGGTGTGGCCGAACAAATCGGTACGCCTCTTGAGGTGTATGAGACACCACGCACCTTGTTTGCCGCGCAATTCATTGGCAGCCCGTCAATGAACATTGTTGAGGCGCAGGTGAAAGATGGCAAAGTCATCTTTGCGGACCATCCTGTCGCAGATGCCGTCGGAAGTGACGGCCCGGTCAAACTAGGCGTCAGGCCAGAACATCTCCTGTTTGATGACAATGGTCCGGTTTGCGTCAACGTTCTGATGGCCGAGCCTTTGGGCGCCAACACGCTGCTTCATGGCAAAGTTGAAGGCACAAATGAAAGCTTCACGGCAAGCATGCAAGGCGTGCATCTTTTGACCGACAAGAATAAGCAGATACGTTTTGGAATACAGCCTGGCAAGTCGCACCTGTTTGATGTCGAAACAGGGTTGCGCAGGGTCGGTTAGCTCAAAATGGGTTTGGACCGCTTACTTGGCTAAGGCAAACGCGCGCCCTTTTTGCGGGCGCGCGTTCAGCTTTTAGTCTTTGGTTGAGCCTTCGGCATCAGCGCGTTGCATTCCGGATTTGACCTTACGCGCAAAGATAACGGGCAGGATAAAGCCGATAACCGCTACGATCCAAAGCCCGATAGACAGCGGGCTATCGATCAATGTCCACCAGTCACCATTGTCGATGGTGATCGCCCGGCGCAGGTTGTTCTCCATCGCATTGCCAAGCAAAGTGCCCAGAATGATCGGCACCAAGGGGATGTCGAACTTGCGCAATACCCAGCCCAAAATGCCAAAGCCGATCATCACAAGCAGGTCAAAAGATGACCCTGATATTCCATAGATGCCGACAAACGACACCATGGCGACGATGGGCATCAAGACCCTTGGTGGCACCAAAAGCAGCCGAGTAAAAATACCGACCATCGGGATGTTCAGTGCCAGCAACATGAAGTTTGCGATGAACAACGCTGCAATCAGGCCCCAAACCACGTCAGGGTTATTGGAAAACAACAACGGGCCCGGTGTGATGTTGAGCGACAAAAGAACGGCCAGCAAAACGGCTGTTGTGCCCGATCCAGGCACGCCCAGCGCCAGCATCGGTACAAGCGCGCCACCGGCTGCCGCGTTATTGCCAGCCTCGGGCGCGGCCACGCCACGCGGGTCTCCTTTGCCGAAGGTGCCATCTTTGTCGACCAAGCGTTTCTCAAGCGAGTAGGCCAGGAACGACCCCAGCGATGCGCCGGCACCTGGCAAAACACCTGCCAGAAAGCCGACAAAGGACGACCGCAACATCGTGGGTGTACACGCTTTGAGCATCGACATGGGCGGGGTCAGTCGACCAATCACGATTGATTTGCCTTTGCCGCTCGCCTCTCCGTGGCGGTTCTCAAGAAAGATGAAAACCTCGGACAGTGCAAAAAGACCCACAATCGCGACAAGGAAATCAAGACCGTCGTAAAGGTGAACCTCGCCAAAGGTAAACCGTGGCACACCGGTTTGCGAGTCGACACCGATCATCGCCAGACCCAGCCCCAAGGCCGCCGCAAATGCGGACTTGGCCTGATTAAGTGAAGACACGCCGCCCAACGTCATAAACGCCAGTGCAAAAAGCGCAAAGTATTCGGCAGGACCAAAGAGCAACGCAATTTTGACCAGTTGTGGTGCCAAAAGGATCAGGCCCCATGTCGCAAAAAACGCACCGACAAAGGACGAGATGCCGGAAAGCGACAACGCCTCGCCCGCCATGCCCTTTTTCGCCATCGGATAGCCGTCAAGGCAGGTCATCATCGCGGGTTCATCGCCCGGAATGTTGAGCAGGATCGACGAAATCCGCCCGCCATACATCGCGCCGTAATAGACCGAGGTTAAAAGAATAAGGGACGGTGTCGCCCCAAGGCCCAAGGTAAAGGCCAGCGGAATAAGGATCGCAACGCCGTTTGATGGGCCAAGGCCCGGCAAAGCGCCCATGACCGTGCCCAAAAAGCAGCCCAGCAAGGCAAGACCGATGTTCTGCCATGTCAGTGCAATGACAAAACCGTCGGCAAGGTTTGATAAAGTGTCCATGTTTTAAATCCTAAAATCCAAGCGGGCCGCGGGCCAGTGACAGGCCCAGCACCAGATGAAACACGACATAAATACCGACAGAGGTGCCAACGCCTGTCATGCAGGCCCCCAGGATCGTCGATCCAAGACGCCACGACAGATAGGCAGCAGCAAAAGCTGTTGCGATCACAAACCCGGCTTCGGGAAGGAATTGCGCGTAAAGAACCATCACAACGACGGCAGCAAGAATTTCGATAAGCTGCCCAAACGGCGGCCAGACCGGTTCAGGGTCAGGGCGAAACGCAATGACCGCGCTCGACAGGCCAAGGACGACGGCGATGATATAGGGGAAGGCTTTGGGGCCAACGGAGTCTGACAGAAAGCTCTCTTTGATCTGGCTTGCCGCAATGGCAAATCCGATGGCAAGAAGCACGCCAAACACACCAAAAATTCGATCACTCATGGCGATCTCCTTTATCTGAGGCGAAAATGAGGGGGAATTGGGGTGCGGGGCGCAGATGATGTGCGCCCCGCACTTTCGATGATTTACTGAATGATACCGATTTCGCGGGAAATCGTTTCAATCTTTGCAACAGATGCGGCAACAAACTCTTCAAAGGCAGCGCCTTGCAGGTCAAGCGGAGCCATACCGTTGGCTGCCATCACTTCTTTCCACTCATCACTTGCATAAAGTGCCGCGATCTTTTCGACCCAGCCTGCGTAAGCTTCGTCAGACATGCCACCGGGGGCATAGAAGCCGCGCCAGTTTGCGCCAATCGCATCAACACCTTGTTCGCGTGCGGTCGGGAAATCGGCAAATTCGCCGTCCAGCCGCTCGGGTGCCAAAACGGCTATCACACGGATGTCGCCGCTTTCAACGAAACCCTTGGCTTCGGATACGTCACCTGTAAAGGCCTGCACCGAACCCGCCAAAAGCTGTGTCACAGCTTCGCCGCCGCCATCAAAGGCGATGTATTTCACGGAACGGACATCTTCGATTCCATAGGCACTTGCCGCAATCAGAACCTTGAGGTGGTCCCATCCGCCAACAGCAGAACCGCCCGCGACAGAGATCGACGTGGGATCGTTTTTCATCACGTCCAGCAAACCGGGCAGATCTGCGATTTCGCTGTCAGCTGCAACTGCGATCACACCGTAATCGGCACCGATCGACGCCAACCAGCGCACTTCGTTCATGTTGTTGCCCGGATAGGCACCTTGCGCCAACCGCGTGGATGTCGCTGCGGATGCGGCAATTATCAGGTCGTTGTCATCGTTGCGCTTGTTCACAACCTGGGCAAAGGCCACACCGCCGCCGCCGCCAGCCAAGTTAACAACTTGCATTGTTTTCTCGATCAAGCCTTGGTCTTGCATGGTTTTACCAACCTGTCGGCAGGTGAAATCCCAGCCACCACCGGGGTTGGCTGGTGCGATACACTCGGGGTTTTCGGGTGTGAACCCTTGGGCTGTCACCGTAAGCGCGGATGCGCCAACAATCATGGCCGCCAAGGTCAGGCGTGTTACATTGAACATTTGTGTTTCCTCCACAGTATTTATTTTGCGCTTTTCCGCGCAGTCTGTTTCGCACCGCTTTTCCATCTGCAATTTACAGAATCCTCCCAGCGGGCTAATTACGATCACTAAGCATTAAACCTGTCATGAACCTGTCAGATGAGGCATGATTGCGCATTCAGAGCGGGTAGTGGGGGCAAAAACAGCCGTGCGTCTTTTGATTGTTGAGGATGCGACCGACATGGCGGAAGCCATCGTAACGCGATTGGCACGGTCGGGAATGGCATGTGATCTGGCCGACAGCATTGCAGAGGCTCGGGCATTTATGGACGTTCAGCGCTACGATGCTTTGGTGTTGGATATCAATCTGCCAGACGGCCTTGGGACCGACCTGCTGCGCGAACTGCGCAACAAGGGCGACCGGACGCCGGTGCTGATGCTCACTGCCTTATTTTCTGTCGATGATCGTGTCAGTGCGTTGGATCTGGGGGCCGATGATTACCTTGTGAAACCCTTTGATCAAAGGGAACTTGAGGCACGGCTGCGCGCGCTTTTGCGCCGCGAGACAGATCAAAAAGCTGACGTTCTGAAAGTCGCGGGCCTGTCGTTTCATCCGGCGACCCTTCGTGCTGAAAACTCCGGGCAACGGCTTGAGTTGACGCGTCGCGAGGCCACGCTTCTTGGCGTTCTGTTGCGCCATCCCCGGCAAGTTATCAGCAAAGAGCGGCTTTACGAGGGTATCTATTCGTTTGACGACGTGGACGTGGGGTTGAACGCAATCGAGCTTTACATCGGGCGACTTCGAAAGAAGATTTCCGGATCAGGAGCTGCAATCGAAACCCAGCGCGGGCTTGGCTACCGGATCGTTGAAAGTGGCTGAGAGCGGGTCACACAACGCGGTGCTTTTTCGAAACTCACTGATGGCGCGGGTTATGCTGGGCGTTCTGGCGCTGCTGATGGCGGGCGGTGTTATCGTGGCCATCGCCTCGCTTGCCTACGGCAAACAGGCGGCCAGGCAATCCTATGATCGACTGTTGCTGGGGGCGGCCAACGATATTGCTGAATCGACCAAGATCGTGAATGGTGCGCCTATCGTCGATCTTCCGGTTTCAGCGTTTTCATTGTTGTCGCTGGCCTTGGATGACCGCATTTCCTATGCGGTGCGGGACGCGTCGGGCGTCTTGTTGACGGGCTACGAAAATTCACCCGTGTCAGATGGAACCGCAGAGCAGGTTCTGTTTGACGCCAAGCTTCAGAATGATCCCGCCCGCTTTGCGACAGTCGCCCGCCGTTTTGCCGAACGCAACTATTCAGGCACGGTCTATTTTACCGTGGGCCATACTTTGCGGGCGCGAAATGCAATGGCGCTTGAGCTTACAAAAAAGGCCCTGCTGGGCATGGGTGTCGCCGGACTGGTCTTGATGATCTGCGCGTTTTTCGTGATCCGGTCTACCATGCGGCCGCTTCAACATATGGCCACTGATCTGTTGGAGCGTGACCCCTATGACCTGACGCCGATGCCCACGAAAGGCCCCGCCGAAGTGACCGTGGCCATTGTCGCCGTAAATCAGTTTATGCGGCGGTTGGACCGGCAAGTCAGCGCAATGCGCAACCTCATTTCCGATACGGCCCACCAGCTGCGCACTCCCGTTGCAGCGATCCGGGCCCATGCAGAAATGGTGGCTGACCAAGGCACGCCAGAGCAACAGCAAGAAGGTCTGGACAGGCTGCTCAAGCGGACACGGTCACTTGGCAGTTTGCTGGATCAAATGTTGTCGCGCGCGATGGTCATCCACAGGACCGACAATGCGCCCCCCGCCGTGGTCGATCTGCGCGATATTGCCTTGCATGTGGTAGAGCTGAAGGACCACATGTTGCTGGCCCCCAATACCGTCGTGGAACTGGTTATTGACGATGACGCGATTGCCGTTCTTGCTGACGAAATCTCATTGCGGGAGGCCGTAAAGAATATGCTGGCCAACGCCCTTAAACATGGCCAATCGCCGGTCCGGGTCGGCGTCAGTCGCCAAGGGGCAATGGGCGCAATCTGGGTTTCGGATGCCGGCCCCGGCCCGTCTGCAGAAGTACTGGACCGGATCGGTGATAGCTTTGAACGCTTTGCGGCATCCAAGGGGTCAAGCGCAGGCCTGGGCCTTTCAATCGTGAACGCCGTCGCCGAGGCTTTTAGCGGCACTGTCCAATTTGGTCAGGTGGAAGGTGCGTTCAGAGTGGCTGTCGCGCTCCCCATCATGGAGGCTGGAAATGCTACGTAACTTGTTTCTCCATAGCGTAACGGTTGCGTTGCTATGTGTGCCAACGATCAGTGCGGCGCAGGAAAAGGTCGCGCAGATATCAGCGCCGGGGGCCGAAACCCAAGTGGAACTCGTCCTGCGATCGACCACAGATATTGACGTTCTCCAACCTATCATCGAGGCATTCGTCGCGCAAAATCGCAGGATTTCTGTGATTTACGAGCAATGGGGATCAAATGCGCTGTTCGAAAACAGCCTTGCGGCCTGCGCAGGGGACATGTCCTCGGCGGATGCAGTGTTTTCATCTGGTGTGCATCAGATGATTGACCTTGTGAATCGCGCCTGCGCCAGTGCGTATCGCTCGGAGCAGACTACGGCACTTCCCGCATCACGGCGATGGCGCGATGAGGTTTGGGGGATCACCAAAGAGCCGGCAGTGATCATCTACAACGCCGATCTGGTCCCCGATGCGGAAGCCCCAAAGACACGATTTGCCCTGCTCGACCTCATGCGGCGGCCGAATTCAATCTATAACGGCAAAATCGCGACCTACGATATCGAGGCTTCGGGTCTGGGATATCTTTTTGCCTTTATGGACAGTCTTGAAGCAACGACATTCGGGGCCCTTCTTGAAGGGTTTTCCCGAATAAATACGGTCGCGACCTGCTGTTCATCAGAGATCATCAAACGTGTCTCGGAAGGTGAATACCTGATCGCGTATAATGTTTTGGGATCTTACGTGGATAGCACGTCTGCTGATAATATCGTCGTCATCCACCCAGAGGATTACACCCTGTTCCTGTCACGCGCCTACATGATCCCCAAGGACGGAGCCAACAAAGCCGAAGCAGCTCTACTGCTTGATTTCATGCTTTCCACGACAGGTATTCGCCTTCTGAAAGAGCGGAACCTTTTCTATGCCGAAACCAATGACGTCTCTTCATTACCACAAAGCGCCGAGCGCGGCATCGCAATCGAACCCACGCTTCTGGTTGCGGGCGACAAACACAGACGAGAGCAGTTCGTAAACCTGTGGCGCTCAGCCTTCCCGCAACGCCAATACGCCCGATAGCTTTGCTTTAACTTGCAGAAAACTTGCTAGCCAAGCACCTTTCGCTGTCAGCATAGGGTCGCGCAATCGGGTGCCGCCTTACGCAGGCCGAAGCATGAAATTTGCAAAGAATTGCGTTAGCTCGCGGTGTGCGTGCATGGGCAGAATTTGTGCCACATGTTGGTCAGGCCGCACCACGACAATACACCCCGACGCGCGGTCTATGCCGCGCAGCGCAAAAATATCCGTTGCAGGGCCCGGTGCTACACAAAACACCTTTTCATAATCAATCAATCCGAACCGGCCTTTGCGGGGCAACAAGGAAACAGGCAGTTTTTCAAGTTCAACCTCGCGGGAGGTTTGTTGGAGGACGGCACGCAAATCGATGACGGAGTCTAAATCGGCATCGCGAGGGGTAAACTGCACAACCGGAGAATCTGGGTCGGTCGTGAGGTAGCGGCAAAGGTCCGCAATGGCGCTTTTGGATGCTATCGGGTCTCCAGCGGGGCAAAATGCAAAGATCCGCCAACGTGTGTCTGCCGCGACCGTGTGGCCCAGTTCCATCGGTTTGGCGTCTGCCAACCGCACGACGGGTGCAGAATGAAACCTCGATCCAATTTCAAAGCCGGGTGCCAGATGCTGCCACGTCGCCTCTCCCGTCAGGACAGACGGCGTATAGCAGACAGATAAACCAGCGGTGTAGCGCCCATGTTGCTGGAAATAGCTTTGCAGTTTCGGCGACTCGCCAGCGCTATGCTTGGTCGTATCAAGCCTTTGGCTCATGATTTTCGACCATTCACGGTCAAACGCGATCAGGTCTTTGGCAACTGCCTGCCGTTCGGCTGAATATGTTTTCAACAATGTCGGTGCTGCGCGACCTTGCAATACCGAAACCAGTTTCCATCCCAGATTAAACGCATCACCCATGGATACATTCATGCCCTGCCCCGCCTTCGGGCTGTGGGTGTGACAGGCGTCACCTGCGATGAACACACGCGGCAAAACACCATCGTCTGCGCCCGATGGTACATCATCAAACGTGTCCGTCAGACGTTGCCCGATTTCGTAAATCGACCACCACACCACGTCTTTGACATCAAAATCATAGGGTTGAAAAATGCGCTGCGCTGCCGCGGTCAACTGATCAAGCCCGATATTGCGCCCTGCAACACGTTCACCTTCGTTCAACTTGTCCAACTCGATGTAAAGCCGTGTCAGATACCCGCCTTCGCGCGGGATGATAAGGATATTGCCCTGGTCAGACTGGATAAGCGTCTTGCAGCGGACATCAGGGAAATCAGTCACAGCAAGCACATCCATAACGCCCCATGCCTGACTGGCGGATTCTCCTTTCAGCTTGAGGCCAATGGCTTTGCGCACACCGCTGCGCGCACCATCACACCCCACAACGTAGCGGGCGCGCACGATGCGGTCCGGTCCGCCCTCGACCGGGGCCAGCGCAACCGTGACCGGATAATCGTCAGCGGCATCATCCACGACCAGATTTGACATCTCAAACCCGTAGTCGGGCACCAATCGCGAGGGCGATTTATGCATGATGTCCAGATACAGATCATGCACGCGGGCTTGGTTCAAAATCATATGCGGCATTTCAGAGAGGCCGTCCTCGACGTCCTGAATCCGGTCACTGCGGATGATATGACCTGGCAGGGCAGGATCCGGTTTCCAGAATGTCGTCTCGTTTACCCAATACCCTTGCTGTTTGACCTTTTCCGCAAATCCAAATGCCTGAAACATCTCCATGGATCGGCAGGAAATACCGTCAGCCTGGCCTTTTTCCAGCGGGCCATCCCTGCGTTCAACAATGCGGGTCTGGATATCCGGAAAAGCGGACAATTGCGCTGCAAGGGTCAGACCGGCCGGCCCACAACCGACAATCAGAACATCTACAGCCTCCGGAAGCGCCCCTTGCGGGTCCGTCCGGCCCGTGGCGAGGTCCGAAACCTCCGGATCGCCGGGGCGAAAGCCATCGCTGTGATACTGCATTTCAAACACTCCCACGCATATTGATATGTCTACTTATCAATAATGGCATACTCACTGCAAGTAAAAAAGATATGCAGGCATATTAATTTTGGCTATCAAGGCGAAAACAAGGGAATAATTCTATGGACCAGCCCACTACCATGCGTATCACCGATCTGCCGGGCCATCTGATCCGGCGGTTGCACCAACTGTCGACACAGGTCTTTTCCCAGCGGGTCAAGGACGCAGGCTTTGATCTGACGCCGATCCAGTTTGCAGCACTCGACGCGCTCGCGGCAAATCCTGATACCGATCAGGCAACACTGGCCGAAGCGATTGCAAAGGACAGGGCAACCATTGGTGGCGTTGTGGATCGGCTGGAACAAAAAGGGCTCTTGGTCAGGCAGGTCAGCGCCACAGACAAACGCGCGCGCACCCTGCGCCTTTCCGACGAAGGCACCGCAGTTTTGACCGCACTTGCGCCGGTTGTCCTGAAGTTACAACGCGAAATATTGCCCGAGTTAAGCGATGCGGAATACCGCCAGTTCATCACCCTCGCGGCAAAAGCAGCGCATGCCGCACAGAGTGGAACAACCAAATAAAAACTCGTGACACGTGATCTTAACCAGACCCAAGGTCTGTGCGCAGCGCGCAAGGATCATTCTGCTTACAGTGTTTCAACAATCGCGGCACCCTCAAACCCGTATGCATCGGCCTCAGCGACGGCCTATTGGGTGGATTGGGCAAAAGATGCGTTGGCAGACCGCAGCAAAGGCTTCTCAAACGCAGCCCATGCCTTAAGTTTCTCTCGGAAAATACGTCCAGAAGTCGTTTGTATACGACTTTGCAAGGGTTCTAGGTAACTGGGAAACCCGAAAACACTTTAACATGAATAAAGCAGGAATTTCGGATTAATTGGTGCCCAGAAGAGGCATTGAATTACCATTTCATGGCGTCCCATCCCGTGCCAAAATCTTGCCAACCTACTGTTTTAAAAGAATACCGTTGTGTCAGGTGGTTTCACTCTGTGTCATGCCATGCTAGATGTAGAGGTGGATTGCGAGGGGGATCAAGTTTTGCCAGCACTGCATAAGCTCTCATCTGCCAAGATCAAAAGCGCCCATCCGGGTAAATACTCAGACGGTGGCGGTCTCTGGCTTGTCAAACGTGAGGACGGCGGCGCTCAGTGGGTGCTGCGTGTCACGATCCACGGACGTCGTCGCGAAATGGGAATCGGCAACCTTCAATCGGTCAGTTTAAAAGAGGCTCGGCAGGCTGCGGAAACTTGGCGTGCGGTCGTGAGGGAGGGCAAAGACCCCATCAAGGAGCGCGACCAGCAGCGACGTCTAGCCGCTAGAGAGAGCTACACCCTGGCGTCAGTTGCCCTTGAGGCATTCGAGGCTCGCAAGTCTCAGCTGAAGGTCTTGGGACACTACCCTCGAGTACCGCGCCTATGCGGCCTATTCGTCGAAAGAACACCAAGCCTTCAATAGGAAACTCGACCACATTTCTGAGAAAACAGGCGTCGACTACAAATCTCAGGTCAACCTGACCAAGTTGAAATCGGATCTGCGCAAGCTCGCAACTGAAAACACGGTTTCAGATTTTCTGGAAGCCATGGACCAAAAAGGCTTCGAAGCCCGGCCGGGTCGGAAAGCTGGGGTTTACCGTGTTTTTTTAGGTGAGATCGAGATCGGATCCTTGGATCGCTTGACCAGGCTACCGCGCCAGCAATTACACGAAGCAATTATAGCGAGGAATTCCGTTCATGGCATAGCAGTCAAAAGAACTGCAAAAATTGGTCTGGCCGACACTGATGGGCCAACAGTTCCAGTTCCTTGTCCGCCAGCAGTGATCGTCAATATCCGTCAGAGCTGAAAAAATACCAGATGGCTAGTGTTCGATGCCTCCCACGAAGATTCTCTTCGTGGACTTGATTTGCAATATTCGAGCATGAGACGCTCCGGGCCGACATGCGATCATCGCGACTTTTACAATTGATGGCCTTGAAAAATGCAGCGGTCTTTCCCTTGCCGCGGGCGTTATCGGGGCCGTCGATACGGGCGTCGGCAGCAAAAGCAAACCTTTATTCAGTTTTTCACGCCTCATCGTGGCGCTCTTTCTCTTACTTCTCCTCTTTCTCTTTCTTCTTTGTGATCACGTTGTGCATCGCGATGCGCATCCAATCCGTCTGAGGATAGAGTAAGCCCTTTTCTGAAAACTGGTACCGGTTGTTGATTTTTCAGATTTTCCGCAACTTCACCAAGCGCAGAACCGGGATTAAAATCAGAAAGTTCAACCAATACTTGTACTAACGTTCCATAATACACGAGTGATTCTCTGAAACTTCATGATCGATCTGAATTTTCAGAAAAAAATACTTCGCGGTCCAAATGGGTGAATCTTAAAATTAATATTTAAAAACAATGGTTTACAAATATATCTAGCTCTGATATTTTGCTGGAGCAGCTAGAAAAAGGGAAATAAATGACCGCAACACTCACTGAGAACATCGAAAAACTCCTTCCAAACGCCTTCAGAGTTTCAAACTCTGGGAGAGCTTGTCGCGATGCGATCCTCGCGTCATGCGACCCGGACTTCTACAAACTCGACTTCGGTGACCTATGCCGTCTCGATGGTGCTAACACAAACGCCGCTCTGGCTCTGCTGACCTACCGTCTGAACGAGATGGATAGTGTTCAGAGGCTGATGGCTCCCGACCAATTTCAGCGACTTCACGACTCGGGGACCGAGACAATCCGATGGACGAGGATGGCAATCGTGATTTCTGGAAGTGGAAACGAAGCAATAGCTGATCTCTGAACAATCAGATTTTCAGACTGCCCGCCGCAAGAGGTGGGGCGGAAGCCCCGAGAGAAATCTTTGGGTTTTTCTGTCTCGCCTCCATCATCAAGTGCTCTCCGAATTGATGATACCCAGAAGTTTTTATGAAAGCAGGCTGAACTGTCAAATCGGGGAAGCCCCTAAGCATATGTAAACACACGATAGCCATAAATCCTGCCATTGGTCGGGACTGGTCCAAGAGCCTGCCCACTGACGTCATGGGCCGCTCAAGTTAGTCGACACAGAGGGCGGTTTGCCGACATTCGCTGCACCTGCAAACTAAACGGGCGCGTCCTAAGAAAGCAGACGCTCAGGGTCACGACACATTTTTGTCTGGGTGCATCTGCAGCGAAGGTCGGCAGTGAGCACTTTGTTACGGTAGGTCCGTGATTTTGACTCTCGAATGGTTGCTGGATTTAACACGCCGTTGGTGTCATCTAAATCTCGAAATATTCAGAATCTCCAGTGAAGGATTGCCCAGACATGTCCGCATTCGTAATCGGTCAAATGCAGATTCACAGCCGTGACTGGATGGAAGAGTACTTCGCTAAGATTCCTGCTGTTGTGTCTGACAACTCTGGTGAATTTTTGACGCGTGGGGGTGACCCAGAACATCTGGAAGGTAACAACGTGTTGCCCGACGCGGCTTTCATCATCGAATTCCCTGACAGGGATAGTGCCCGTAAATTCTGGAATTCAGGTGAATTTCAATCATTGGCAGTGTTGCGTCGTTCAGGGTCTTCCCTCAATGCAATTCTTGTAGATAGACCAACTTCCGCCAGCACAATTTCCATGCAAAAAGAAGGTCGGCCGCCCTTTCATCAATCCTAATTTAATGATCCGCATGCTGCGAAAACACAGTTCTTTGCCATCCAAAAACCGGCTGCCGCTCCCGATGAATGAGTGCATCGAGTGCGTCAGCCGAAAACAAGGAAGCGCCTCATACTTATGAGAAACGTTTCAGGGTTTGATATAGGTATAGCCCATCTGCTGTAGGTGCGAGAGTTCCGCCACGCCGCTCGGCACGATGTCCTCTTGGAACACGTCGAAAAGATCATTCTCGTACGAAATATTCCGTCCCTGCAAAGTGTTGTTGCAAACATGCACTGAGACGTTCTGACCTTTCAGGCCCAAAATCTGGCCCTGGAGGCTTTCATTGCTTTTAGCTTGTGACAACAGCCCGAGCCCGTTGCCATGCAGAACAATCTTTACCTCGATATTCTCTTCGCCAACGGCGTTGATGTGGTTCTGGATGTTCTGCATCGCACCGCGGTAAAGCTTGTCCTCGGAGCCGCCGTCATAGTTGATATGATAGACGACTTTTTGCTTGCCATAGCGCTCGCTGGCCTCGGCATCGCTGCTCTGTACAACCATGGTCGCTGCGAATAGCACGACGGATAAGCAAAGCAAATAAATACGTTTCATAAGTTCCTCCCTTGAGTTCATCCTTGAAGCACGGACAGGGAAATCATGGCAGGAATGGTCGGTTGTGGAACCTAAGCGATACCCTAAACTTTGCGGCAAAGTCCCCTAGGGCTTACCCTAGGTTGCCAGCGTGATAAGCTGGGTCGAGGTGCGGGCCCCGAACTTTCGCAAAAGATTCGCGCGGTGAAACTCGACTGTTTTAGGGCTGATCCGCAGCTTGATAGCAATCTCTTTTGTGGAATCGCCCTGTGCGACAAGCGCGAGGACTTCCCGTTCTCTGCGCGTTAGTCCAGCCTCATCAGCTTTGTCCCGTGTATCTTGCACATCTTCGGTTACCACTGTCCACGCTCGCGGCCGCTGCCAGATCAGGCCGACGCCAGCCAGCGCGAGTATGAAGAGACCGCCGAGCCACAGGCGCAGGGGCCATGGGCTTGCTATCTCCGGAGGTGCGGTGCGTGCCTGAAACGCCTCCAGCACCTCAAGCACCCCGTGGTAGGGTACCGGCGCCGACCACAGCTCTGTCACGCCGAGAGTTTTGGCGATTGGGCTGAATTGGGCCCGT
>JAGXHA010000011.1 GCA_024636475.1 Roseobacter sp. | reverse complement strand
GCTGACAGTGATTAGTATAGGGCCTTGAGATTTTCCAAGGCGGTCCGGTATGGGGCCGCTTTTTAGCTAAGGACACCAAATGTCTTGGACTGATGACCGCGTAGAGATTTTGAAGAAAATGTGGGGCGAAGGCCAATCCGCTAGCCAGATCGCAAAAGAACTGGGCGGCGTCACCCGCAACGCCGTGATCGGCAAAGTTCACCGCTTGGGCCTGTCCAACCGCACCACGACCGGTGCACCGGCACCTGCTGCGGCGGCTCCAAAGCCTGAGGCAAAGCCAAAGCCTGCTGCCAAGCCCGCCGCCAAGGCGAAAGAAGAGCCGAAAGAAGAAGAAGTTGCCGAGGCCGCACCCGCCCCAAGACCCAACCTGCCTGCACGCGCCAAGATCATTCCCGCAGGCCAGCCTCTGCCGCCACAACCGTCAGCAAACGAGATCAGTCCCGAAGCTTTGGCGAAGGTCAGCGAGATTGAGAAGAAGTCGAAGAAAATCGGCTTGATGGATTTGACCGAGCGGACTTGCAAGTGGCCGGTCGGTGATCCTGCCACAGATGATTTCTGGTTCTGCGGATTGCCAGTTCAGCAAGGCAAGCCTTATTGCGAGGCCCATGTCGGGGTGGCTTTCCAACCCATGAGCGCGCGCCGCGACCGCAGACGGTAATCGGTCAAAACAGCTTGAGTTTTCAAGGCCGGGCATGCGTGTCTGGCCTTTTTCTTTGCCCTAACCGGCTGCGGTTTTGCCGCGCCGATCACTGCGCAGCTGCGCATAAAGCACGTGGTTGCGCCAGCGTCCGTCGATTTGCAGATAGCTTTGCGCGACGCCCTCATACTTGAAGCCTGTCTTTTCCAACAACCCCCGCGAAGCAACATTTTCAGGCAGGCACGCGGCCTCGACCCGGCTGAGGTCAAGGCGGGTAAAGGCGTGATGAACAGTCGCCTCGATTGCCTCACGCATGTAGCCACGGCGCGCGAATTGCTCTCCCGTCCAGTAGCCCAAAGTACCGGCCTGGGCCGGGCCGCGGCGGATATTATCAAGGGTAATAGCACCAATCAGCACGCTGTCTTTGCGCCGGATCAGAAACAGCGGCAAAGCCGTGCCCCCTGATACCGAACGCGTCGCCCAGTAGACGCGGTTGGTGAACGCCTTGCGCGACAGGTGATCGCTGGCCCAAGACGGCTCCCAACCGGTGAGGTAGTCGATACTGTCTGATCGCAGCGTGGCCCAAGCCCGAAAATCCGAATGGATCGGCGGGCGCAAAGTAAGCCGCTCCGTCTCGATCGCGAATTTTCGTTTGACCAAAAGCATCAGGCGGCGCGGCGTTCTTGCAACTCTTGTAGTGTGGGTGCTGTTTCGACCGGACCGTAAAGCGCCAAGGCTGCAGGAGCGCTTGTTGCCATCGTCTGGGCAAAATCGCGCACATCACCAGTTGTGACGGCATCAATCTGGGCTATGGTTTCTTCAAGCGCTGGAATACGGTCCCAAATCTGGATCAAGCGCGCCAAGCGTTCGGCGCGATTCGACGGACTTTCCAGCCCCATCAGCAGACCCGCTTTCATTTGCGCACGCGCACGTGCAACTTCGGCAGGTGACATGTCAGACGCCGCGCGCTTCATCTCATCAATCGTAATATTGGCCAGTTCCGGCAATTGTTCCCCGCTGGTGCCTGCGTAGATCGTCATCATACCAGTGTCGGCATAAGCACCTGCTTGCGCAAAGATCGTGTAACACAGGCCGCGGTTCTCTCGGATTTCCTGGAACAGACGGCTCGACATGCCGCCGCCCAAGGCCGAGGCGTAAATCTGAGCGACATAGATGTCATCCGCCCTATAGCCGGGGGATTCAAAGCCGAGCGCGAAATGAGCCTGCTCAAGAGGTTTAAGTTGGCGCACTTCGCCACCGGAGAATTTTGCGGCATCCACGTCGAACAAGGGCTTTGGGGGCATATCTCCAAAGAGTTGCTCGGCGAGCCTGACGATTTCATCGTGATCAACAGCGCCCGCTGCGGATAGAATCATCTGCTCGGGGCCGTAATGCTGTGCAATAAAACCCGACAGGTCTTCACGCGAAAAATTCGACACACGCTCGTGCGGACCAAGAATCGTGCGGCCAAGTGGCTGGCCCGGATATGCTTCTTCCTGCAGCCAGTCAAAGATCACATCGTCAGGCGTATCCAGCGCCTGTCCGATCTCTTGCAGGATCACACCGCGCTCGACTTCTATCTCTGCGTTGTCCAGCACAGGATTGCGAAGGATGTCAGCGATCACATCAAGGCCAAGGGCCACATCGTTTTCCAGAACGCGCACGTAATACGCCGTCACTTCTCGCGAGGTATAGGCATTGATATAACCGCCCACGTCCTCGATCGCTTCGGCAATCTGTAGCGACGAGCGCTTGGCCGTCCCTTTGAACGCCATGTGTTCCAGAAAATGCGCGATGCCGTTTTGCTGCGGCGTCTCGTGGCGCGCGCCTGCCGTGACCCAAACGCCAATCGAAGCCGAGGCAAGACCCGGCATATGTTCCGTTACGACGCGGAAGCCATTCGACAGGCGGTGTTGTTGCAAGCTCACTGGGCGATGCCCCCTTTGATAATGTCTTTTAACGCCTCAAGGTCGTTGGGCACACGGGTCAGCCGCTCGGGCCGCTCGAACAGATCTGCCATATGATCAGGCAGCGGCGGGCGGATGCCAGTGGCCGCTTCGACCGCGTCGGGAAATTTTGCCGGATGGGCGGTGGCCAGCGTGATCATCGGGGTCGCAGGATCACGCATGTCTTGCGCCACACGCACACCGATGGCCGAATGAGGACACAGCAATTCGTTTGTCGTCGCGTAGAATTCCTTGATCGTGGCAGCTGTTTCTTCCTCGGATACACGCCCGGACTTGTAGGTATTTTGCAGATCACGCAAGGCATTATCGCCCACATCAAACCCGCCTTTGGCCAAATCTGCCATCAGACCATTGATCGCATCGCTGTCCTGACCATAGGCAAAATACAAGGCACGCTCAAAGTTTGAGCTGACCTGAATATCCATCGACGGGCTGATCGAAGCGTGCACACTGCCCTTGTGATAGCCACCCGTGCTCAAACAGCGGTGAAGGATGTCGTTTTGGTTGGTCGCGACCACCAGATCGGCAATCGGCAGACCCATCTGACGCGCGATGTAGCCTGCAAAGATATCGCCGAAATTGCCAGTAGGCACGGTAAAGCTGACTTTACGGTCCAACGCACCCATCGCCAGACCGGCCGTGAAATAATACACGACCTGCGCCAGTACACGGCCCCAGTTGATGCTGTTTACCCCGGCAAGTTTCACGCCGTCTCGGAAGGCGTGATCATTGAACATGTCCTTGAGGCGCGCCTGACACTCGTCAAAGTCACCATCCATCGCCAAGGCGCGAACATTGGGTTCGACCGGGGTTGTCATCTGGCGACGCTGCACTTCCGAGATGCGGCCATGAGGGTAGAGGATGAAGACGTCGACGTTATCAAGCCCTCGGAAGGCTTCGATTGCGGCAGACCCTGTATCGCCCGACGTCGCTCCGACGATTGTGACACGGTCTCCCTTGCGCGACAGCACTGCTTGGAACATGTGGCCGATCAACTGCATGGCAAAATCTTTGAAGGCCAGCGTGGGCCCGTGGAACAGTTCGAGCAGGAAATGCCCTTGATCCAATTGCACTAGGGGCGCACGCACGGTGTGGTTAAATCCGGCATAGGCTTTGGCGATCAAGGATTTGAACTCGGCGTCCGTGAACGTATCACCTATGAACGGCCGCATGACTTTGAAAGCAACGTCTTCATAAGACATCGTTGCCATTTCGGTCAGCTCGTCAAAGCTCAGCTCCGGAATCGTTTCTGGCACATAAAGGCCACCGTCACGGGCAAGACCCGTCAACAAGGCTTCTTCAAAGGTCAAAACAGGGGCAGATCCGCGGGTGGAGACGTAGCGCATGGGAAGGGTCAGCTTTCGGCTTTGGACGCGCCACGGCGGCGCAGGAAGAAAAGGCTCATACCAAGCCAGATGGCGGCAAGAGAGAACCAGGTGATGGCGTATTGCAAGTGATCATTCGGGATCCGCGCAGTATCGACGGGCAGCGGGCTGATATTGGTGTCTTGCAAAGAACTGCTGCGTGCAACCAGCAAGACTGGCAAGGTATCCAGAACAGCGGCCATTGCCGCCACATCCCGGGCGAACCAGATATTTTCCGACATATCCGGGGCAGGCGTAAATCCGTCGGTTTCCTGCGGCCATTGCAGGTTGCCGGTAATCGTTGCGACGCCAACGGCGCGTTCGGTATCTTTGGCGGTGGTCAGGGCAAATCCGCGGTCAACCATGATCTGGCGACCGTCATCCAGCACAAACGGCGCAATGATCCTATATCCGGCACCGACATCTTTTTGCGAGACAAGGATGTGAATTTCTGCATTCCCCACCACACCATCTGCAACAACAGGAAGGTAAGCATCGTCCTGCGGGTCTACCGTTTGCGGCAAGGCGACAGGTGCCGCAACAATCCGCGCGTTGATGTCTGCGATGATCGCTTGCTTCCATGCAAGCCGCTGGACCTGCCAAACCCCAAGCGAGATCAGGATAGCAGCCCCCCCCAGACCAATAATCAACAGGAATAGCGTCCGACGCATAAGGCTCTCTTGAAGTTGGCCACCCTTGGGGCGACGTCAATGCAAAGGCGCGCAAGGTTCCCCTCGCGCGCCGGTTTGTTTTAGGGATTACCTAGAGATTTGCAAGCCGTCGGAGACGTTAGATGCCCCACATGTAGACGGCGAAAAACAGGAACAGCCATACAACGTCAACGAAGTGCCAGTACCAGGCTGCTGCCTCAAAACCAACATGACGCTCTGGTGTAAAATGGCCACTCATGGCACGGAACAGGCAGACAGTCAGGAATATTGTCCCGATAATGACGTGGAAACCGTGAAAGCCCGTTGCCATAAAGAAGCTGGAAAAGAACAGGTCGCCGCCAAACTGCCAGTCGTAGTGTGCAATCAGCTCATAGTATTCATAGGCTTGGAACGCTGTGAAGAGCAGGCCCAGCCCGATCGCAACAGCCAGACCTGTTATAAGTTCCTTGCGGTTGTTCTCATGAACCAGCGCGTGGTGTGCCCACGTAACAGCACAGCCCGAAAGCAGCAAAATCAATGTGTTGATCAGTGGAAGGTGAAATGCGTCGACGGGGATGATGTCGGGCTGAACATAAGTAGAGCCGAGGAATTGATCCATCGGGTACAGGGCTTCCTTGAAGAAGGCCCAGAACCAGGCGGCAAAGAACATCACCTCGGACATGATGAACAGGATGAACCCGTAGCGCAGACCGATCCGGACAACAGTCGTGTGGTCGCCAACTTTGCTTTCGGCAACGACTTCAGACCACCAACCAAACATGCAGTATAGTGTCGCCACCAATCCACCGAAGAACACGAATGGTGTTATATCGTGAATCCAAAACACGATGCCTGCCAGCATGACGCAGCCCGCGAGGGAACTGAGAAGCGGCCAAGTGGAGGGTGCTAGAATATGATAGTCGTGGTTCTTTTCATGGGCCATGGTGGCGTCCCTCACCTTTTCTTAATTCAGGTTTGTCTCGCTGTTCTGATCAAGGGCTGCGTATCCCTCGGGCAGATCAATTCTATAGAAAGTATAAGACAGTGTGATCGTATGTACATACTTGCCATCAAGGTCTGTAACAATTTCGGGGTCAACATAGAAGCTCACGGGCATCTGAACGCGCTCACCAGGGGCAAGAACTTGCTCGGTGAAGCAAAAGCATTCGATTTTCTCAAAAAATGCGCCAGCAGCATAGGGTGTCACGTTATAAGACGCCTGCCCTGCAATCGGATAAGTGTTTGGATTATAGGCCTCGTAGAAAGCCAATCCTGTTTCCCCGATCCGGACTTCCATCTCGTTGACAACAGGCTTGAATTGCCAGCCCATACCATCATTCAAGCTGCCGTCAAAACGCACCTTGATGGTCTGATCCAAGATCTCGCCGGCATTTGCAGAAACTTGACCGGGCGTGCCGCCAAATCCGGTGACACGGCAAAACCAGTCGTAAAACGGCACCGAAGCCCATGCGAGCCCGCCCATCAGAAAAACGACTGAAACGGTTTGTAAAACTGTCTTTGTCGGACCGGATACTGCCATCAGTTGCTCTCCTGCGTTTGTATTGCGCCACCTTTTAGATCGTTAAAATCGATGGTGGTAATTTTCACATAGGTCAGCGCCATCACCAGGATGACAAACCCACCAAGCATCAGGCCAATGCCAAGGTTGCGGCCACGGCGGCGGGTGTGAATCTCGTGTTCTGCGCGAATACTCATGACCAGCCTCCAAAGCCGTAGGGACGCAATGTGGCCTCTGCCAGGATCGCCCCGAAATGTAGGAAAAGATACCAAAGCGACAGTTTGAAAAACTTCCGCTCAACCATAAAATTATCCGCCTCGCTGTCGACCTCGTCACGCCGCCAGATGCGGTAGGCACCCAGCAAGAACAGGGCATTCAGGATTACGGCGGCTGTTAGATAGATCGGTCCACCGATCGAGGTAAAACCGGTGCCGATCGCAAGGACAACCAGTAAAACGGTATAGGCAAGAATATGGCGGCGCGTTGATGGACGCCCATGTGTCACAGTAAGCATTGGCACTTTGGCATCGTCATAATCGTTGCGCATAAACAGCGCCAAGGCCCAGAAATGTGGGGGCGTCCACATAAAGATCAGCGCAAACATCAGCCACGCTTCAACCGAAAAGCTTCCCGTCGCGATGATCCAGCCGATCACAGGAGGGAACGCGCCCGCCGCACCGCCGATAACGATGTTTTGCGGTGTCACACGCTTCAACCACATGCTGTAAAACACTGCGTAGAACAGGATTGTGAAAAGCAGCATGCCAGCAGCAAGAAGATTTGCGGCGAGTCCAAGCATCATCACCGACAAGCCCGAAAGCGCCACGCCGATTGCCAAGGCTTCACTTGGCTGGACGCGTCCGGACGGGATTGGGCGGCTGGCAGTACGGCGCATAATCGCGTCGATATCAGCATCCCACCACATGTTCAGAGCACCCGAAGCACCCGCACCGACTGCAACGAACAGGATCGAGGCGAAAGCAACCACGGGATGCACGGAAACCGGTGCCGCCAACATGCCGACCAAAGCGGTAAACACGACCAGTTGCATTACGCGTGGTTTCAACAGCGCAAAGTAATCGCCCAGCTGTGCTTCGTATTCGCCTGAAGGTGTCGTGGTCACGTCTGACATGTCAAACCTCACATCTATCAAAGTCGGGCCATGCAGAGCACGCCCCGACGTTACTATAGCTGGTTACTTGGAAGCGACGGTAAGTGGCTGCTCTAGGCCCGCGTATTCGGCTTTCGCTTTTCCCAACCACTCGGCATACGCCTCTTCCGACACGACCTTGACCGTGATCGGCATATAGGCATGTGCGTTACCGCAAAGTTCGGAACACTGGCCAAAGTAGATGCCCTCTTTCTCGGCTGAGAACCATGTTTCAGCCAAACGTCCGGGCACGGCATCCTGCTTCACACCAAAGGCCGGCATGGCCCAAGAATGTATAACGTCCGACCCTGTCACCTGAACCACAATCGTCTTACCAACGGGGATAACAACGGCAGTATCGGTCGCCAGAAGGAATTGCTGCTCGGTATAGCCTGCTTCTTCCAGTTGGGCGATCACTTCGGGTGTCTTGCGGTTTTCACCACCAAGCGCCGGCGCACCAATCATGTAGCTATCAAAGCCGAAGCCATCGTCCACGTATTCGTAAGACCAGTACCACTGGTTCCCGATCGCCTTGATCGTCAGATCAGCTTGCGGGATTTCCTGCTGGCGGAACAAGATCGGCAGCGAATAGGCACCGATCAGAACCAAGATCAGGATGGGCGCGACTGTCCAGGCGATCTCTACCGGGGTGTGGTGGGTAAACGATGCGGCAACCGGGTTGCGTTTTTTGTTGTAGCGGAAGGCGACCCAAAGGATCAGCGCCGTAACAAACAGCGTGATCAACGTGATGATTACCAAAATCAGGTAATCCAAGTCGTGAATGTCTTGTGCAACACGCGTTACGGCAGGCTGGAAACCCATCTCGCCGTCGGAAGGCTGGCCGATGATTTCGAGGCCCTCAATACGCAGATTCTCTTGCGCCCATGCCGGAATAGCAGAGAAAGCGGCCATGAGACCTGAAAGTTTAAGAAGATGTTTCATATGTCATCCTGATCTTGTGACCATTGATAGCGAATCCTCACGACCTGTGCCGTTTCGGATTACGCGCCGTTGTAATCTGTACGCTTACAATCATATTCTAACTTCAAGATAAAGACTTCTGCTTGCGTCAAACGGACGCTAAGCGATCTTTTTAACACGATTCAGGGAACATGTTGATGAGCCAACCACCTTTTAACCCTTTTGAGGGTGCTCTTGACCGCGACGCGGCCCTTTCGATCCTGAAAGATGCAGTTGCTGGTGCCGACGACGGTGAATTGTTCTTCGAACGTCGGCGCTCGGAAGGGCTGATGTTTGATGACGGACGGCTCAAGACTGCCAGCTATGATGCGTCCGAGGGGTTTGGCTTGCGCGCAGTGCGCGGCGAAGTGTCGGGATATGCTCATTCCTCAGAGATCACAGAAGCTGCCTTGCGCCGCGCCGCCGAAACTGCGCGTTTGGCGGTTGGTTCCGGTGGCGGGACGTGGGCGGATGGCCCCGTGTCGACCAATCGGCATCTTTACACCGACGAAGACCCGATCGCTGGGGCCGCTTTCCCCGTAAAAGTCGAAACACTTCGCGAGATCGACGATTTTGCCCGCAGCCTGGATAAACGTGTCGTTCAGGTCTCCGCGTCGATCTCGGCCTCGATCCAGGAGATCGAGATCCTGCGCCCGGAGGGCACGTCGGTCCGCGACATCCGTCCGATGACCCGTGTCAACGTGTCGATCATCGTAGAACAGAACGGGCGGCGCGAAAGCGGCACAGCCGGAGGGGGTGGCCGGATTGGCCTTGATGGTCTGCTGGCACCTTCGGACTGGCAAGCCAAAACCCGCGAGGCCTTGCGGGTCGCCTGCGTTAACCTTGAGGCAGTTCCCGCACCTGCGGGGATGATGGATGTGGTGCTTGGGCCCGGCTGGCCCGGCATCTTGCTGCACGAGGCCATTGGCCACGGATTAGAAGGTGATTTTAACCGCAAAGGGTCGAGTGCTTTTTCGGGTCTGATGGGTCAGCAGATTGCAGCCAAGGGGGTTACCGTGCTTGACGATGGCACGATCCCGGACCGGCGCGGGTCGATCACGATTGACGACGAAGGCACACCATCGGCCAAAAATACATTGATCGAGGACGGCGTATTGGTCGGCTATATGCAGGATCGCCAAAATGCACGGCTGATGGGCGTGGAATCAACAGGCAACGGCCGGCGCGAATCTTATGCGCATATTCCCATGCCCCGGATGACCAACACCTACCTGCTGGGAGGGGACACCGCCCCCGGCGATGTCGTGGCCGGCCTCAAGGACGGGATATATGCTGTTGGGTTTGGTGGCGGTCAGGTCGATATCACGAACGGTAAATTCGTATTTTCCTGCACCGAAGCCTACCGCGTTCAAAACGGGGTCGTGGGCGCGCCCGTCAAAGGGGCGACATTAATTGGCGACGGGGCCACCGCCCTCAAGCAGATACGCGCAATCGGAAATGACCCCGCGCTTGATCCTGGCATGGGGAATTGCGGCAAGGCGGGCCAGTGGGTGCCAGTGGGTGTCGGCCAGCCCACATTGATGATCGGCGGCCTGACTGTCGGTGGTGCTGCGAAATAACGCAAACCGAGCCTGGCCGATTTAGCAAAAATGGGCCGGGAACCCTTCATGCGTTATTAACCAGCTCTGCCTATACCTGATTCTGCAACAGGCGGAGACACGGGATGACTGACAAGGACTATAATCCTTCTTCCACTCACCCCCCAATCCCACCCACCTCGGAAGATGAAGGTTTTGCCCGCCTTCGTCTGTTGCGCTCCCGCCGGGTCGGCGTTTCAACGTATAAACGACTGCTGATTGAACACGGCACTGCGCAGAATGCGCTGGCCGCGCTACCTGAGGTAGCGCGCGCCGCGGGCGTTTCGAACTACGAGGTTTGCCCTGAAGGTGTCGTTCAGGACGAACTGCGCGCGGGCAAAGCCGCAGACGCGCAGTTGATCATGCACGGCACAGCGGCCTACCCGCAGATATTGAATGAATTAGACGATGCGCCGCCATTTCTTTGGGTCTTGGGGAATATCGCGCTGCTAAACCGGCCCACAATCTCTTTGGTCGGTGCGCGCAATGCATCTTCGCTGGGCACGCGCATGGCCAAAGCGTTGGCGCAAGGCTTGGGCGAAGCAGGCTTTGTCGTCGTCTCGGGGCTTGCGCGCGGTGTCGATGCAGCGGCACATTTGGCGGCCCTTCCAACGGGTACAATCGCCGTACAGGCCGGCGGCGTTGACGTAATGTACCCGGCCGAGAACACACAACTGGCCCATGATATCGCAAAATCCGGCCTGCGCGTGTCGGAGCAGCCTATGGGGCTGCAACCGATGGCGCGGCATTTCCCAAGCCGCAACCGGATCATCGCGGGATTAAGCCGTGCGACCATCGTCGTCGAAGCTGCGGCAAAATCGGGTAGCCTGATTACCGCACGCGATGCGCTGGATCAGGGTCGCGAAGTATTGGCTGTGCCGGGCCATCCGTTTGATGCACGCGCTGCCGGATGCAACATGCTGATCCGCGATGGTGCCACATTGGTTAGAAATGCGGGCGATGTGATCGAAATATTGGGCACCGGCGAGACACAGCAGCCGGATCAACCCCAACTTGGCCTTGCCGTTGTTCAGCCAATCAGCCGCCCTGAAAGGTCGCTCAAGCAGACCGCCGCATTGCATATGCAAATCCTGTCGCGTCTGGGGCCGAGCCCGATAGCGGAAGATCAACTGATCCGCGACCTCAAGGCAGCACCCGCGAAAGTCGCACCAATCTTGATCGACCTTGAGCTTGACGGGCAAATTCTGCGGCAACCCGGTGGTCTTGTGTCTCGCGCCTGACAGGTAGGTGCAATGGTTTTTCCCGCAATCGCGGCAAGCTTGATCCTCCCAATGCTCCCTCTCGAAACGGACGCTTTTGCGCTTATGTCCAAAGCATAAGGCCCACGAAACCGGAGGGACTTTTCCAACATCATCCGCTGCTTTTAACGTCCTGTCAGACCTCTTGGGGAATACCAAAGGACTTTGCTGCGCATTGACAAAACTGACTGCGCGCCACATGTCACAGCGTAAGCAGAGCAATTCCAATTGATCCAAGGTACAGAAATTTATGCCAGTTGTTGTCGTCGAATCACCTGCCAAGGCCAAAACGATCAACTCTTATCTGGGCAGCAACTACACTGTTCTTGCGTCTTACGGGCACGTTCGAGATCTGCCACCCAAAGACGGATCCGTTGATCCTGAGAATGGTTTCGACATGCTTTGGGAAGTTGGGTCGGCTAGCAAAAAACACGTCAAAGCCATCGCAGATGCGCTGAAAGACGATAACGAATTGATCCTCGCGACTGACCCTGACCGCGAAGGCGAAGCGATCAGCTGGCACCTGCAACAAACACTGACACTGCGCAAATCCATCAAGAAAGATACACCTGTCAGCCGTGTTGTGTTCAACGCAATCACGAAAGCGGCGGTCACAGAGGCGATGAAGAAGCCCCGGCAGGTGGACATGCCGCTGGTCGAGGCGTATCTGGCGCGCCGTGCGTTGGACTATCTGGTGGGGTTCAATCTGTCTCCGGTTCTGTGGCGCAAGTTGCCGGGTGCAAAATCCGCAGGGCGCGTACAATCAGTCACCCTGCGCCTGATTGTAGAGCGCGAGATGGAAATCGAAGCGTTTCGCAACCGCGAATACTGGACGGTCAAGGCCTTGGTCGCCACGCCACGCGGGCAAGAATTCGAGGCCCGTCTTGTCACGCTTGCGGGCAAAAAGCTGGACCGGTTTGACCTTGCCAATGACACGCAGGCCGAGATGGCCGTTCAGGCGATCACCAGCCGCGACCTGACGGTAACGAGTGTCGAAGCAAAGCCCGCCAGCCGGAACCCATCGGCACCCTTCATGACCTCCACCCTTCAGCAAGAAGCCAGCCGAAAGTTCGGAATGGGTGCGCGGCAAACGATGAGCACAGCGCAGCGTTTGTACGAAGCCGGGCACATCACCTATATGCGAACCGACGGCATCGACATGGCACCCGAGGCGATGACGATGGCGCGCGACGCGATCAAAGACCGGTTTGGCGCGGAATATGTCCCCTCGTCACCCCGAATCTACAAGAATAAAGCCAAGAACGCCCAAGAAGCGCACGAATGTATCCGGCCGACAGATATGGCCAAGGATGCAGCGGCGCTAAAACTTGCCGAAGCTGATCAACGCAAGCTTTATGATCTGATTTGGAAGCGTACCTTGGCGTGCCAGATGGAAAGCGCACGCCTTGAACGCACCACCGTCGAGATCGGCAGCAAAGACGAACAAGTCGGCTTGCGTGCCACGGGTCAGGTCGTACAGTTTGACGGTTTTCTGCGAGTCTACGAAGAGGGCCGCGACGACGTGGTCGACGAGGATGACAAACGCCTGCCGCAGATCACGCAAGGCGACAAGATGGACAAGCGCGCCGTCACGCCAGAGCAGCATTTCACCCAACCACCGCCCCGCTATACCGAGGCGACGCTTGTGAAGCGGATGGAAGAGCTTGGGATCGGGCGCCCGTCCACATATGCCAGCGTTGTCACCACGATCCAGGATCGTGAATACGTGCGCAAGGAAGGAAACCGGCTTTTCCCCGAAGATAAGGGGCGTTTGGTTACCGCATTCCTTGAGAATTATTTCCGCAAATACGTAGGCTATGATTTCACTGCCGATCTAGAAGACCAGCTTGATAAAGTTAGTGCGGCTGATGCCGACTATAAGGATGTCTTGGGGCGCTTTTGGAAAGACTTTTCAGCCGCTATCGCTGAAACGGCTGATTTGCGGATCACGGAAGTTTTGGAAAAAATAAATGAGGTGCTCGCGCCGCATCTGTTCCCGCCCACCGAAGACGGCAAAGACCCTCGGCTGTGTCCCAACTGCGAAATCGGGCGTTTGTCGATGCGTACGGCGCGGTCGGGTGGTGCGTTTATCGGGTGCTCGAACTATCCAGAATGCCGCTACACGCGCCCTTTCGGCCCGCCAGACCCGGAAGCCGAAGCCTCTGCGATTCCGCCAGACGGGAAACTGCTGGGCGAAGATCAAGGCGACGAAATCCGTGTCTTCAAAGGCCGGTTCGGTCCTTATGTGCAGCGCGGCCCGGTGACCGAAGAAAACAAGAAACCTCCGCGTCAATCTGTGCCAAAAGACTGGCCCGCAGAGGAGCTTGAACTTGAACGCGGCGTTATGTTGCTGTCTTTGCCCCGCGAAATCGGGCCGCATCCCGAAGATGGTGTTATGGTCTGGGCCAATACCGGGCGCTATGGGCCCTACATCAAGCACGCGCCCAGCACGTCGGATCGCGGAGGCACCAACGCCAATCTTGAAGGGTTGGATGAAGTATTCACTGTTGGCATGAACCGCGCCGTGCAGTTGCTGGCTGAAAAAGTTGCCAGCCGTGGCGGGCGTGGCAAGGCGGCGAAACCGATTCGCGAAATGGGCGAACACCCTGATCTGGGCGGAAGCGTGGATATCATGGAAGGCAAATACGGGCCCTATGTGAAGTGGGAAAAGGTCAATGCCACCATCCCCAAGGAAATCGAGCCTGCCGATCTGACGATGGAAAAGGCAGTCGAACTGATCGAAGAGAAGCTGGCAAAATCACCCGCCAAGCGCAAGGCAGCGACCAAAAAGCCAGTTGCTGCCAAAGCGGCAGCCAAAAAACCTGCCGCGAAAAAGAAGGCACCTGCCAAAAAACCTGCCGCGAAAAAGGCCGCCAAAGAAGGTTAAGCGCTGGTGGCCCCGTCAGCCATCCTAGAATTCGGGCATTTCAAATGATTTCTCAGGCGCATCCGATGGGTGCGCCTGAGGCGTATTTGACACGCGCTTGGCCTAACGTCATAGACGGTGTAGTGCCTGAAATGACGACGGGCTTAGGCCTTTTTTGAGAGGAGCTTGGATGAAAAAGATTTACGGAAGTGCCGCCGAAGCGCTTGATGGCGTTTTGCATGACGGCATGCTGATTGCCGCAGGTGGATTTGGCCTGTGTGGCATCCCCGAACTGTTGCTGAGCGCCATTCGTGATGCAGGCACCAAGGATTTGACCTTTGCGTCAAACAACGCCGGTGTCGACGATTTTGGCATTGGCATCTTGCTGCAAACCAAACAGGTCAAGAAGATGATCAGCTCATATGTCGGTGAGAACAAGGAATTCATGCGCCAATATCTGGGAGGCGAGCTTGAGCTTGAATTCAACCCCCAAGGCACTTTGGCAGAACGCATGCGCGCCGGTGGCGCGGGCATCCCCGGCTTTTACACCAAGACCGGCGTGGGCACCGTGATTGCCGACGGTAAAGAGCACAAAGATTTCAACGGCGAAACCTACATCATGGAAGAAGGCATCTTTGCTGATCTGGCCATCGTGAAGGCATGGAAAGCCGATGCAACCGGCAACCTTGTGTTCCGCAAAACGGCACGCAACTTCAACCCGCCCGCAGCGATGTGCGGCAAGATCTGCGTTGTCGAGGTTGAAGAGATCGTACCGACAGGCAGCCTTGATCCCGATACGATCCATCTGCCCGGCATCTATGTGCACCGCATCGTTCAAGGCGAACACGAAAAGCGGATCGAGCAACGCACGGTAAGGAGCGCATAAAATGTGGGATCGCAATCAAATGGCGGCACGTGCCGCGCAAGAACTGCAAGACGGCTGGTATGTGAACCTTGGCATCGGTATTCCGACGCTTGTGTCGAACTACATCCCCGACGGCATGGAAGTGACCCTGCAATCGGAAAACGGCATGTTGGGCATGGGCGCGTTTCCGATTGACGGTGAAGAAGACGCCGACCTGATCAATGCTGGCAAGCAGACAATCACAGAACTGCCCCAAACTTCGTATTTTGACAGTGCAACATCCTTTGGCATGATCCGAGGCGGTAAAATCGCAATGGCGATCCTGGGCGCGATGGAAGTGGCAGAAAACGGCGATCTGGCAAACTGGATGATCCCGGGCAAGCTGGTCAAGGGGATGGGCGGTGCCATGGACCTGGTAGCGGGCGTTGGCCGCGTTGTGGTCGTGATGGATCACACCAGCAAACATGGCGACAGCAAAGTCCTCAAAGAATGTACCTTGCCGTTGACAGGCAAAGCTGTGGTTGACCGCATCATCACCAACCTCGGCGTGCTGGATGTGGTCGAAGGCGGTTTGAAGATCGTCGAGTGCGCAGACGGAGTAACTGAAGAGGAACTGCGCGCCGCGACCGAAGCGACGATCATCTAAACCCTTCGCCAACTGAAAATTGAACGGGCATCGCCAATCTGGCGGTGCCCTTTTGCGTTGCTATTTCATCGCCACAAAGACGCAGCCGTCTGAAATCAATTCTGGCGGCGTTTGACACAAGCCCTTGGCCACTTGAAACGCGGCCAGCACCTTTGGCACGTAATCGCGCGTCTCGGCAAATGGCGGCACGCCCGCATGTTTGCGCACAGACCCTTCACCGGCGTTGTATCCTGCCAGCACCAAGATCGGATCACTGTCAAACTCGCCCATCAACCAATCAAGGTACTTGACGCCGCCCGCGATATTCTCGGTGGGCTTCATACTGTCAGCGACACCAAAGCGCGCCGCAGTATCAGGCATCAATTGCATTAACCCTTCGGCCCCTGCCCCGCTCACCGCATCAACGCGCCCGGCGGATTCAACCGTGATGACCGCCAGCACAAGGGCCGGAGACACTTTTGTACCAATGGTTGAGCGCAAGATATCGATGCCATTGGTTTTGGCGATCTGTTGCATTTGTTGCATGCGCGGCGCGGGCACCTTGGCTGTTGCAGTCGCAAGCGTGATCATTGCCACCTCAAGCCTGCCCGGACCTGACTTTGCTTCCTCTGGCGATACCCGTTCCCAAAACCAGTCGAATTGACCCGGTGCTGCGGGCGCGATTGCGCCGGACGCTGTTGCCACAGCTTGGGGTGCAGCAACTACCGGTTCGATGAAAACGTTTATCCTGTTGCGACTGCCCGGTTCAGGCGGTTTGACGCGCTTTGCCTCAAACTTCGGAAAAGGCTTGGGCGCATCAGCATAGAGCATTGGAACAGCCAATGCCCCCGCAACCAGCGAGATCATAAATAATCGAAACATCTTTGCCTGCTTTTTTTAATGCTTATTCTGCTCGATAGTCCAAACGTCACATGAAACCGGTCAAAAAACCAGCCAATCATGGCGCGCAATATGGCAATTTTGCCTTAATTCACGCCCCGGCACCCAAATCAGCCATTTCCCTGAAAAAAGTTAACGGTTTTTATATATTAATTTCAGCGCCTTAGAAAAATTATATGCTCAGGATCCCTAGAAAACTCAAAAGCCACATTTACCGCCAAATTCACGCCCCATTCAGACAGCTATATAGCCTCATACCAAGTCGGACAGGTTCTGAACTGAGAGAGACGGAGCCGCAGACGGACGACACGGTTGAAACATAAAACCCAATGATCCTTGGAGGGACATACCATGATGAACTTTTTCAAAAACTTCAACAAAGACGAATCCGGCGCAGTAACAGTTGACTGGGTTGTTTTGACAGCCGCAGTTGTTGGCCTGGCCGTGGCAGCATATACCTCGATCGAATCAGGTTCCTCGAACCTGACAGCCAAGACCGGGTCATACCTGACTAATATGGAGCCAGGCTGATCCTAAGATCCTTTAGCGTTCTAGGTTAAATTACGACTGGCCGCATTCTGCACGACAGGGTGCGGCCAATTTCATATGATATTTCACCGCCGGAAGGCGTCGTTCATGATTTCATTTCTCAGAAACTTCAGATCGCAAGAAGCCGGTGCAATCACCGTTGACTGGGTCGTTTTATGTGCCGCCGTGGTGGGGCTTGCAGTGTCCGTGGTGCTAAGCACGAAGGATGGTGCTGTCGAACTCGCCGACAGAACCTTGTTGTTCACACCTGGCTAATTCTAAACCACCACACCGCGCGGATCAGGCCAAATGTGCCAAGATTACCGCGCTCGTTCCATATTCAGGTCACAATTCGAGTGCATCCTAAAGGAAGACTTAAGACCAGATCTTTACTGGTGAAGAATTACATGAGGTAGATGAAATGCGTATGTTATTTGGACTGGTTTTGTTAGCTGGTATCGCATTGGCGGGTGGTGCAGTTTATCTGGCCAAAGACCGGATCGGTGAATATCAGATGGCAAACGCGCAGGCCCAAGCGGCCCTTGCGCAGATTGTCCCCACTGTGAACGTCTTTGTCGCCCAAAAATCACTGAAATACGGCCAGCAGCTCAGACGTGAGGACGTGCGGCAGGTGGCGTGGCCCGAAAACGCAATCCCCCAAGGCACCTTCCTCGAAGAAGCCACATTATTCCCAGCCAACAGCGACGAGCTGCGGGTCGTTCTGCGCGCTATCGAAAAAGACGAAGCGATCATGGCTATCAAGGTGACGGAACCCGGCGAAGACACGGGGCTGACCTCGCGGCTGGAACGCGGCACACGTGCTTTCACAATCAAGGTTGATGTGTCCAGCGGCGTGTCCGGCTTTTTGCGCCCCGGCGACCGCGTTGACGTGTATTGGACGGGCCGCATCGATATGGACGGCGCAGGGCAGCGGGGGTCGAGTGAATTCACCAAACTGATCGAAGCCGGTGTTCAACTGATCGCTATCGACCAAAGCGCTGGTGGCGAACGTAGCGAAGCTGCCATTGCGCGAACCGTAACTGTTGCGGTCAAACCAGACCAAGTTGCCGCACTGGCCCAGGCACAATCCACAGGCAATCTGTCTTTGTCGCTTGTGGGTGCAGGTGATGATACAATCGCCTCCAGCATCCAGGTCGACCAAAGAACCCTGCTGGGCATTCAAAGGGAAACCGTCCAAGCGGAAATCGAAAAGGAAAAGGTCTGTACGATCCGCACCCGCCGTGGTGCAGAGGTGATGGAAATTCCGATCCCTTGTACGAACTGAAGCTGAAAGCCCACACCCCAAAGGCCACACTCCCCAGTGTGGCCTTTTGCGCAAAAGGCACATGTTGCTATTAATCCACAGCCTCGCACCTCATAACCTCATTGAATCTTGCAATAAAAATGAAAAGCACCCAGAGTGCTACAAACGGCGGGCGCTAAGACCCTATCCAGAGGCGTGATCACAAAGGCAGGTCACATGAAAATCGACAGATTTCTTACAGCGGTCCTTTTCGGGCTGACGCTTAGTGCGATGCCACTCATGATGGCAGTTCCCACCCCGGTGCAGGCTGAAACCTTGCGCGTGGTAAATAAAGGGACAAACCGTACGTTAGAAGTACCGATGAACCGCGCCGTCGTGGTTGAAAGCGATATTCCATTTGCCGAACTTAGCATCGCAAACCCCGGTATTGCTGACATTTCGTCTTTGTCAGACAAAACGATTTATGTCTTGGGAAAGTCACCCGGCCTGACAACTCTGACCCTTCTGGATGCATCAGGACAGCTGATCACGAATGTCGATGTGCGGGTTGCCTCGGACATCTCCGAGTTCAAAGAGCGTCTGCGCCAGATCCTTCCCGGTGAAAACATAGAGGTACGCACGGCAAATGACGGCATCGTCATGTCCGGCATCGTGTCGTCCACGCAGCATTTACAACGCGCGCTTGACCTGGCCGAAAGATATGCGCCCGAACGGGTCTCCAATTTAATGAGCGTCGGTGGCATTCAGCAGGTGATGCTGAAAGTCCGGTTTGCTGAAATGCAGCGGTCGGTGTCCAAGTCGCTGAGCGCATCACTGGCCTTGAACGGTCTGGCGGGCAGCAGCCTTGCCCTGAACGGCGGGACCAACACAACCAACACCGCGGGCGCGATTGCCAATTCGCTTGCCGGATCGACGCCTGGCACCAACAGCAATTCCGGTGCCATCCTTTTTGGGTTCAACGCAGGCTCGACCCAAGTGGGTTTGCTTCTTGAAGCGCTTGAGCAAAAAGGGGCCGTGCGGTTCCTCGCAGAACCCAACCTTGTCGCTTTGTCCGGCCAAGAGGCCAAGTTTCTGGCCGGTGGCGAGTACCCTGTGCCTGTGTCGCAGACGGGCGATCGGATTTCCGTTCAGTACAAACCTTTTGGCGTCGAGATGAGCTTTATCCCGCGTGTTGTTGACAAAGATCTTATCAATCTTGAACTCAACGCCGCCGTATCTGCCATTGATCCGACCAACTCGGTCTCATTGGGCAATGGATTCAACATCTCAGCGTTCACCCGCCGCGAGACGTCAACCACGGTCGAGATGCGAGACGGCGAAAGCTTTGCAATTGCGGGGTTGTTGCAAGACGACTTTACCGACAGCTCAAGGCAGTTGCCATGGCTTGGCGATGTGCCCGTGTTGGGTGCCCTGTTTCGCAGCGCCAATTATCAACGCAGGCAATCTGAGCTCGTAATTATAATCACAGCGCATTTGGTCACACCAACGCGCGGCGAAGCCTTGGCATTGCCAACCGACCGGATCAAACCGCCAACGGAAAAAGAGCTTTTCCTTAGCGGCCGGGTGACTGGCGGAACCCAAGCGCCTACCAAAGGCCCGGCTGGTGAAGTGGCCAGGCAGGATTTCAGCGGCTCTTATGGTTATGTACTGGATTGATCAGATGAAACGCCGGATCACAAGAAACCGCAGCAATCTCAGTGTTCTTGCATCCCTTGCAGTGCTCGCTGGCTGCGCGCCAAATTCAGATCCCGTTTACACCCAGTTTCACCGCGAAGCAGGGTCACTGACAGACATTGGCACGTTCGGCGATGCAACCTTGAATAACCGGCTCGTTATGACAGGCGAGAAGCAGTACACATTCGATCTGGCAAACCGCTTTGCAGGCGAAGTGCAATCGACGGTCACGTTCGAGTTCAATTCAGCACAGCTGGATGGAAACGCACAGGCTGTTCTGCGTCAGCAAGCAAGTTGGATCCGTCAGTTCCCAGAGGTGCGTTTTCGTGTCTATGGGCATACCGATGCTGTTGGATCAAACCGCTATAACAAGGCCCTTGGACTGCGACGCGCGCAGGCAGTTGTGGCCTATCTTACCACGCAAGGCATCAGCCGCAGCCGATTGGAAGCCGTTGTTTCATTTGGTGAGACCCAACCCCTCGTGGTCAGCCAAGGACGCGAACGCGCGAACCGGCGAACGGTTACAGAAGTTAACGGCTTTGTAGAGCGTCACCCGACAGTGCTGGACGGCAAATATGCCCAGATCATCTATCGTGATTATGTCGCAAGCGCGGTGCCCGTGACCCAGCTTTCAGGCAATGCAACGGCCATCGCACAGTAAAGCCTTTGGTGAAACAGCTTGTCTTACCCTGCAAAATAGCTGGGTTGGCCAAGACGGCCTTAATCCTGCGCAATCTGCGGGGATCGTTTCAAAAGACCAAACAATAGAAGCTTTTTAGCCCCAATCTTGCCCCAGTTAGCTGGGATATTCAGTGCAACAGGACAAATGCGTCTGGCCATTTGGCAGGACGCAGTCGACCCTAAAGAGGGTGGAAGTGGTAATCACCCTTCCCCTTCTTTGAAAAACACTGGGTAACAAGGAAGATTAGGCCATGAGCAGCACCATGCCACAAATCGAAGCGCCTCAGATCGTCGCCTGCACGGTCAGCCGCGACGTTCAGAACTTTGATCTGTTGATCGAAGATATGGAAGACACTTTGGGCGAAAACTGGGGTGACCTTGGTTTTGAAGAGGCGCTGTCATTTTTCACGCAACCTGAATGTCAATCACTTGAGCTGATTGCGTTGGCCTTGGACGCGGAAGACGAAGAAAACCTTGCCTTGATGGGTGAAATCATCATTCAGGCAAAAGCCCAGGACATCAAAGTCATCCTGATTGCCCAAGATATGAGCCCGGTCTCGCTGCATTCGCTGTTACGCCAGGGTGCCGATGAATTCGTCCCCTACCCGCTTCCCGAGGGTGAGTTATCATCTGCCATCGACCGCTTGCGCGCCAAGCCGGTTGAAACGCTTGCCCCGCCGCCATCGCAGCCCCGCCAGCTCAAGCCGGGTGCTCAAAAAGATGGGGCGCTTATCGTGGTGCATGGGCTTGCTGGCGGTACAGGTGCGACAACCATGGCCGTTAACCTTGCCTGGGAATTGGCAAATGTCGAGAAAGAGCGGCCCCCAAAAGTCTGCCTCATCGATTTTGACCTTCAGTTTGGCGCAGTCGCAACCTTTCTTGACTTGCCACGGCGCGAGGTCGTCTATGACATGCTGTCTGAAACAGAGACGATGGACGAGGAAAGTTTCGGACAAGCGCTTTTGACCTTCGAAGACAGGCTTCACGTTTTGACCGCCCCTGCTGAGATGCTGCCGCTCGACATTATCACCTCCGATGACGTGAAGCGGATTCTGGATGTGGCGCGAAACCAATTTGACTATGTCGTCGTCGACATGCCGTCGACCCTTGTTCAATGGACAGAGGCGGTTCTCAATAACGCCCACGTCTATTTTGCAATGCTTGAGCTGGACATGCGCTGTGCGCAAAACGCTTTGCGTTTCAAGCGCGCATTGCAGTCCGAAGAGTTGCCCGTCGAAAAGCTGCGTTATGTTTTGAACCGCGCCCCAAAGTTCACGGACCTGAACGCAAAAAGCAGGGTCAAACGGATGGCAGAAAGCCTTGCGATTTCGATTGATGTGCATTTGCCAGATGGCGGAAAGCATATCACCCAAGCGAATGACCACGGCACGCCCTTGGCCAGTTCGGCGGCCAAAAACCCGCTGCGCCGTGAATTCGCAAAGCTGGCCGCCTCTATCCATGAATTGATAGCCGACGAAGCCAAAGCCGCCTGAGACCCAAAGCGAAAGCTTAACAAGAAAGTTGTCCGATGTTTTCCAAGTACAAAAAGTCAAGCGATGCGACTGCGGCAAAGCAATCTATGCCTGCAAAGGTAACGCAGATAAAGCAGGTTGAGCCAAGCGCCGTGAAGCCCGCATCGATGCGCCGGGCGTCGCAGCCCGCTTCGGTGGCCCCCTTGGACAAAGACCTCAAACGCAAACAGCGGATGAGCGAGATCAAGCTGGAATTGCACCGCGCACTTTTGGACAACCTTAACCTTGCAGCGCTCGAACACGCGACGGAATCGGATCTTCGCCAAGAGATCAATGAAATCTCAGCTGAAATCCTGGCCGAAAAATCCATTGTTCTGAACCGTGAAGATCGGGTGCAATTGAACTCGGAACTCTATGACGAGGTCACGGGTCTGGGCCCGCTAGAGACCTTGCTCAAAGACGATACGGTCAACGATATTCTGGTTAACGGCCCCCAGCAAATTTTTGTCGAACGCGACGGCAAGCTGCAACTGACCGACATCACCTTCAAGGATGAAAAGCATCTGTTGCGGATTATCGACAAGATCGTGTCGGCTGTTGGCCGGCGCGTTGACGAAAGCAATCCTTATGTCGATGCGCGGCTGAAAGACGGCTCGCGGTTCAACGCGATGGTCCCGCCGATTGCGGTCGACGGGTCACTCGTCTCCATTCGTAAGTTCAAGAAGGACAAGCTTGGGATCGACGATCTGGTGTCCTTCGGGGCGTTCTCCGAAGAGATGGCTGCCTATTTGCAGGCCGCCGTGGCCACACGTCTGAATATCATCGTTTCGGGTGGTACGGGTTCAGGTAAAACGACCACGCTGAACGCGCTTTCGTCGTTTATCGCAAACGATGAACGTATTCTGACCATCGAAGACACCGCCGAACTTCAACTGCAACAGACCCATGTGGGCCGGATGGAAAGTCGCCCGCCCAACGTGGAAGGCAAAGGCGAGGTGTCCCCCCGCGACTGCCTGAAGAACGCGCTTCGGATGCGCCCTGACCGGATTATCGTTGGCGAAACCCGTGGCGAAGAAGTTATCGACATGTTGCAAGCCATGAACACCGGCCACGACGGATCGATGACCACAATCCACGCCAACTCGGCCCGCGACGGGGTCAGCCGTTTGGAAAACATGATCGCCATGGCAGGGATCGAAATGCCTCTCAAAGCGGTACGCTCGCAAATCTCGAGCGCTGTGAACCTGATTGTGCAAGCATCACGTTTGCAAGACGGCTCGCGGCGCATGACCTCGATCACGGAAATCACCGGGATGGAGGGCGACGTTATCTCAATGCAGGAACTCTTCCGCTATCAGCGGGTGGGTCTGACCCCGGAGAATAAAATCATCGGTCACTTCACCGCAACCGGCGTGCGCAGCCACTATTCCGAGCGCTTCAAGATGTGGGGCTATGATCTGCCATCCTCCATCTATGAACCCATTGCAGCGCAGTAAGGACATCCACCATGAGCATTGAACCTATCATCTATGGCCTGATCTTTATCGGTGTGCTTGCGCTGGTCGAAGGTCTGTATCTGGTGGCATTCGGCAAATCCATCAGCCTTAACAGCCGTGTGAACCGCCGCCTTGAAATGCTGGAAAAAGGCACGCGCCGCGAAGAGGTGTTGGACAAGCTGCGCAAGGAAATGCAGCAGCATATGGATCGGAAATCCGTTCCGATCTATTCGATGCTCGCACAAAAAGCACAAAAAGCGGCCATCGCTTTCACACCCAAGCAGCTGATCATGATCATGGGGGGGCTGTCGGTTGTTGCCTTTTTGGGCCTGACAATCGGCACCTCCACCGAAGCGCCGATCCGTGTGGTGATTTCGATCGGGATCGGGATCGGGGCGGTGTACTTCTGGATCTCCGCAAAAGCCAAAAAACGCATGAGCATGATCGAAGAGCAACTGCCCGATGCGGTCGAACTGATGGTTCGGTCCTTGCGGGTTGGCCACCCCTTCAGCAGTGCGATTTCCATTGTTGCAAAAGAAATCCAGGATCCGCTGGCCTCTGAGTTCGGTGTCATCGCTGATGAGGCCGCGTATGGCCGCGACACCGGTGAGGCGCTTAAAGACATGGCAGAACGTCTCGACATGCAAGATTTGCGCTTTCTTGCAGTGGCCGTGACGATCCAGCAGCAATCAGGCGGCAACCTTGCTGAAATTCTTGCAGGATTGGCCAAGGTGATCCGCGCACGTTTCCGTCTTTTCCGCCGCGTGAATGCGATCACCGCCGAGGCGAAGTGGTCCGGCAAGTTTCTGTCGGCGTTTCCCGTCGTTGCGCTGATCGTGATCAAGCTTGGCGATCCGCACTACTATGACGAAGTCATGACACACGAGCTGTTCATTCCGGGCTGTATCGCAGTTGTCGTGTTCTTGGGCGCAAATCTAGTGGTCATGCGCAATCTGACCAACATCAAAGTATAAGGGGTTTTTCGGTGGATATTTTTTCGATGATCAACGATATCCTGGGGCCTCTGGGTTGGATCGCCCTGCTGGGTGTCGCGGGTCTGATGATGGTGGGCATGACCATCGTCTTTATGCTGCGCCAGCCAGAGGACCCTTTGGCCAAGCTCAAGCGCAGCGAGTCTGGCGTGGTTGAACGGCCCTCAAGTCAGCGTCTTCGCCAATCCGACCGGAACGAAAAACTGCAAAAGTTCGCAAAGTTTCTTGAGCCAGAGAACCTTGATGAACTCAGCGCCAAAGAACTCATGCTGCGTCAGGCAGGCTATGCGTCGCGCGATGCCGTGCGCTTCTTTCACTTTGCGCAGCTTATCCTTGGTATTCTGGGCCTTGTCATCGGGGTCGTCTATGTCAACTTTCTGGGCGGCGGCGATGGGCTAACCACCCAGAAGATGATGATCTATACCGTCGGCCCGGGTGGCGCGGGCTATTACTTGCCAAAGTACTGGGTCAGCAAGCGCGTCGAAAAACGCAAGGAAGAAATCACACGCGGCTTTCCCGACGCCCTTGATATGATGCTTGTCTGCGTCGAGGCAGGCCAGTCCATGGATCAGTGTATCGTACGGGTCGCCAATGAATTGCGCGCCTCCTATCCCGCTTTGGCAGAAGAATTCGAAGTGGTCGCGTACGAAATGAAGGCCGGCAAGGACAAGATTACCGTTTTGAATGATATGGGTGCGCGGTGTGGCATTCAGGATATTTCATCTTTTGTGACCGTCTTGATTCAATCGGCAGCGTTTGGCACTTCAATTTCAGACGCTCTTCGTGTGTATGCCGAAGAAATGCGTGACAAACGTGTGATGCGCGCAGAAGAGGCCGCAAACAAGTTGCCAACCAAGATGACGCTTGCCACTATGATGCTTACGGTGCCGCCACTGCTCATCATTCTGGTCGCACCGTCGGTGGTAGGCATTACAAGTCTGGGTAAATAAACAAGATGGTGACACTCCAAAGTCTCAGACGTCTTCCGACGTTTGTACTTTGCCTGATAACTTGCACCGGTCTGGCCGCCTGTTCTACGGGCGGCTTTCCGGCCTTTGGGGTATCTCGCACACAGACGAACCCCTTCGCACCGGGAGTAAACCAACGCAAAGATGCGCAAGACGGTGTTGAAGTTGCCCATCGCCTGATGCTTGCGGGTGAATATGAGCTGGCCATCCGTGCCTTCAACCGCGCCGCCCTGGCCACTGAACTGAACGCTGAAATACTGTCCGGGCTTGGCAGCGCAAACTTGGGTCTGGGGCGCTTGGGCCAAGCGGAAAGGCTGCTTCGCGAGGCGGTTGCCAAAGATGACACACAGCCCGAAGTATGGAACAATCTTGGCGTCGTGCTGATGGAACGAGGAAAAATAGCCGAGGCAAATTTAACGTTTCGCAAGGCTTATGCGATGGATAATGGCGAAAGTGACGCAATCCGTGACAATTTACGCTTAGCACTCGCAAAATCAGAAAATCCTGTTAACATCATTTCTCAAGACGATGAATATAAATTGGTGAGGCGCGGGTCAGGGGATTACCTTATTCGACCAACACCATGATCGAGGCAGAACAGTAAAAGGACGCAAAAATGCGCCACCCTATTCTTTTGACCGCCTGCTTTGCAGGCGTCATCGCTGTTGCAGGCTGCGGTGATAAGTCTGGTGAAGATACCGTATCGCGGGCCTTCCAAGACGTGAACGTCATCGATGAATCAAATCTTAACGATGTGATGCTGACGGTTGCCGACCCTGACGAGGCCGTTTCCTACTTTTCGCGCACCGCAAGCGAACAGCCAGATCGCATTGATGTCCAGCGCGGCTTGGGCAAATCCTTGGTCCGCGCCAAACGCAATCAAGAAGCGGCTGCCGTCTGGGCCAAAGTCGTCAAGCTGAAAGATGCGACAGCTGACGACAACGTTGATTACGCCGATGCGCTGATCCGATCCGGCGACTGGGCCAAGGCCGAGAAAACCCTGGATTCCGTCCCGCCAACCCATGAAACCTATAACCGCTACCGTCTTGAGGCTATTGTCGCCGACAGCAAACAAGAATGGTCAAAGGCCGACAGTTTTTACGAGATCGCGATAGGGCTGACCACGAAACCAGCGTCTGTCATGAACAATTGGGGCTACTCCAAGCTTTCTCGTGGCGAGTATGAGGCCGCAGAGCGTCTGTTCGGGGATGCAATCCGGCAGGACCCCACATTGTTCACCGCCAAGAACAATCTGGTTCTCGCACGCGGTGCGCAGCGCGAATATACCTTGCCACCAATTGAAATGGACCAGACAGAGCGCGCGCAGCTTCTGCATACCCTTGCCCTGTCCGCCATCAAGAAAGGCGACATTCAGACAGGCAAAGGCTTGTTGCAAGACGCGATCAGCACCCACCCTCAACATTTCGAAACAGCTGTCCGATCGCTTCGTGCGCTGGAAAATGCGGGCTGACCGCGGATGTCGATTACCGTCTACGCCTCTCTTTGGTTCTTGCCTTTTGTGATCCCGCTTTGCCTCTATGCGGCCTACACCGACATGGCGACGATGAAGATCACCAACCCCACGGTTCTGGCCCTGGCCGCTGTGTTTTTGGTGATCGGCCCGATTGCCCTGCCGTTCGAGACCTATCTATGGCATATCCTGGCCATGGTCGTTGCATTGCTGATTGGCATTGTCTTGAATGCGGCAGGTGCCATGGGTGCCGGTGACGCCAAATTCATCGCAGCAGCAGTGCCGTTCATCGCCTTGGGCGATCTACGTCTGGTGTTGGCCCTGTTCATGGCAACGCTGCTGGCGGCCGCTGTCACGCATCGCGGTGCCAAACACTCGCCCATGCGCAAACTGGCACCACAATGGACAAGCTGGGATCAGAACAAGAAATTTCCGATGGGGCTTGCTCTTGGAACATCGCTTGCCTTTTATTTGATCCTGGGCGCGCTGTTCGGGGCCTGAATTACGCCATATTCAACTCTTAGCCTAAGGCCAAATGAGACTTCATTAGCTCCAAAGGGTTCCTTGATGAACATGCAAACCTCTGCCGTCATGGCACCACCGCCACCGCGCACCATCGAAGATATGAAGCTGTCGGTCGTCATGATGCGCGATATCATGATCAAGACGATTTACCGCAAGAACGTCTCGATGGTCAGTGAAGTGGCGAGGGCGATTTGCCTGCCGGTACAAGTCACCCAGGAACTGGTTGATATCGCCCGCGAACAGCGCCTGATCGAGGCAACCGGGACCCTCAATGCCAACAATGGCAATGAAATGGGCTATCAGTTGACCGACCTGGGTAAGGCGCGGGCCTTGGATGCGCTGGCACAATCCGAATATTTCGGCCCCATGCCTGTCCCCTTGGAGGTGTATCGCGAGCAGGTCAAACGTCAGTCGGTGCGCAATATGCAAATCACCCGCGCCCAGCTTGAAGGGGCAATGGGGCATCTGGTCTTGCCCGACGCGTTGATCGGCAATCTGGGGCCTGCGGTGTCAGCGGGACGCTCGATCCTGATGTACGGCCCTCCGGGCAACGGAAAATCAAGTATTTCAAACGGCATCCGCGATGCGCTTGGCGATAAGATCTATGTGCCGCGCGCCATTGAGTATGCCTCTCAGGTCATCACAGTATACGACCCCATCGTGCACTCCGCCGCTTCAGACGAGGAACAAGACCCAAACTCCCTGCGCCGCGTGACGCGCTATGACAGCCGCTACGTTAAATGCGAACGTCCCACTGTGATTACCGGGGGCGAGCTGTCACTTGATATGCTTGATCTGGTCTACAACCCGACCGCGCGTACCTATCAGGCACCGCTGCAACTTAAATCCACCGGTGGCATCTTTATCGTAGACGATCTTGGCCGCCAGAAAGAACCACCCCAAAGCATCGTTAACCGCTGGATTGTACCACTCGAGGAAAGCAAAGACATCCTTGCCTTGCAATCAGGCGAGAAATTCGAGGTGCCATTTGACACGCTGGTGATCTTTTCCACCAACTTCCACCCGAATGAGATCTTCGACCAGGCCGCCTTGCGCAGAATTTTCTTCAAGATCAAGATCGACGGGCCGAACCAGAAAAACTTCCTCAAGATCTTTGCCATGGTCGCAAAAAAGCGCAAAATGCCACTGGATGAAGCCACGTTGATCCATCTGTTGAAGAACAAATACCCCACAATCGACAATACATTCGCGAATTATCAGCCGATCTTTCTGATCGACCAGATCATCGCGATCTGTGAATTCGAAGGGATTCCCTATCAAATGAGCCCCGAATTGATGGATCGGGCATGGGCAAACATGTTTGTCAAAGACGAACATATCGTGAAATGACCCAATGCGTTCGCTAACCGGAATCGCAGGTTGTGGCCGTATGGGTTTCCCCATGGTCGCAGCCCTGCGCGCGGCAGGTCTGCCAGCGCGCGGATACGATGTGGTCCCGATGGACGCGCCCCATATCACCGATGACATTGCTGTTTTCGCCGAAGATCTCACAACACTCATCACCGTGGTGCGCGACATCGACCAAACCGAGGCCGTGCTTTTCGGTGATCAGAACTTCAGCGCCATTCCATCCCTGCATCGCATTATCATCTGCTCCACCCTCAGCCCGCGCTATGTCCGCGCCCTGCGCGACCGTATCCCCTCGCATATCACTGTGATTGATGCGCCGATGTCCGGAGCCCAGGTCGCCGCCGAACAAGCCCGCCTGAGCTTCATGCTGGGCGGCGACAGCGATGATATCGCCGCAGCGCAACCCCTGTTCAACGCCATGGGAAAACACTTCCATCACATGGGGGATTTCGGTGCTGGCATGCAGGCCAAGGTGCTCAACAACCTTCTGGCAGCGTCAAACACCGCGATGACACGCCTGGTGCTGGATTGGGCCGACGAGGCAGGTCTCGACGAGGCAAAGCTGCTGGATCTCATCCACACATCCTCCGGCCAGAACTGGCTGGCATCCGGCTTCAACGACATCGAATTCGCGCGCGACGGCTTTGCCACAGACAATACCATCGCCATTCTGGTCAAAGATATCGCCAGCGCCCTGGATGCCGCCCCGGCAAATGCGGACACCTCCCTCCCAATCTTGATCCAAGCCACCATAAAATCCCTCAAACACCGCCTCTGACTTCATTTTGCCAGATAAACTCCGGGGGCATGGGGGCTGGCCCCCATTCAAACGCATGCTATCTATACCGCCATGCAGGTTCTTCCCCCCAAATTCACCGAATGGTTCGCGACCAAAGGCTGGGACATTCACCCGCACCAACAAGACATGCTCGACCGCGCAGATGCCCCGGCCCTGCTGCTGATCGCACCGACCGGTGGCGGCAAGACGCTTGCAGGGTTCCTGCCCACCCTGGTTGACCTGGCCGAAAACGACCACAAAGGCCTGCACACCCTTTATATTTCCCCACTCAAGGCGTTGGCCGCCGACATCAAACGGAACCTGACGACGCCGGTCACAGAAATGGACCTTCTGATCCGGATTGATGACCGCACCGGCGATACGTCCCAAACCCGCAAGCGCCGTCAACGCGCTGATCCACCACATATTCTGCTGACCACTCCTGAAAGCCTCGCGCTGCTGACATCCTACGAGGACGCCCCCCGCATGTTTCAGGGTCTCAAACGTGTGGTGATCGACGAAATCCACGCCCTCGCCGACAGCAAGCGCGGCGACCAACTGATGTTGGCGCTGGCCCGTCTACAAAGCCTCTGCCCAGACCTCAAACGCGTGGGCCTGTCCGCCACCGTCGAAGACCCCGCCGCCATTGCGCATTTCATGGCGCGCCATCCCGATCCCTGCCCGATCCTTCTGGCGGATCCGGGCCCGCCGCCCGATATCCAGATCCTTCACACAACCGAGGCACCCCCTTGGGCCGGTGCCGGGGCGGGCCATGCCATCCCTGCGGTGCTTGAGCAAATCCGTCAACACAACACTACGTTGATCTTCCACAACACCCGCGCCCAGGCCGAGATCTTCTTTCACAAACTCTGGCTCGCCAACGAAGACAGCCTTCCCATCGGCATCCACCATGGCTCGTTGGACCGCACCCAACGCGAAAGGGTCGAAGCTGCCATGGTGCGCGGCGATCTGCGCGCCATTGTCTGTACGGGCAGTCTCGATCTGGGTATCGACTGGGGCGATGTCGATCTGGTCATCCAGATCGGCGCGCCCAAAAACGTCAAACGTCTTGTGCAGCGCATTGGCCGCGCCAACCATCGCTACAATGCACCCTCCACAGCACTTCTGGTTCCCGCCAACCGCTTCGAAGTCGTCGAATGTGTCGCAGCCCTCGAAGCCGTCCTGGCTGGAGAGCTTGATGGCGACCCGCGCGGGCCCGGCCCCCGCGATGTGCTGTGCCAACATATCCTGATCACCGCATGTGCTGGCCCCTTTGAGGCCGACGCGCTTTATGGTGAAATCACCAGCGCCGGGCCTACGCCACCCTCAGCCGCGCAGCGTTCGACGCCTGCCTCGATTTCTGCGCCACAGGCGGCTACGCCCTGCGCGCCTATGACCGGTGGCAGCGGTTGTTGTTCAAGGACGGCAAATGGCACCTGCGCGACCCTCGCAGCAGCCAGCGCATCCGGATGAACATCGGCACCATCCAAGACACCGATACACTCAAAGTCCGCATGAAACGCAACCGGGGCGGCAAACCCTTAGGCGAGATCGAGGAGGGCTTTGCCGCGACCCTGACCGCAGGGGATACCTTCTTGATCGGCGGACAAATCGTCAAATACGAAGGCCTGCGCGACATGACTGTCGAGGTCAGCCGAGATGCCTCGAAAAAACCCCGCGTTGCGTCATTCATGGGCACAAAATTTGCGACCTCGACCCAGCTTTCTGCCCGCGTGCAACGCATGTTTACGCAAACCAACTGGCCCGAACTGCCACCGCATACGGCCCAATGGCTGGAGCTTCAATGCAAGGTCAGCCAACTGCCGCAACCCGGACGTTTGCTGGTCGAAAGCTTTCCACATGATGGGCGCGAACAAACCGTCATCTACGGCTTTGCAGGCCGCAATGGGCAACAAACCTTGGGCCTCTTGCTGACCAAACGCATGGAGGCGCTCGGTCTTGGACCTCTTGGTTTCGTCGCGACGGACTATGCGACACTGATATGGGGGCTAAGTGCGGTCGATGACCCCAAAGCGCTGCTTGATCCATCAACTTTATACGATGGGCTTGATACTTGGCTGGCGGGTAACGCCGTGATGAAGCGGACGTTTCGAGCCTCGGCAACCATTGCCGGGCTGATCGAGCGAAATACACCACAAGCGCGCAAATCCGGACGGCAGGCAACTTTCAGCTCGGATATCTTGTACGATACCTTGCATAAATATGATCCCGACCACCTTCTATTGGATATCACCCGCGAGGAAGCTTTACGCGGTCTGGTCGATTTTGGCCGGATCGAAGAAATGCTGAACCGGATCAACGGGCGCATCGATCATCGCAAGCTGGCGCGTGTAAGCCCCTTGTCCGCCCCGATGTTTCTGGAAATGGGCCGCGTCCCGGTCAAAGGCGACGCGGAAGAACGCCTTTTGGCACAAGAAGCGCAACGCCTGATGGAGGCATCCGGGCTCGCCAACATCACCCCGCCCCCTTCCGATAAACCGCGCTGGCGCGTTGGTTTTTGAAATCCAGCGTTTTACCCGGCTTCCAGACTTGAATTTGAGTATTTTAAAAAGGGTGAAGCCAAAGCGTTCAGGCTTCCTTAACCGAAGACCCTCTAGTCTTGTGGTGCGGTACAGGCTGGAGAGCCGATGACCGTAAAGGGTGAAGGCGTCTTGGTGAGATACAGCAGTAGCTTGCTCAAGACGTCTTCCAATCTTCACCCTTTTAGAAATACTCAATATCCCAGACTTGCCCCGAAACGCATCGCCGGCCTTGCAGCGCGCCCGGCAATGACGCATGAACGAAGCATGAACCTTGGATATGAATTTCAACTCTCAAATGTGCGGCTTCACGCTCTTGGATCTGGCGCGCTTTGGTGGTCGGAACACAAGGTTCTTTGCGTTTCGGATTTGCACTTGGGAAAATCTGAACGGATTTCCCGGCGTGGCGGGGCCGCTTTACCGCCATACGAAACACGCGATACCTTGGCACGGCTTGCAGATGATCTGGAAAAAACAGACGCTCGGTGTGTCGTTTGCCTTGGTGACAGTTTTGATGATCTGAACGCCGCGATGTCCCTGCCCGCGCAAGAGCAGCAATGGATTACCAAATTGCAGGCCGGGCGCCGGTGGATCTGGATCGAAGGAAATCATGATCCGGGGCCTCTTGACCTTGGTGGCAGCCATCTGAACGAGCTGACCCTCGGGCCCCTCACCTTTCGCCACATCGCGGCACCACAAATCCAAGGTGAGATTTCCGGTCATTACCACCCCAAGGCGACCTTGAGCCTTGGCGGGCGCACGATATCGCGGCCAGCGTTCCTGTTTGATAGCGACAAACTGATCATGCCGGCTTTTGGCACCTACACTGGCGGCTTATACAGTTCGTCCGAACCACTCCGATCAATCATGCGCAAAGATGCCTTTGCCATCTTGACCGGCCCTCGGCCTACCGCCATTCCAATGCCACGGTAACAACTACCGTAGCGAAAACATACCGACGCGATGACGAAAGGGGACCTTGTGGATCAGACGGCAATAGACCGCATACATCAAAGTTTTGCGGCGCAATCCATGATGGCGACTTTGGGCGCGAGAATGGTAGATGTCGCGTCAGGGACCGTCAGGATCGAATCGCCAATTCTGCCCGGCGCACGACAGCAACAAGGCTTTGGACACGCCGGGCTGACCTTTTCAATCGGCGACAGCGCTGCTGGCTATGCAGCTTTGACAAGCCTGCCGCTGGACATGGAAGTCGTCACCGCAGAGATCAAGATTAACTTGCTGGCACCTGCGCGTGGCCAAAAGCTGGTTGCGATTGGGACGGTTGTGAAGCCAGGCAAGCGCTTATGCATCGTCACGGCGGAAGTCTTTGCAATCGACGATGGCCAGAGAAAGCTCATCGCCATACTGCAAGGCACGATGGTTCCTGTACCGGCCTAAATCCAGCCAGCCGCTTGCACGAAAGGCCTCGGCAGCGGCGGGCGGATCCTTCTTCGCCAGTCGTCAGGATCAGAGAGACTCGGCCCCGCTCGCGGCGGTACTTTGATACAGCTCTCAACGCGACCCAATGGGATCGGTGACTGTTCAGTCCGTCTACGCCCTGCAATCTATCCAACCCTATTCCTGCAGTTCAAGAAATACTGTCGCGGCGCGATCAGACGCACGCGGCAAGGGGCTGCTAACCTCAGGTGCGCTGGCGGGGTGGTGCAGGTGCAGACCCCTTCATGCCCGCACACATCAACGGCTAGGCCGTGAGCCCCTCCGGCTCGGCCAAATCATTGGCGCGGCAGCACGCAGTCACCGTGTTGGCCAGCAAACACGCGATGGTCATTGGCCCCACCCCACCCGGCACAGGCGTGATGGCACCCGCAACCTCTGCGCAACTGTCGAAATCCACATCGCCTACCAGACGGGTCTTTCCCTCGCCGCGCTCTGGCGCATCCAGACGGTTGATGCCAACGTCGATCACCGTGGCTCCGGGCTTGATCCAATCACCTGGCACCATCTCGGGGCGGCCCACGGCTGCGACGACAATATCCGCGCGCCGTACGACATCTGCCAGATCTTTTGTCCGCGAATGGGCGATGGTGACCGTACAGCTGTCATTCAGCAAAAGCTGCGCCATCGGCTTGCCCACAATATTACTACGCCCGATGATTACGGCATTCAGGCCTGACAAGCTGCCATGGTGGTCGCGCAACATCATCAGACATCCCAGCGGCGTACACGGCACCATCGACTTCTGCCCGGTCCCAAGCAATCCAACATTCGAGATGTGAAAGCCGTCGACATCCTTGGCCGGATCAATCGAGTTGATGACCAGATCCTCGTTCAAATGCTTGGGCAAGGGCAGCTGCACCAAAATACCGTGGATTTCGGGGTCGGCATTCAGATCAGCAATCAACGCCAGCAGATCAGCCTCTGCCGTGTCTGCCTCAAGCCGGTGCTCTACCGACTTCATTCCTACCTCAACGGTCATCTTACCCTTGGAGCGGACGTAAACCTCGGACGCGGGATCAGATCCCACCAGCACAACGGCCAACCCCGGCGTGATCCCGTGATCCGCCTTCAGCCGGGTCACATGCTCGCCTACCTGGGCGCGTACGCGGCCCGCAAAGGCTTTGCCGTCAATAAGTGTCGCTGTCATGGAAACCGTCCTTAATCTTTTTTGGCATCTTCTCTGGCTCTTAAGTATCCCTGCCAGAGGCAGGAAAGGGCACGGGGGTATTCCCCCGCGCCCTTTTCATACGCCCTTAGAACAAACCTTCAACATCACCATCTGCATTGAGACGAATATTTTCCGCAGAAGGCACACGCGGCAAGCCCGGCATGGTCATGATCTCGCCGCAGATCGCGACAACAAAACCAGCCCCAGCCGACAACCGCACTTCGCGCACAGGGATGTTAAACCCTGTTGGCGCACCGCGGTGTTCGGGGTCTGTGGTAAAACTGTACTGTGTTTTGGCCATGCAGACCGGCAAGTTGCCATAGCCCTGATCTTCCCAATCCTTCAACTGGTTCAGGATCTTCTGATCCATCACTGCCGCATCTGCGCGGTAAATCTTGGTTGCGATGGTGTTGATCTTATCGGCAAGGCTCATCTCGTCAGGGTAAATCGGGGCAAAATTCGCCTCGCCTTTCTCGATGATCTCGACCACTTTGGTCGCCAGATCAGCCGACCCTTCACTGCCCAGTTCCCAGTGGCGCGACAAGACCGCTTCAGACCCTTGGCTCGCCACATAGTCCTTGACCGCCTGCACTTCTGCATCAGTGTCGGTCACGAAATGGTTGATCGCGACGACCACCGGCACGCCAAAGGACTTGAGGTTTTCGATATGGCGCCCAAGGTTCGGACAGCCCGCCTGTACCGCCTCGACATTCTCTGTACCCAGATCGGCCTTGGCGACACCGCCATTCATCTTCATCGCGCGCACCGTGGCCACGACCACCACACAAGACGGGGCAAGCCCGGCCTTGCGGCACTTGATGTTCAGGAACTTCTCGGCACCCAAGTCAGCGCCAAAGCCTGCTTCGGTCACGACATAATCCGCCAGCTTCAACGCTGTCGTGGTCGCAATGACCGAGTTACAGCCATGGGCGATATTGGCAAAGGGGCCACCATGAACAAAGGCAGGGTTATTCTCAAGCGTTTGCACAAGGTTCGGCTGCATCGCATCTTTCAACAGTACGGTCATCGCACCATCGGCTTTGATATCGCGGGCATAGATCGGTTTACGCTCGCGGGTGTAGGCCACGATCATGTCACCAAGACGCTTTTGCAGATCGCCCAGATCGCGGGCCAGGCACAAGATCGCCATGACCTCGGACGCTACGGTGATGTCAAATCCGGATTCGCGAGGGAAACCGTTTGAAACACCACCAAGTGACGCCGTAATCTGGCGCAAGGCCCGGTCGTTCATGTCGACAACACGGCGCCACACAACGCGACGCAGGTCGATGTCCAACTCATTGCCCCAATAGATGTGGTTGTCGATCATCGCGCTCAGCAGGTTGTGCGCGGAGGTGATCGCGTGAAAGTCACCTGTGAAGTGCAGGTTCATTTCTTCCATCGGCACGACCTGGGCATAACCACCGCCAGCAGCCCCGCCCTTCATACCAAAGTTCGGCCCCAAGGAGGCTTCGCGGATGCATACGGCAGCTTTCTTGCCGATGCGGTTCAGACCATCGCCTAGACCAACTGTTGTGGTCGTCTTGCCTTCGCCTGCAGGCGTCGGATTGATCGCTGTTACGAGGATCAGCTTGCCATCTTGACGGTCCTGCACCGAGTTGATGAAGGATTGGCTGACCTTGGCCTTGTCGTGGCCGTAGGGCAGCAGATCGTCGCTGCCGATGCCCAGCTTGAGACCGATTTCCTGAATAGGTCGCTTGGATGCTTCGCGTGCAATTTGAATGTCGGTCTTGAAAGCCATGGTGTGATCCCCTGTCGCGGTGCTTGTGCTTTGCATTGCATACGCGCTCTATGCCTTATCCCGAGGGCGCGTTTCCGACATATCCACCGCTTGTTGCGGCGACCATGCAAACTAGACTTTCGTTTTGGAAATCTTTTGACCGATTCAGACCGGGACGGTGCTGATCAGCCGTGCTGCCAAGCTGGTTGATCAGGGATAAAGAGGCGCAGTTCATCTCCCAGTTTCAGCACACCTTCGCGTTCAATCCAGGCCGTTACCCCGCGGCGGTCTTTGGCAGCAGGCTTGAACTTGGGTCCGTGACCGGGGCTGTCTTGCTCTATCTCGCGGGCGGGCAGAACGCAGGGGCGGTTTTCCATGTCGATGGTTATGGTCGCGCCAGAGTCCGCCTGCAATCGGGAATTGGGCGGAATATGGGTGAAATCAGGGATGCCCTTGATCACGATGGAGACACCCAAATGAATGGGGTCTAGTGCATTCAGCCCCATGTCAGCAGCGATCAAGGTCATTTCCTCGGCTGACAGGATCGAAAGCTGCCGCACATTCCTGATTTCGGTTCCCTTTGGGTAGGTTGCAGTCATGCGAACGCATGACGGGCGCGTCACGCCTGCGTGCACGTCTTCCTCGAATCCTGCATAGCTGGCGAACAGTTCTTCACGGGCTTCAGCTCTGATCCCTTTGGCCAGTTTGGGCACAACACCCAGCCATGTGATCGATGCAACAAAGGGGGTCGGTTTTAACGCAGGCATCTTTGTGATCCTTGTAAAGACGATGTGCCTAATCTGCGCAAAGCAGCATAAAAGAAAAGGCCCCGCGCATGCAGGGCCTTTCCAGATGTTTCAATCGCTTGATCAGCAAAGCGGATCAGACGGAAGGTTCAGGCTCAAGCCCACCAGAGGGGGGCGATTTCTTGCCCTTGGCTTTCGGGATCGCCGTAATGCTTGGCTTGTCCATACCACTGTTGTCTTCGCCGTCCGGATCTTGTGGCGGCTTGCCATCCATAATGCGCTGGATTTCTTCACCGGTAAGGGTTTCATATTCCAGCAAGCCTTGAGCCAGACGTTCGAATTCGACCTCATTCTCGGAGATCAGCTTGAACGCACGGTCGTAGCCGATGTCAATTATGCTTTTCACTTCTGATTCGATCAGTTCCTTGGTCGCGGCAGAGACGCTAAAGCCGCCTGCCCCGCCGTTGGCCTGATAGCCAGCAGCCGCCTCGGAATAGTCGATGTTGCCGACCTTGTCCGACATCCCCATCCGCATCACCATGCCGCGCGCCAACTGGCTGGCCTGCATGATGTCGCCCATCGGGCCGGATGACACGCTTTCTGCACCATATTTGAAGATTTCAGCCGCTTTGCCCGCCATGGTCATGGCGATCTTCTGTTCGGCTTCGTCCTTAAACATCTGCAACTTGTCCATTTCAGGCAAGCTCATCACCATACCCAAAGCACCGCCGCGTGGAATGATCGTGGCTTTGTAAACCGGATCGCACTTGTCGAGCTTCATGCCAACGATGGCATGGCCAGCCTCGTGGTAAGCAGTCTTTTCCTTCTGATCCTGCGTCAACACCATCGACCGACGCTCTGCGCCCATCATGATCTTGTCCTTTGCGGATTCGAAATCCATCATCGCCACGAAACGACGACCCAGTCGGGCGGCAGTCAAAGCCGCCTCGTTCACGAGATTGGCCAGATCGGCCCCCGAGAAACCGGGTGTCCCGCGTGCGATGATCCGCAGATCAACGTCGGGGCCAAGCGGTGTCTTGCGCGCATGCACGCCAAGGATCTTCTCGCGGCCTTTGATGTCGGGATTGCCGACCGTGACTTGACGGTCAAACCGGCCCGGACGCAGCAAAGCAGGGTCAAGGACGTCTTTGCGGTTGGTGGCCGCGATGATGATCACACCCTCGTTCGCCTCAAAGCCGTCCATCTCAACCAGCAACTGGTTCAATGTCTGTTCACGCTCGTCATTGCCGCCGCCATAGCCGGCACCGCGCGAACGGCCCACAGCGTCAATTTCGTCAATGAACACGATACACGGTGCATTCTTCTTGGCCTGCTCGAACATGTCGCGGACGCGGGATGCACCAACACCAACAAACATCTCAACGAAGTCGGAACCAGAGATGGTGAAGAATGGCACGCCCGCTTCGCCAGCAATGGCGCGCGCCAGCAATGTTTTACCGGTACCGGGAGGGCCCTCAAGCAGCGCGCCTTTCGGGATCTTACCGCCCAGCCGGCTGAATTTCTGCGGATTACGCAAGAATTCAACAATCTCTTCCAGCTCTTCTTTGGCCTCGTCGATGCCTGCAACGTCGTCAAAGGTCACGCGCCCATGCTTTTCAGTCAGCATCTTGGCTTTTGATTTGCCAAAGCCCATCGCACCACCTTTGCCCCCGCCTTGCATGCGGTTCATAAAGTAGATCCATACACCGATCAGCAGAAGGATTGGCAGGAGCGACATCAGAAACGTCTGGAAGCCAGACTGTTGCTGCGGTTCGGCACGAACCGGTACGTCATTGGCCATCAAAAGCGATGTGACCTCTGCGTCCATTGGCATGATCGTGACGTAGTCACTGCCGTCAGCACGGCGGAAGCGAACCTGCTCACCATCCAGCGTAACATTGCGGACATCGCCTGATTCAACTGCGGTGACAAATTCGGAATAGCTGATTTCGCGGCTTTGCAGGCCTGTGCTTGATCCGCTGAACAGATTGAACAACGCCAATACCAGCAACATCAAAACGACCCAAAAGGCGAGATTACGCATATTACCCAAGGAAACTCTCCTAAATCCGGGGGACAGCATCAAGACGACGCGCCCGTTGCCTTTAAGATAGAGACGCCGGGCGTTTGTTCAATGCGTTATATGTGCGGCAAAAAAGGTATTTTCACCACGTTCGAGCACTGCTTGCCAGTTTTGGGGCCAACCAGCAAGGGGGGCCGCAATCAACTGCGTACCCTGCCAGACCGCTGGCAACGACAAGGCAGCGCCCCGGGGGATGCCAAGATCGCGCCAATCCTTGCAGTATTTCAAACCCACCGGCCCCAAAGCGCGTAGTGTCAGATCGCGCACGTCCCCGTTATCTTTGGTCGGCGGGATAAAACGCCAGCGGTCGTCCCAACGGTCGCAAACTGGCGTTTCCAAGCCGGAAACTGCGTTTAACTCTCTGAAAATAAATATTTTTCCAGCCTTACGCCGCAACTCGCAGCCAGCAAGGGTCGCGGCCGATCCCTGCGCCAAAGCCGCAAACACTTCGGCAACGGCAGTGCTGCGCGGTCCATAATAAGCGCCGTTCACCCATTTCAACGCATGCACGATCAAACGGCGGCGCATCTCGTCGGGTTGGTCTGCCAAACCGGCCTCGTCGATCGCGACCGTCCCAAGCCTGAGCGTTATAATATCACGGGCAAGGTGAACCATTTGATGGTTCAGCGCATCTTTTGCATCCGTCAGATTAAGCGCCACATCGCTGATCGCGTCGGCATCGACACCAAGCCCGGACAGAATCGCCAACGCTTTTCGCATTCGGACACGTTCAAAGCGGTCGTCGTCATTGCTGGGATCATCGACCCAATTGATGTTTTCCGCCCTCAGATAGGTTTGAAGATCCGATCTGTGCGCCCGCAGCAACGGCCTGACCCACGATATGCCATCGCGCTCAAATTTTGCAGGCATCGCGGCAAGGCCATCGACGCCCGCGCGGCGACTGACACGCATCAAGAAAGTTTCGGCAACATCGTCTGCGGTATGGCCTAGCGCCACTGCCTTGACGCCCACATCGTTTGCCCACTGCGCAAGCAAACCGTAGCGCGCTTTGCGGGCCTCATCTTGCAGGTTGCCCTTGTGGTCCCGACCCTGCCACTCGAGAACGTGATGACCGATCCCAAGCCCTCTGCAAGTGCGGGCAACCATCGCTGCCTCGGCACCCGCCTCGGGGCGCAGACCATGATCTACGGTTGCAGCATGCAGCGTGATACCATGGACCTTTGCAAATTCGACAAGCAGATGCAGCAACGCCATTGAATCGCTGCCGCCCGAGACGGCAATTCCAAGGCTAGAGGGAGGATCGGGCAAAAACTGGCCGGCAACCAGCCGCGCCAGATCAGCTGTCATCGGTTCACTGGCAGTTCAAAGCCGCACGCTCGGTCGCGGCTTGAGGCACAAACGGGCTGATCGGAAAGCGTGTTGCAACCTCTCCCAATGTCACACAGGCCTCTTGGTACTGCTGAAGCGCGCCAAGTGATTTGCCCAGTTGGTACAGTGCTTCGGGGGCCGTTGGGCCTTCAGGATCAGCGCTGAAGCTTGCAAGATATGCACGCGCAGCTTCGCGAATGTCGCCCAAACCGGTCAGCGCATCACCGCGCCGCAAGTCAGCTTCGGGGCCTAACGGTCCCCCCGGATAGGTCTGATTAAAGGTCGCAAACTGGTCTGCGGCGGTGCGAAAGTCACCGGTCGCGAGCGCCGCCTTCGCCCGCTCAAAATCGTCTGCTTCGCCCACGGCAAGTTCGGCCGTGTTGGTTGGTGCCGGAGCGGGTGCCGGCACATTGGTGGCCGGAGCATCCCCCCCACCGAGTGTCGAGGCCTGGCCCAAGCTTCCTACATCGCCCCCCTCAAGTTCAACCAGACGGAATTCAAGGTCACCAATGCGGTTGGTGCCGTCGGCAACGACACGGCCGATGCGATTTTCCAGCTCTTCGGTTTTGGAAGTCAGACGCTGTAGTTCGCTTTCCATCGCGTTCACGCGATCAAGCACAGAACCGCCCGTCACGTTGATAGAGGCCGCGCCTGTCGTCGACAATTCGCGGCGCAGTTTTTGCACCTCGACATTCAGCACTGTCAGTTCTTGACGTACATCCGCCAGAGTTTGCGCGTCTTGCGCCTGTGCCGCAACCGGCCCGAAGGCCAGTCCAAGCATCATGATTACTGCAAACCGCATACTGATCATCCTAACCGTTACCGTTCTGTTTTGCCTTAGCTCGTCAAGCCGCCTGCAAGCACAGTCACCGCGCGGCGGTTCTTTGCATAGCAGGCCTCTTGCGAACAAACTTCAATCGGGCGTTCCTTGCCGTAGCTTACGGTGCGCAAACGGTTGCCCGAAATGCCGCGCGAGATCAGATATTCGCGTGCAGCATTGGCCCTGCGTGCGCCAAGTGCCACGTTGTATTCACGGGTACCCTGCTCGTCTGCGTGGCCCTCGATGATGGCCTGATAGTCGGTATTCTGGTTCAACCAGTTTGCCTGACCGTCCAGCGTGGCCTGCCCTGTGGGGGTCAAGTTCGATTGGTCCACCTCAAACAATACCCTGTCGCCAATCGCCTGTTGGAAATAGGCGGTCGATGCCGGATCATTGGCGCTGCCCGGAATGATCCCGCCATTCAAGGAGGCCGTGTTGCCCGCACCATTCGCCCCGCCCGCACCAAAGCGGTTGGGGTTGGTACAGGCCGATACGGCAAGGGCTGCGATCAAGAGAGTGCTGGTCAAAATGCGGTTCATGGCTGGGCCTTTATGAAGATGGCGTGAATTCTTGTTTTGCTAGTCGTACCACAGCGCCTTGGCTTTTGGAATCACCAAGGCGCTTGAGTTTTCAGTTCTGGAGCGGCGACCAGGACGGGTCTGAGCCGCCCTCCTGTGTGCGCACCGGTTTCAGGTTTCGGCCGGAGATATCGACCGAATACAACGAGGATGACCCACCCGCGCCTTGGGTTTCGCGCGCGAACATGATGACGCGGCCATTGGGTGCCCATGTGGGGCCTTCATCCAGAAACGACGCGGTCAGCAAACGCTCTTCCGACCCGTCAAGCCGCATCACACCGATGTGGAAGCGGCCCTTGTTCTGCTTGGTGAACGCCACCAGATCGCCACGGGGCGACCAGACGGGCGTGCCATAACGACCTTCCCCAAAGGAAATACGCTGTGCCTCGCCGCCGGAGGCGGACATAACGTAAAGCTGCTGGCTGCCCGAGCGGTCGCTTTCAAACACAATCCGGCTGCCGTCTGGCGAATAGCTGGGCGCAGTTTCAATCGCGGGTGTATTGGTCAGGCGCGTTGATTGGCCAGTGCCGATATCCATCGTGTAGATGTCCGTATTGCCGCCTTGGGTCAAAGAGTAAACGACCGTATTCCCCGAAGGCGAGAACCGTGGCGCAAAGCTCATCGTGCCATCTGCGCTTTCCAACACGCGGCGCTGGACCGATCCGATATCAAGGACATAAATGCGCGGAAAGCCACTTTCATAGCTGGTGTACAGGATGCGGTCGCCTGAGGGCGAAAACCGCGGGGCAAGTACGATCGAAGAGCTGTCTGTCAGATAACGCACATTGGCCCCGTCATAATCCATTACAGCCAACCGTTTTTGACGGTTTTCTTTCGGTCCGGTCTCGGAGACGTAAACGACGCGGCTGTCGAAATATCCACCCTCACCTGTAATCCTGGAATAAACGGCATCGGCAACCTTGTGCGCCATGCGCCGCCAGCCATCGACTGTGCCAGAAAACTGCAGTCCCGATCCCAGTTCGGCACCGGAAAACACATCGTACAGCCTGAACTTAACATTCAGCGAATTGCCCGAGACACTCACCGCCCCCGTGATCAGCGCCTGCGCGTTGATCGCTTTCCAATCGGCATATTGCACGGGTGCGTTAAAATCGCTGACCGTCGAGATAAATGCGCTTGCCGGAATTTCGCGGAACAAGCCGGACCCAACCAGATCTTCAGATACGACACGGGCCAGATCGACCGCCAATTGCCCCGCATCACCGCTTTCGGGTTGAAAGCTGGGAACGGCGAACGGCAAAGGCTCGATCACGCCTTCGGTAATCTCGATCCGCAACGGGCCTTGCTGGGCCTGCGCGGTGCCCGTGACAGCAAGGGCGCAGAGCAGCGCCAGACATGTGCTCAATACTCGTAAAATCATTTGATGCGCATCCTTTCAGGATTAAATGTCATCTCAATATTCTGCCATTGGCCAAATTTATCCAGAGGTAGCTGATATCCGCGCGATCCACAGCGGATTATCGCCCGTCTTGCAGCTTCAAACGCCTGCCCCGCAGCAGCTTGCGACCCGCCAGAACTGCTTGTCATCGTAATGGTGTTGGTTTGCGGTGTGCCATCTTGGTTCATGGCGACGCTTACCACAACTGTGGTGCGCAGCGCTTCAGAGGACAATGATCCCACATTCCAACACGCCGACACGGCAAGACGCAGCGATTCCTTCTCGCCCGATGTGAGGGGCGGCCCGGTAGGCCCTGCGGGGGCCGTTGCGGCAGGCGTGTCCGGCGTCCCCAGTGCTTCGGCCAAAGCCGCCGCCACAGCGTCGGTATCAACAGCAGGCTGCGTCGGTGTGGGCGTAGGTGTTGGTGGCGTAGGTGTCGGCACCTCGACGGGTTCAGCAACCTGTGGCGCAGGCGGCGTCGGTCTGCGCGCAGGCGGGCGCGGAGACTGATTGGGCGCAGCCTTGGGTGTCTCTGCCGCTTCGGTCACGATTTCGGTTGTGGCTTCTTCCGGTGCAGTCGCCACTTGCGCTTCTTCCACGACAGTTTCAGCGGGGGCATCGGGCGTTGTAGCTTGTTGTTCGACCACGTCCGGGCGGGCTTCCGGATCAGGCTGTGCGACGGCTTCAGGGGCAACGCGTTCCACGGGACGCGGCACAGCGACCGGTGCCACCTCGGGTACCAGCACGGCAACTTCGGCAGGCGGCTCGGGCGATTCAGGTGCGGTGTCGCTTACGTCAGCCGCGGGCGGTGGCGTTTGCTCGGCGACCTGCGGCGTTGGATCAGGCGGAGGGGTCTCGGACTGGATCGGCGGCGGTTGCTGGATCGCGCTGTCTGGCGTTGCGGCCACCTCAGGGATTGGGGTGGGCGGAGCCGGCGCTACGGGTTGTTCGACCTCACTGGCCTGTTGGGGCGACTGCGAAGCCGCAACGAGCGCATCAAACTCCGCAGCAGATAACACGGATACTTCCTGCATCTCGAAGGGCTCGGGATCGGGCGTGAAGACGCGACCGAATAACATGAAGGCAATCAACCCCAGATGCCCTGCGCCAGAAATGTAATGCCCAGTGTGCATGGTTAACCGCCTGACGGCCCTGTGCCGTCCAGCTTGGGACCACCCGTTTCGGTAACCAGGCCGATGTTGGAAAAACCACCCGCGTTCAGGGCACCCATAACCTCCATCACCAAGGCATAAGATACAGCACCATCAGCGCGCAAAAACACGCGGTCACTGGCACGTTCAGCCGCAATTGCGCGCAGTTTCGGGATCAGATCGTCTCGTTGGGTTGCTGTCTTCTGGATCTGGACAGATCCATCAGCCAGCAATGTAATCGTCAACGGTTCTTCCTGATCGGATGGCAGGGCAGTTGCGGCTGTTTTAGGCAGCTCGACGGGGACGCCGACGGTCAGCAACGGTGCGGCAACCATGAAAATGATCAACAGCACCAGCATCACGTCTACGAAAGGTGTGATGTTGATTTCGGCCATGGGCTGCGCGCGACCTCTGCGCCGGCCACGCCCGCCACCACCAGATTTCTTTGTTACACCAGCGCCCATCGTTTAGCTGTCCAGCTGACGGCTAAGGATGGTCGCGAATTCATCGGCAAATGCTTCGTAGCTGCCAAGGATACGGTCCGCATCAGCGCTAAGCTTGTTATAAAAGATTACCGCTGGAATAGCGGCCAAAAGGCCGATGCCTGTCGCCAAAAGCGCCTCAGCAATACCGGGTGCCACAACGACGAGGCTGGTGTTTTGCTGGGATGCGATTTCGATGAACGAGTGCATGATGCCAAAGACGGTACCGAACAGACCGACAAACGGTGCCGTTGATCCGGTTGTCGCCAGAACGGGCAACCCCTTTTGGAGCCGTTCAACTTCCTTGGCGATGGCCACATCCATTGAACGGTCAATCCGTGCCGTTGCACCGGGGATCAGGCCGCCATCTTCGCGGTGAGAACGGCGCCATTCGGTCATACCTGCTGAAAATATCTTTTCCGCAGCCCCGTCAGGATCAGGGCCAATCGTATCGTATAACCCGTCCAGCGGTTCACCCGACCAGAACGCCTGATCAAAACGATCCGCGTCAGCTTTGGCCTTCCGGTATTGAATGATTTTCTGAACGATGACCGACCAAGACCAGAAAGACGCGATGATCAGACTGATCATCACCAATTTAACTGTAATCGTTGCCCGAAAAAATAGACCCAAAAGCGAGAAATCAATCTCGCTCGCCGCCGCCAGCGTTTCTGCTTCCATCGGTTCTGCTCTTTATAAAGGCCCCTCGCGGGGCTGTTCCGCCTCAACGGCCCTGTTTTCCAAGGCGCTATTTGCCGCAATCTTAGCGAAGTGCAATGTCGATTGCTAGGCGTATGGCACCAATCCGCCCCTCAAACGGGGATTGAGCGGAGTTTCGCTGGCAATCGGCAGGGTTTCCCGCCCGCGTTGATGCACACAATCGTGACAGCCGCCTGAAACAACAGCGTATCTGCGCGCCACACTTCCTGCGTCATGACCATGCGCGCAGGCCCGATGGATGTGGCCCAGGTGCGTACCTCAAGCAGATCGTCGAAAACCGCGGGCGCAATGTAATCCGCCTCGACACGGCGCACGGCGAAAACAACGCCAGCCGCTTTCATCTCAAGCTGGTCAATTCCAATCTCGCGCACCCAATCGCTGCGGGCGCGCTCGATATAACGCAGGTAGTTGGCGTAATAAACGATACCGGCCATGTCGGTATCTTCATAGTAAACGCGGATCGGCAAGCGATGGGTCATTGGGGCTTACTCAACCGCGCAAAAAGGCGCAGCGCATGGGATGCATCTTGCGCAGCGAGGGGCAGCACGGGGTCATAGGCGGCGCGCAAAAGCTCGGCGACATCAGGGCGCAAAATCGTGGTGCCATCCGCAACCACCAAGGGCGATTTTTCCTTAAAGGCAGTATCAGACCACAGCAAAAACGACTGCACGATCTGGCTGAGCGCTAATGTCTGCGCAGGCACAGCGCTAAGATGCTGGTCCATCCGCAGGAAGACAAAGCAGGCTTTGATCGCCCCAGCCTCGTCAAACCGGAACAAACGGTATTGATTTGCCTCCACGGCTTGCAACTTTTCGACCAAAGGCCCCAAGTCAGGCACCAGACGGTCCAGCCCCGGTACGTCCAAAAGCTCAGACCACTCCTTGAAAAAGAACATCATCAGGTTGCTGCCAAGCTCTGGATCCGTTTCGGCCATCTTGTGGTTGGACAGGACGCAAACCGCCTCCAAAGCTCCCTTGATCACAGACAACGTCGCATCATCGACCCCGAACACAACCGGCGACAAGGGCCGCCCACACCGCGCGAAAACAAAATCCCCGCTTTCGCGTGTAAACAGTGCTTCGATATCTTGTGGTGTCATCGCATCTTCCAAATGGTCTAAAATCCTCGCCGAAGGCTCCGGGGCCTCAATCAAACAAATCCGCCCGTGGTTTGGGCGGTGCAATCCCCAAATGCGTCCATGCTTTTTGCGCCAACATCCGACCGCGCGGTGTTCGCTGGATCAAGCCTTGCTGCAGCAAAAACGGCTCGATCACCTCTTCAAGCGAATCGCGGCTCTCGGATAACGCCGCCGACATCGTCTCGATCCCTACGGGGCCACCTTGGTAGTTCTCGGCAACCAACCGAAGATAGCGCCGATCGGCGCTGTCGAGCCCCAGCTTGTCCACACCCAAACGTGTCAGCGCCATATCGGCAAGTTCGCGTGTGACACGGCCATCGCCCTCGACCACTGCAAAATCCACGACACGGCGCAGCAACCGCCCCGCAATCCGCGGTGTGCCGCGGGCGCGTTTCGCAATCTCGCGTGCGCCGCCCTCGTCTGCCGGAGCCCCCAACTTGCGGGCATTGCGGTCAACAATAATGAACAACTCATCCTCTGTGTAGAATTCCAGTCGGGTCGGAATGCCAAAACGGTCGCGCAGCGGCGTGGTCAGCAACCCCATACGGGTCGTCGCTCCGACAAGCGTGAAGGGCTGCAATTCAATTCGCACCGTGCGCGCCGCAGGGCCTTCGCCAATGACCAGATCAAGCTCGAAATCCTCCAGAGCGGGATACAGCACTTCTTCCACCGCCGGGTTAAGGCGGTGAATTTCGTCGATGAACAAGACATCGCGGGCCTCAAGATTGGTCAGGATCGCCGCAAGATCACCGGCTTTCGCCAGCACAGGCCCCGATGTCATCCGAAACCCCACGCCCAATTCTCGGGCCATGATTTGCGCCAGCGTCGTTTTACCCAAGCCGGGGGGGCCGTGGAACAGTGTGTGGTCCATCGCCTCGCCACGTTGTTTGGCGGATTGGATGAACACTTTGAGGTTCGAGCGCGCCTCGGCCTGACCTACGAATTCATCCAGCATCTGCGGACGCAGTGCGCGGTCAAAGTCCTCGGGCAGCGGATCAGGCCGCAGGGTTGGGTCGCTATCGATCATCTACTATCCAAGGCATAAGGGGCGCTTGCGCTGCTGACGCCCCACTCTACCCCTTTGGGGCCAGAAGTTTCAACGCTGCACGAATCAGGATCGGTGTATCCGCTTCGGGATTTTCGCCCGCCGCTTGTGCAACGGCCCCTGCAGCATCACCGGGGCCGTAGCCAAGGTTGTTAAGCGCAGAAAGCGCTTCTGACTGTGCGGATTGGTTCAGCGCAGGGGCGGGGCGGCGTTTAGGTTCAGAGGGCTCAATCACTTGCACCGCCTCGACCTCTCCGTTTGCTTCGGCCAAGGTGGCGGTCATTGCCATCACGCCGGGGGCTTTATCCTTGAGGTCCAGCACCACACGCTGCGCAATCTTTGGACCAACACCCTTTGCTGCCTTGACCGCATTCCAATCCCCCAACGCAATCGCACGGCTGACCCCATCAGGCCCAAGCGCGCCAAGGATCGCCAAAGCAGCCTTGGCACCGACCCCTTGCACCGACGTCAAAAGGCGGTGCCATTCCTTCTCGGCCAGGGTTTGAAAGCCAAACAGTTGCATCAGGTCCTCGCGCACCACCAGATCGGTAAAAAGAGCAACAGCCTCTCCGACGCCCGGCAAGGCTGCCAGCGTCCGGTCAGAGCAATAGACAAGGTACCCGACGCCGCGCACGTCGATCAGCACATGGTCGGGGGCACGGTAATCGATGCGGCCGGTGATCTTGCCAATCATGCCGTGGCCTTTGCAACGGCCTGGGCCAATGTGCTGGCCCCACCATGATGCGCGTGACAGATCGCGATGGCCAAGGCATCTGCGGCATCGGGGCCTGCGATTTCAATTCCCGGCAATTGCATCCGTACCATGGGCAAGATCTGCCCCTTATCCGCGTGGCCAACACCAACAACAGTTTTCTTGACCGTATTGGGATAGTATTCACCTACTTTCAGCCCGGCCTGCGCTGGCACCAGCATCGCAATGCCCCGCGCTTGCCCCAACTTAAGCGTCCCCGCGCCGTCCTTGTTTACAAAAGTCTGTTCAACCGCCGCTGTTTGCGGTCTGTAGGTCACAATGATCCGTGTCAGTTGCGCATGCAAAGACAGCAGACGCGATCCAAGGTCCGGTCCTTCCGATACGCAAACCCCGTTTGCCACATGGCTCAACCGGCTTCCGGAAACATCAATGATGCCCCACCCCATATTGCGTAGTCCCGGATCAATACCGATTACCCGTATCATGTGCCTATTTACCTCAGATTTTATGTTTTCTGACGATTAGCACAAAACACGAACACCCACCAAGGCTTTTCGACCCTGCCTTGGAAAGGACACAATCTCGCGTTTTGGCGACGGGTTTTGCCTTAAAACGACCGTTGGCCAGCCGCCAACGGCACCGACCCTGCCTCATATTCGCCATAATTTATTGAGGTTTCAGAAAAAATGCTGCTATGCAGAAAACGCAGATCACACATGCAAGTCTGGGTGTTGCGAGAAGTTTTCAAACTGCCTACTTGCTGAGCATTCCGATACATAATCGGCTTATTTCTCTTCAAGGATCACTCTAATGGCTCTGTTCTACACACCGACGACTAATTACGCCACCGCATCGACAGTCAACCGCGTTTTCTCCCATCTGGGCGACATCGTTGGAAGTGTCATTGCTTGGAACGACGCCCGCGTCACACGCAACGCCCTGTCCGCTCTTACCGACCGCGAACTTGACGATATCGGCCTGACACGCAGCAATATCGAATCTGTCGCTTTGAACCACTTCATCCGCTAAGGCGCGATGTCACGACAGCGCCCCAAGGGCAGTTCAATCAACGAAAACGAGCCACGCTCACCAAACCGGTCAGCGTGGCTTATCTTTTTGAAACGACAGCACCGCGAAAACACAAGCGGGCGAATTTTGCACCGCTTATGGCTTTTTCTCGACAGTCAGTGTCGTCCAGTCCCCAATCATCTCTTGGTTCAGCAACGCCATTCCTGATTGCGCATACACGGCAATCACGTCATCTGCCTGCTCGTTCAGGATGCCCGACAGAATTGCCTTTCCGCCAGGTGCCAGCGCCTCGGCCATATCTGGGGCCAATGCAATCAAAGGCCCTTTGAGGATGTTGGCAAAGATCAGATCAAAGGGCGCTTTCCCAGCTAGGTCTGGATGGTCAAAACCAGCAGCCTCGACACAAATCAGCCGGTCACTTAGCCCGTTCGCCGCGGCATTGGCACGTGCGACATCAACGGCCACTTCATCAATGTCGCTTGCCACCACAGCGTTCGGCCAAATCCGCGCTGCCGCCATCGCCAGAACGGCCGTGCCGCAGCCGATGTCGGCAACGTTCAGCCCGATCATGCCCTCGTTGGCCAAGCGGTCAAGCGCGCGCAGGCAGCCCAGCGTTGTGCCGTGGTGGCCGGTCCCGAAGGCCATCGCAGCCTCGATCAGCAGCGGCTCGCACCCTTCTGGCACCTTGTCGGCGTCATGGCTGCCGTAGACGAAAAACCGTCCCGCCTCGACCGGAGACAGTTCGCGGCGCACATGGGCGACCCAATCGGTTTCTGGCAATTCCGAGACGACAAAATCCTTGGCCCCCATGCTTGCTGCCAGAATGGCCAGGGCGGTTTCATCGGGGGCTTGTTCAAAATAACCGCCGACTTCCCATAGGCCCGATCCGTCTTCTATCTCGAAGACGCCAACACCTGTTGGCTCCGGCACAAGGTTCTCCATCGCCTCACCCAAGGCATAGGCGGGCTTGCGTCCTTCAAGGGTGGACAGGGCTGTGAATGTGGGCATCGGTCTCTCCGCAGGTTTCAAGCATCGCCTAAGCAGGCGCGCCTGTCGGGTCAAGGTTTGGCTATTCGGCTGCCGCAGTCAGGCGCACGCTAAAGATCGTCTCGTGCCCCGGTACAGGGTGGCGCGGGATCATCAGCGACAGCCCCAGCGATATGCCCGCCATGCCCGCCGCCAGAAAGAACACAGCCGCCGGTGACACCATCCACAACAATCCCAACGCGACCGGCAAGAACACTGCCGCAATATGGTTAATGGTAAAGGCGACAGCTGCAGTGGGCGCAATGTCGCCGGGATCAGCGATTTTTTGACAGTAGGTTTTCAGGGCCAGTGCAAGGGCAAAAAACATATGGTCCAGAACATACAGTGTCGCCGCGATCAAGACGCCCCAGCCCAGATAATACACGCCCCCATATGCCAGAAAAACGCAGATCAGGCCGATGTATTCAAAAGCTAATGTACGCCGCTCCCCGAAATACCCCACAGCGCGCCCCATCAACGGGGCAAACATCATGTTTGCGATCAGGTTGATCAGATACAGTAAGGTGATTTCGTGGACGTCAAAGCCAAAGCGTTCAACCATCATGAAGCCGGCGAAAACGACGAAAATCTGCCGCCGCGCACCCGACATGAACTGCAACGCATAATATAGCCAATAGCGCTTGCGCAGCACCATCTTCTTGACCTGCGGATGGGGGGCCTCGAACTGCGGATAGGCAAATAGCGCAAACAAGGCGATCACGACCGTCACTCCGCCTCCAATCATGTAGACGATGTTATAAGACAGCGACAGCGTGTCCCACAGCGCCATAATCGCCAGATAGGCCACCAATGTCGCCGCCGACCCCGCCGCCATCAGCCAACCAAGCATACGCGGCGCATCCTCGATCTTGAGCCACTGCAATTGCAGCGACTGGTTCACGGTCTCGTAGTAATGAAACCCGATCGAACTTAGCATCGTGATCGTCAAAATCCCGCCCATGGACGGAAACCAGGCGGTGAAAGCTGTCGCCACCCCCAGCAGAACCAGCGATACCAGTCCCAAAACCTGCTCGCGCACAAATATGATAATCGCGATAACACCGACGGCCAGAAAGCCCGGGATTTCGCGCACGGTGTGCAACAAACCGATGTCAGAGCCATCAAAGTTCGCGACCTCGATCACAAAATTATTCAGCAGCGCCGACCATGTGTTAAATGCGATGGGCATGGCCAGAGCCATCAAAAACAACAGCGCCACAGGGCGGCGCCAGAACGGTTGATGCTTGGCATCTGCAAGGGTCACGAATTGCGTCATACTTTGCCCCATACGCCGCTTCGCATGCCTTGACGAGATCAAATAGTTCCAAGCCGTTTGAGCATGGGCGCGCGCCTCACTTCCAAATGGATAAAATCCTCGCCGAAGGCACGTTTTGCCCCTTTGGGCAAAACCACAAAAGACTCAATAAAAACTCTGCGGATCAATATCGACGGCGATCCGCAAGTCCCCCTTTAAACGCAACTGCCCCACCCATTTTGCCAACGCGTCCTGCAAAGGTACCGATTTATCCGCCTTGACCAGCAACCTCACACGGTGCCGCCCGCGCACCCGCGCAACGGGGGCGGGTGCGGGGCCGTAAACCTGTGCGCCCACAGCGCGCAGCGGGCCGTCCTGGCGCGCCAGTTGGTTACCCGCCTCGAATACGGCTGCCACATCAGGCCCACTCAGGATGATTCCAGCCATGCGGCCATAAGGCGGCACACCGGCCTGACGGCGCTCTGCCGCTTCTGCTTTCCAAAACGCTTCTTCCTCGCCTGCCAGAATGGCGCGGATCACCGGATGGTCGGGCTGATAGGTCTGCAAAAATGCCGCCCCCGGTGCCTCTGCCCGACCGGCACGGCCCGCGACCTGACGCATCAGTTGAAAGGTCCGTTCAGCCGCACGCAAGTCTGACCCCATCAGCCCCAGATCAGCATCAATCACGCCCACCAGCGTGAGATTAGGAAAGTTGTGGCCTTTTGCCACCAGCTGCGTACCGATGATGATATCTGCGGCACCCTCTGCAATACCGGCAATCTCGGCCTTCAAAGCGCGCGCCGAGCCGTACATGTCCGAACTAAGCGTCGCGACCCGCGCATCGGGCCAAAGGGCCGCAGCCTCTTCTCCCAGACGTTCCACGCCTGGCCCGACAGCGGCCAGCTTGCCCTCGGCTTCGCACGACGGGCAGGCCTCTGGCATGGGTTTGCTTTCGCCGCATTGGTGGCAAACGAGACGTTTCAGGAACCGGTGCTCGACCATGCGGGCATCACAATGATCACATCCGATCTGGTGCCCGCAAGCCCGACACAGCGTGACCGGCGCATAGCCACGGCGGTTGATGAAGAGCATGGCTTGCTCGCCGCGTTCCAATCGTTTGTCGACCTCTACCCGTAAGGTCGGGGAAATCCATTTGTCGCTGGGCAATCCTTCTGCGCGCATATCAATCGCGCCCATCTGGGGCATAACCGCAGGGCCAAACCGCGAGGTCAGCTCTACCCTCGTGTATTTCCCGGCTTCTGCGTTTGCCCAGCTTTCCAGCGACGGCGTGGCCGATGCCAGCACCACTTGCGCGCCGCAGATCGACGCGCGCAGAACCGCCATGTCACGGGCGTTATACAACACGCCTTCTTCCTGCTTGTACGAGGTATCATGTTCCTCATCGACCACGATCAGGCCCAGATTCTGGAACGGCAAGAACAGCGCCGAACGCGCGCCGATCACCACCTGCGCTTGCCCCTGCCCGACCATCCGCCAAATCCGGCGGCGCTCGGTCATTGTGGCACCTGAGTGCCACTCGGCAGGCTTGGCCCCAAAGCGCGTTTCGATCCGGTGCAAGAACTGTTCGGTCAGCGCAATTTCTGGCAGCAAGACCAAGGCTTGCCGCCCGGCCTTCAGCGCGGCGGCGACCGCCTCCAGATACACTTCGGTCTTGCCCGACCCTGTGACACCACGCAGCAAGGTTGTGCCATATTGGCCCGATTGCACACCAACGGACAGCAAAGCCGAAGCCTCTGACTGGTCCACTGTCAGTTCCTTGCTGGGCAGGCTTGGGTCCATGCGCAAAAACGGCACGTCGCGCGGGCTGTCTTGTTCCAGCACGGCGTCCTGGGCCACGAGCCCCTTGATTACCGACGACGTCACTCCGGCCATCTCGGCCAGTTCTTTAAGGGTAAACGACAAATCACCGTAATCGGCCAGCGTTGCCAGAACCCGCCGGCGCGCATCTGTCATCCGGTCAGGATCGGTCGTGCCACGCCTGTAGATCTTGCGCATTGAGGGTGGATCGCCCAGCCCCGGCGCGCGGGTCGCCAGCCGCAGCATCGCGGGCATGGGCGTCAATGTATAGGCAGCGGCCTTGCTGAGGAACGACCGCAGCTCCTCTCGCATCGGGGCGGCGTCCAACACGCGAATGACCGACCGGATTTTGGACAGTTCGTAATCGCCCTGCCCCACGCCCCAGACCACCCCCAACACTTTGCGCGGCCCTAAAGGCACCTCGACAAAGGCACCAAGGTGGCACCCGCCCTCAGGCGCTTTGTAATCCAGCGCACGGCCTAACGGCTGGGTTGTCATAACCGCAACCAGATCACCTTGGTGAAAGAATTCAGGGGGGGTCACCAGTTGCTCCGGCCTTGGGGTTGCGGGAATTAGGGTTTCGGCAAAGCAGATCATGCGTTAAAGCCATTGCTAAAGGACATAGCCATTTGGCTTGCCTATTCCAACCTGCCAACTCTTCTAACTGGAAAGACGTAATATGAAATTTTTCGTAGATACCGCAGAAATCGACGCGATTGCCGAACTTAACGATCTGGGAATGGTCGATGGTGTGACAACCAACCCGTCGCTAATCCTGAAATCAGGCCGCGATATTCTGGAAGTCACAAAAGAGATTTGTGATCTGGTCGATGGCCCCGTTTCTGCAGAAGTGGTAGCTCTCAAGGCCGACGATATGATCGCCGAGGGCCGCAAACTGGCAGAGATCGCTGACAACATCACGGTGAAACTGCCTCTGACGTGGGATGGCCTCAAGGCCTGTAAGGTACTGTCGGGCGAAGGCAAGATGGTGAACGTCACGCTGTGCTTTTCTGCCAACCAGGCCCTGCTTGCGGCCAAGGCGGGGGCGACCTTCATCTCTCCCTTTATTGGTCGCTTGGATGATATCAACATCGATGGCATGGATCTTATCCAAGACATCCGCATCATTTACGACAACTACGGTTTCGAAACGCAGATACTGGCGGCCTCAATCCGCACGGTGAACCATGTTCTGGATGCGGCGCGCATCGGTGCAGACGTCATGACCGCCCCACCAGAGGTGATCAAGAAACTGGCGATGCATCCTCTTACCAACCAAGGACTTGAGCAATTCATGTCTGATTGGGCGAAGACCGGTCAGAAAATTCTTTAAGCCGGCCTATGAGCCATCACTCCGGTTACGCGCGATGCTTTCAGGTAACGCGCGTAACTTGGATAGGCTGAGGGGGAAGAGGATGTTGGCCTGTTCAGCCCTGCTTAAGAGGTTTTCTCTCATAGTGTCTCTGAATGCTTCCAAGCGCGAAGCTGACAAGCAAATGCTGCAGCAGCGACTATCCAAAAGCTGAAATCTTCTGGACCTGCCGAAAAAAATTGGCGGAAATCCAAAAGAAAAGGGCAGATTTTATCGAAACCTCATGGTATCAACACCAAAAATAAGAACGAGACAGGCATGAGCAGCAACCACAAGATCGAAGATTCTCTTCGCGAAGCGATTATTTCGCAACCCGATGTCATCCTTGACGACAGCGATGTAATGCAAGCTCTTATAGCCGCAAACGAGCGTGCAATGGGCGGCAATATCGTGGATTTGCGCGGCATCGCCATGGACCGGCTGGAGACACGACTGGACCGGCTGGAAGACACCCATCGCAATGTTATCGCTGCAGCTTACGAGAACCTTGCAGGCACAAACCAGATTCACCGCGCGGTCCTGCGCATGCTGGACCCGGTCGAGTTTGAGACCTTCTTGCGTGATCTTGGCGGCGAAGTTGCCGATATTCTACGCGTCGATGCGGTGCGGCTGGTGCTGGAATCTGTTCAGAACGACAATGACCCGGCCGTCAAACGGCTTGGCGATGTGCTCAACGTGGCCGAACCGGGCTTTATCAACGAATATCTGACATCGGGGCGTGGCGGCACTGTTCGCCAAGTGACTTTGCGCGGCGTGCAAGACAGCCCCGCCAGCGTTTACGGCGATAGCGCGGATTGGATCAGATCAGAGGCATGCCTCAAGCTGAACTTCGGCGAGGGGCGTCTGCCCGGCCTGTTGATTCTGGGATCAGAAGATCCGCATATGTTCGGCCCGCAACAAGGCACCGACCTGTTGGGCTTTTTTGCAGGTGTCTTCGAGCGGGCGATGCGCCGCTGGCTGTCTTGAGCACGGGCGCAAACGCTCTTTTAATCAGCCCCGCTGCGCGGGACGCGTTGCAGACGTGGCTTGGTCACCAGCGCGCTCTCAAGGGGGCCGCCGAGAACACGATCACAGCCTATCAGGGCGATGTTACCGATTTTCTGGCCTTCATGACGCTGCACAAAGGCGACAGTCAGGGGTTGGGCGCGCTGGCAAAGCTGACCATCTCGGACATGCGCAGTTGGATGGCAAGAACCCGCGGGCCTGATGTTGGGCCACGCTCGCTGGCGCGTAAACTGTCAGCAGTAAAAGCATTCTATCGCTGGCTGGCAGAGCGCGAAGGGTTCGAGGCGACAGCTGTTTTATCGACGCGGTCACCCAAGTTTCCCAAAAAGCTCCCCCGCCCCTTGGCGATCGATGCCGCCAAGGCGATGATAGAGTGCGTGGAAATGCAATCGCGCCACCCATGGGTCGCAGCCCGCGATGTGGCTGTGCTGACCCTGCTTTGGGGATGCGGACTGCGGATATCCGAAGCACTGGCGCTGAAAGGCAAGGATGCCCCTCTGCCGGATGTTTTGCGCATTTTAGGCAAAGGCGGCAAAGAACGCGTTGTGCCTGTTCTGCCTGCTGTCCAGGAAGCCGTGGAGGCCTATCTACGCGCCTGCCCTTTCCCCCAGGAACGCGACGCCCCCCTGTTCAAAGCTGTGCGCGGAGGTCCCTTGGCAGCCCGCGCCATCTCGCAGGTGATGGCAGATGCGCGCATGCAGTTGGGATTGCCTGCAACGGCGACACCCCATGCGATGCGCCACAGCTTTGCGACCCATCTGCTGGATGCGGGCGGTGACTTGCGCGCGATACAAGAGCTGCTTGGCCACGCATCGCTATCAACGACCCAAGCCTACACGGCTGTCGATACAGCCCGTTTGATGGAAGTCTACAATAGCGCCCACCCCAAGGCGGCGGGCTAGGCATCACCCTCGCGAAACTCGCCGATTTCGTTCAAAGAAATCGCCCCGGAATTTTTGAAAATTCCGCCCCCGTTTCAACGGTCCAACTGCATCACGAAATCCTGTGCTGCCTTGGTCGGGTCCTCCGCACCTTGCGCCACACGGTCGCTTAGCGCCTTCAGGGCTGCTTTCGCTTTTGGCGCGTCCAACTGGGCCAACAAGGCGTGTTTGACTGCCTGTTCAAACCAGTAGCGGGCTTGCGCTGCGCGTGTGCGCTGCCAAAACCCTTGCTCCCGACGCCAGTCTGTCAGGGTTTTCACCTCGTCCCACGCCTCTTTCAGGCCGTTTTCCTGCAAGGCTGAAACCATCATCGCTTTGGGAAATCCGTCTGGGTCCTGCGGGCGTTTGCGCAGCAGTCGCAATGCTCCTGCGTAATCCGCACAGGTGCGCGATGCCGCAGGTTTAAGATCACCGTCGGCTTTATTGACCACGATGATATCCGCCATTTCCATGATCCCGCGCTTCACACCTTGCAACTCGTCCCCTCCCGCGGGCGCGAGAAGCAGCAAGAAGACATCCGACATCTCTGCAACAACCGTTTCCGACTGGCCAACGCCTACGGTCTCGATCAGCACGACATCAAAGCCAGCCGCTTCGCACAGGCTGACCGCTTCGCGGGTGCGCCGCGCAACACCGCCCAGATGTGTCTGACTGGGAGACGGGCGGATAAACGCCGCGCTCTCGCGGGCCAGCATATCCATACGGGTCTTGTCGCCAAGTATCGATCCGCCAGTACGGGACGATGACGGGTCGATCGCCAGCACGGCCACGCGCAGACCGCGCGCAATCAGCATCATGCCAAAACTTTCGATAAAGGTCGATTTGCCCACACCCGGCGTTCCAGACAGCCCGATCCGCAATGCCTCGCGTTCTTTTGGCAGGGCCGCAAGCAGGGCTGTCGCCTGGGCTCTGTGATCTGACCGGGACGATTCGACCAGCGTAATCCCGCGTGCCAGCGCACGGCGTTCCCCCCCGGCGATCCCTTTGGCCAAATTCTCGATATCCATGCCACTGCCCCTTTACCTTGGCCTGCATCTTTCAAACGATGCTCTGCAAATGTCCAGAGCAACGGTAGGGTTGGCGGCGCGCAGAGTTTCACCCATAACCCAGTCTATGGCGTATGAACTTCCCATTGATCAGGTAATGCCGCAGGTGATTGACGCCCTGCGCAGATCGGGCCGTGTGGTTCTGCAAGCGCCGCCTGGTGCGGGTAAAACCACAAGGGTGCCCTTGGCGATGCTGGACGCGGGCCTGACACAGGGCCGGATTATCATGCTGGAACCCCGCCGCCTTGCCGCACGGGCTGCCGCTGAACGCATGTCTGCCACTTTGGGTCAGGACGTCGGGCAGACGGTTGGCTTTCGCGTGCGGGGGGCGTCAAGCATCAGCGCAGATACCCGCATCGAGGTGGTGACCGAAGGGATCCTGACCCGGATGCTCCAACAAGATCCGGACCTGCCTGGCGTTGGCGCGGTGATCTTCGATGAATTTCACGAACGGTCTCTCAATGCCGATCTGGGCCTTGCGCTGTGTCTTGAGGTGGCGGGTGCGTTGCGCGACGATCTGCTGCTGGTCGCGATGTCTGCCACTTTGGACGCTGCACCCGTTGCAGCCTTGATGGACGCGCCGATTGTCACCTCGGAAGGTCGCAGTTTTGAGGTCAAGCCACATTGGCTGGATCGTCCCGTCGGCAAGCAGCGTTTCGAACAGGCCCTGGCCGATCTGGTGATCCACGCGGTAAACACGGCCCCGGGATCGGCTTTGGTGTTTCTGCCCGGTGAAGGGGAGATACGCCGCGTCGAGGTCGCATTGCGGGACCGGTTGCCCCCCGACTGTACGGTTGCCCCCCTGTTTGGCGCGATGGAATTCAAAGCACAGCGCGCAGCCATTGCCCCTGCCAAATCGGGGCGCAAGATCGTGCTGGCAACCTCTATTGCTGAAACCTCGCTTACCATCGAGGGCATTCAGATCGTTGTGGATGGTGGGCGTGCGCGGCGAGCAGAATTTGACCCGTCGTCGGGTATGTCCCGTCTGGTGACAGACCGGGTGACGCGGGCCGAAGCCACCCAAAGGGCCGGCCGCGCCGGGCGTGTTTCCAAAGGGATCGCTTTTAAGCTGTGGACCAGAGGTGAAGAAGGCGCATTGGCAGCCTTTCCGCCTGCCGAGATAGAGGTTGGCGACCTGTCATCCTTTGCGCTTGAGTTGGCGATGTGGGGCGCGCAAGCCGCCGACCTCAGCTTTGTCACGCCCCCGCACGAGGGGCGTCTGGCCGAAGCGCAAGGCGTTTTGAAAATGCTCGGCGCATTGGATGGCGCAGGGCGCATCACCGATCACGGCCGCGCGTTGGCGCGGTTGCCACTGCATCCCAGACTGGCCCACATGGTGGCAAAAGGCGGGCGCAGTGCCCCAACACTGGCCGCGGTCCTGTCAGAACGGGACCCGCTGCGCGGCGCGCCCATTGATCTGTCTTTGCGCATGGATGCTGTCGCGGGCAAGCGCAGTCTGGGCGAACCCAACCAAGCCACCCTCGCCCGCATCCGCCAAGAGGCAAAGCGCCTCGCCCGTGGGCAGTCGCCCCAAGGCCCTGACACTCTTGGGGTGCTGGCCGCACTTGCCTATCCGGACCGTGTAGCGCTTCGCCGCAAAGGCGATAGCGCGCGCTTCGTGATGTCTGGTGGTAAGGGGGCTGTGGTAAATGACGGTGATCCTATGGCGGGCGAGCGCATGCTGGTTGCGACCGACTTGGACGGCGACCCGCGCGAGGCGCGTATCCGTCAAGCGGTGCGCCTGTCCGATACCGACCTACGCGACACATTTCCCGATCAGATCGCATGGCATAACGTCTGCACGTGGTCGCGGCGGGACGGACGCGTGCTGACGCGGCAACAGGAGCGCTTTGGCGCTTTGGTGCTGGATGATCGCGCATGGGCTGATGCGACCCCCGAAGATGTTGCTGTGGCAATGTTGGACGGCGTGCGGCAACTGGGCCTGATCCCAGGCAAAGCCGCCAAGCTGTTTCTGGCGCGTGCGCGGTTGATGGGCTCAGACTTTGCCAATTTTCCGGATTTCTCGGACACTCACCTGTTGGAGACGGTGAGAGACTGGCTGCTACCCCATCTCGTCAATGTCCGCAGCGCAGGCGATTGGAAGGGGTTTGATTTACTTCCAGCCCTGACAGCGCGGCTGTCTTGGGATCAGCAACAGGCGTTGGACAAAGCAGCCCCGTCGCATTTTACGACGCCACTGGGACGTAAACTGGCAATTGACTACGAAGGTGCGCAACCCCAAATCTCGTTGCGCCTGCAAGAGGTGTTTGGCGTCACCCGGCATCCCATGATCGCGGGGCAACCCTTGCAAATCACACTGTTGTCACCCGCTCAGCGCCCCGTTCAGGTGACCACTGACTTGCCGGGGTTTTGGATCGGATCCTATGCGGATGTGCGCAAAGACATGCGCGCAAGCTATCCTCGACACCCCTGGCCAGAAGATCCAACGCAGGCCGATCCGACCTTGCGGGCAAAGCCGCGCGGGACTTAGCGGGTGGACTGCTGCACCGTCTGGGCGGTCAAGACCAGCAAGCCGCCTGCAATGGCCCAGTTCTTGACAAAGATCGACATCTGCCATGGGTCGTCCGGGATCAAATGGAAAATACTTGTGATCATACAGTAGAGCGCCAAGGCAAAGCTGACGGGAGCCAACCAAAACCCACACATCAGGCAAAACGCGGCAAAACCGTTGAATGCCATCGCAGGCCAAACCAAAATCGTCGGCAATCCGCGCGCTTCAAGCAGCGCTTGTGTCGCTTCGGGTGCAATAAGTTTTTGAACACATCCGGCAACAAAAAGGGCCGCCAACAACAGGCGGCCCAAAAGCACTAGCGTGTCTGTTATCTTGTCGCTCATGCAGTGGCAGGTTCAAACGTCAATGCAACGCCATTCAGGCAATGCCGTTTGCCCGTCGGTTCGGGGCCATCGTCGAAGATATGGCCCAAATGGCCACCACACCGGTCACAATGCACCTCTGTACGGACAGAAAACAGACTGCGATCCGGCATCGTAGCAACCGCATTTTCAAGGGGGGCATAAAAGCTGGGCCAGCCTGTGCCACTTTCATATTTTGTCTCAGAGCTATAAAGGCTCTGGTCACAGCCTTTGCAATGGTACACACCTTTGCGGTCTTCGTCGTTCAAAGGGCTAGAAAAAGGGCGTTCTGTGCCCCCATTGCGCAGCACTTCATAGGCTTCCTCGTCCAGCCTTTCGCGCCACTCTGCCGGAGTATAGCTTACTTCAAAGTCACCCTCGGCAACGGTGCCGGCGCGGGCAGGTGCCGTAAAAGAAAATGGCGTCAGCGCCATCACAAAACTGCTGTATTTCAATAATGTCCGGCGTTTCATCAAAAGCCCCTCTCGGTCACATCGTCCAGATGGAAATAAAATCTGCCGAACAGTCTGCAATACAGAACTGTCCGGCAGGTCACTCGTTACATGCGCAATGCGCGAACACTAGTTAAACTGGTTACAACGGCAAATCGTTCCATTTCACCTTTACGAGCAGCATCTGATCACATCGGCGACACGTCGCTTTTTCCAAATATGCTGCTCTAAAACTCGCAAACACCACTCTTGGCATCAGTTTTCATTATGATGCCGAGATACGGTATCAACGAGGATGAATGACAAAGAGTTTCAGGTGATTGGAAATAATCTGCGGTTTTTGATCAATTTCGAAATATTAATCGCTTAACCACGCAGTACATCGGCGTCGCAAGTCCGACATGATCCGCGAAAACAGGTTTAAAGTTCTTTCATTTCGCCCGCAGCAAGCACGGCACCGGTAGGCGCACCCGTTGGAGAGCCCCCTATGGGTTCGTCCGAAATGGCCAGCGTTATCTCGGCGGCCTGACTGCGCAAAGCTTCAGGCACAAGAACGCGCACTGTTTCGCTGTCAGGTAAGACGCCCAACGAAACCGGTGCCTGGTCGGGCAAGATCGCCCAAAGCTCGAACACACGGTTTGGCAACACCTCGCCCGAGATACGACGCAAAGCGATTTCGTGCTTTACCGGCTCGACAACCGCCAAGACCTGCAACGCGCTTGTATCACTGCCCAGTTGGGCCGCCAATACAGTCGGCTGGGCGTCTGGCCGCGTGTTCATCTCGAGCAGTTGAACGCCTAAGTAGCCGGCAAACAGTACGGATACCATGCTGACACCCTGCCACAGCCAAACGCGCTGCAAGACAGAAACACGGGTTTTGGGAAAGACTTGCGCAAGTAGCTTTTTCTTGACCCGCGCGGGCGGTTTGACGGGGTTAATGTCATCTGTCATCGCACTCAGGCGTTCCTGCCAAAAGACAACTCGTGATGCAAATTCCGAGTCTGTCGCCATTCTGCGGCGACCCTCCAAGAGATCCTTTTCAGATGGCAGGCCAAGCACAAGTTCGGCGGCCAGGACATCATCGTCACGCGGGGTATCTGTTTGTTCTGTCATTGGCTCATACATTCCCGCAAGGCAATCAGCCCGCGCCGCAGCCATGTGCGCATTGTGTTAAGCGGCACACCAAAGCGGTCCGCAAGATCGGCGTAGGTTTCACCGTCAAGATACGCCCCGCGAATGGCTTTGGCACGATCTTCCTCAAGCGTGTCCAGACATCCCGACAGGCGCGATGCCTCGGATGATGCAACAACCGCCTGTTCGGGATTCAGCCCCGGGGCGACCAATTCAAAACCGGGGGTGTCGATATCTTGGTGACCCTTTTTACGGGCCCGAAGGCGGTCGATAGAGGTGTTTCGCGCAATTGTGATCAGCCATGTCATCGGACTTAATCCGTTGGCAGAATAACGATCTGCATTTTTCCATATCTTTACAAATGTATCCTGCATGGCATCCTCTGCGGCGGCGCGCTTGTTCAAAACACGCAGGCAAACCCCGAATAGTTTCGCAGAAACACGGTCATAAAGCTGATCAAACGCGACACGATCCTTCATAGCAACGCGTGCGATAAGGTTTTCGATCTCAGTACGGTCCGATTGCAAGGGCTGCTTCTCCGTCTGACTAAAATACCAATACCATTCACCAAGATGACCAGCCCCGGGAGCAACTTTTTCCAGTGACAGTGCCATCGGTCTTTAACATAAGCTAAATGAGCAGGCTTGGCCAATTGTATTGCATCTAGTTTGCACCGAGCCCGCTTGGTCTTGCAAGCTATCGCAGCCTTTGCAGACAAGACCCCTTTCAGAAGGAAATCAGATGACCCCTAGACGTTCTTCATATGATGTCGTGATCGTTGGCGGTGCGATCTTCGGGTCCTCGCTGGCTTGGTGGCTCACGCAGACTCCCGGCTTTGTTGGCACGGTGCTGGTGGTCGAGCGTGACCCGACCTATCAATTCGCCTCCACCAGCCACACCAACAGCTGCATTCGTCAGCAGTTCAGCTCGGCCATCAATGTTCAGGTGTCACAATTCGGCGCGCAGTTTATCAAGAATTTCCGCCACTTCATGGGCGATGATCCAGATGTACCACACTTAACGCTGCAAAGTTTTGGCTACATGTACCTTGCAGATACAGCCGAATTTGCACAAACGCTGAAGCGCAACCAGCAGATCCAGACATCGCTTGGAGCAGCCACAAAACACCTGGACCGCGCAGAAATTGCCGCGGCCTATCCGTTCTACCAGCTCGACGACATTCTGGCGGGAAATCACAATCTGATCGATGAAGGCTATTTCGATGGTGGCACGATGTTTGACTGGTTCAAACGTCAGGCCAAGCGCGGCGGCGTCGACTATATCCACGACGAAGTCGTTGCGATGACGAAATCAAACTCAGGCAGCAGTGTCGCCTCTGTCACGCTGAAATCCGGGGCCGTTGTGGGCTGTGGCACGGTCGTTAACGCCTCTGGCCCCCGCGCACTTGCTACGGCACGATTGGCTGGCGTCTCGCTACCTGTGGAGCCGCGCAAACGGTATACATACGTGTTTGATGCCGCTGACCCGCTGGACCGTGACCTGCCCCTGACGATTGACCCTTCGGGGGTGCACTTCCGTACTGAGGGGAAATATTACATGGCCGGATGCGCGCCAGACGAAGACATCGCCGTAGCATATGACGACTTTGGATTTGATCACAGCATCTGGGAGGCCAAGGCATGGCCTGCCGTTGCCACCCGCATTCCGCAATTTGATCGCGTCAAGGTGGTCAATGAATGGGTTGGACACTATGCCTATAATACGCTTGATCAAAATGCTATTCTGGGGCGGCACACCACGATCGAGAACTTCGTTTTCATGAACGGGTTTTCCGGCCACGGGTTGCAACAATCCCCCGCGATTGGCCGCGGCGTGGCCGAGTTGATCACCTATGGCGAATACCGCAGTCTCGATTTGACGCCCTTTGATTATCAGCGGATAGAAGACAAACGCTCGATGATCGAACAGGCCATCATATAATTTTGGAAGGACACGAACATGTTGAAGAAATTGGTTTTGACCGGTGCTGCCGGACGTCTTGGATCATATCTGCGCGAGCCCTTGTCGAAGATGTGCCAAGAGCTGGTCAGCACCGATATCGCAAACGAGATCGGCACGCTTTACCCGAACGAACGTTTCACCCAAGCCGACATTGCGGTCTATGACCAGATCGCGCCGCTTTTGGAAGGGGCCGATATGGTGGTTCACTTCGGTGCCATCGTGGATGAAAAACCATTCGAAGAATTGCTTGGTCCGAATTTCGTCGGCTCCTACAATGTGTGGGAGGCTGCATATCAGCACGGGCTGCAAAGGGTCGTATATGCCTCTTCCATCCATGCGGTCGGGATGCACAAGAAGGCAGATTTCATCGGCATTGATGCACCCCACAGACCCGACACCTTCTACGGCTTGGCAAAATGCTTCAGCGAGGACCTCGCCAGCATGTACTGGGACAAGCGCGGCCTTGAAGCCGTCTGCCTGCGCATCCTAAGCTGTGCCCAAGTCAACAATACCCGCGCTTTGGGGTCGTGGTTGTCTTATGATGATCTGATCCAACTGGTTACACGCGCCATCGACACGCCCTCGGTAGGGTTCAGCGTGATTTACGGCGTGTCAAACAATGACCGCGCACCTGTGGACAATGCCAAAGCGTCCTTTCTTGGCTACCGACCCAAGGACAACGCGGAACAGTTCGCCGAGGCCCTTTTGGCCGAGGCCGAACCCGTTGACCTGAAAGACCCCGGGCAAATGTGCCACGGCGGCCCTTTTGCAAAGGTCGATCTGGGTCAAAGCGGTGTGGCGTCGATGAACATCGTTAACGACAAAAAGGAAACCTAGAGGGGGCCGCCAATGCCCGCTTGCCTGCAACACATCGTTCGCTAGTCAGACAGCTCCTGCCACCGATGGCAGGCGACCTTATGTTCGACCCCTGCGGTCTCAAGCACCGGCTCTTCCACGCGGCAACGATCAATTGCTGCGGGGCATCGGGTTTGAAACTTGCACCCGGGCGGCGGGTTTGTGGGCGAAGGAATTTCCCCCTCAAGCTTTTGCGCTTTGCCGCGGTCATCGGGGTCAAGCGACGGGATCGCGGAGAGCAGCGCCTTGGTATATGGATGGCGCGGACCAGAGAACAGCGTGCGGGTGGGCGCGGTTTCCACGATACGGCCCAGATACATGACGGCCACGTGATCGCAGACATGGGCCACCACGCTGAGGTCATGGCTGATGAACAAGAACGTCAGCCCCATTTCCTGCTGGATCGCCTTGAGCAGGTTCAGCACATCCGCCTGAATAGACACATCCAGCGCCGCGACGCTTTCATCTGCGACAATGAACTTTGGTCCCGACACAAGGGCGCGCGCGATGGAAATGCGCTGGCGCTGCCCACCCGAAAACGCATGGGGAAATCGGCGCAAATGTTCGACATTCAACCGGCATTTCGCGGCGATCTCGCGGACACGCGCGTCCGTTTCGGCGCGGTTTTTCGTGAGGCCCATCACCTCCAACGGTTCGGCAATGATGTCGCGTACCGTCATGCGCGGGCTAAGGGCTGCATAGGGATCCTGAAAGATCAGCTGTGCGCGTTTGCGGTAATCTTTCAGCTCTTTCTTGCCGAGTTTTTTCAGCGAATACGACACCTCGCCATCGTCGAACAGAACATCGCCCCGACTGATCGGCGCGGCCCGAAGCATCGCGCGGCCTAGCGTTGTTTTACCTGACCCGGATTCGCCTACCAGCCCAAAGAAGCTGCCCGCCTTGATCTCGATGTCGACGTTTTCAACGGCACCAACATAGGCTTTGGGGCCAATCAGTTTTCCGCGCAGGGCATAATGGACAGACAGGCCTTTTGCGGCCATCAGGGGCTTGGTGCTCATGCAGTATCCCCTTTCGCATCATAAAGATGGCAGCTGGCAAAATGATCCTCGTCCACGTTGGAAAACTCGGGGACCTCAGCGGCGCAGCGCGGGCCGACCACCTCTTGGCAGCGGGTGTGATAGACACAGCCCGACGGGCGCTCCAACGGTGACGGGATATCGCCCGGAATGGGTGTCAGGGGCGCGTCCATATCATCAAGCTTGGGCAGAGCGGCCAGCAAACCACGGGTATAGGGATGGGCCGGTTTGCGGATGACATCGCGCACGGAGCCTTGTTCGACCAAGCGGCCCAGATACATCACAGCCACCTTATCGGCGGTTTGCGCGATCACCCCAAGGTCGTGGGTAATAAAGATGATGCCCATGCCGAATTCCGACACGAGGTCTTTCATCAGGTCAATGACTTGCGCCTGAATTGTCACATCCAGCGCCGTTGTCGGCTCATCTGCGATCAGCAGCTTTGGCTTGGTGGACAGCGCCATGGCGATCATCGCGCGTTGGCGCATCCCGCCCGACAGTTCGAACGCATATTGCCCAAAGCGCGTGGACGGATCCGAGATACCGACCCGGTCCAGCATCTCGATAGACACCTCTTTGGCCTGCTGTTTGGAATAGCTGGTATGAATCAATAGCTGCTCGACCATCTGGTCCCCAATCGAGATCGCAGGCGCAAAGCTCGCCATCGGTTCTTGGAAAATCAACGAGATCGATCCGCCGCGCACGATCTTCATCTCGCGGTCGGTCTTGAGCGACAAAACATCCACCGGGCCGTCAGCAAGATGCAAGGTGATCTTGCTATCGGGGCCATAGACCGCATTGCCGGGATTCAGTTTCATAAGCGATTTGGCGGTCACGGATTTGCCAGACCCGCTTTCGCCCACCAGACCCATGACCTCGCCTGCCTCAAGGCTAAAGGACACGTTATCAACGGCAGTGATGCGACCCTCGTCCGTGTCGAATTGCAAGGTCAGGTTTTCAACGTCGATCAGTCGGCTCATTTCTTGGTATCCCCGTAAGGATCAGCGGCATCGCGCAACCCGTCCCCGACAAATACAAAGGCCATCACAAGCACGATGAAAAAAATCACCGGAATGAAATACCATTGGTAGTTCAGCAAAACATCCGCACTGGTGACGTTTTGCAGCATCACGCCCAGCGAATTCACCGGGTCCTTGAGGCCAAGTCCGATAAAGCTGAGCGCGGTTTCAGACAGCACCATATAGGGAAAGGAAATCACCAGATCGACGATGATGTAGCTGGTGAAACTGGGCAAGAGATGCTTGCGAATGACGTGCCCGCTCGAGGCCCCGCACAGGCGGGCGGCCAGCACATATTCCTGATTGCGTTCCGTCAGGATATGGGTCCGCACACGCCGCGCCAATGTGGGCCAGCCGATAAAGCCCAATATGATCGAGATGAAGAAAAACCTTTCTTCCGCGCTCCATGTGTCGGGGATAAAGGCCGCCAACGCCATAAACAGCGGAATGGCTGGAATCGTGCGCACAGCGTCTGTGACCATCTGGATAATAGAATCCACCCAGCCCCCATAGAAGCCCGATATGCCCCCGATCACCAACGCCAGTACGAAGGCGATAAGCACCCCGATCGCACCCACAGCAAGCGAGGTGTTTATGGCATGAAAAGTGCGCGAGAAGATGTCCTTGCCAGTGGAATCCGTACCGAAAAGATGAATATATCCCTCGTCCACGCCAAACAGATGCGTATCAAAGGTCATGAAAAACAACTGGTACTCCGACCCTTCGACAAAGAATTGCACATAGTGCCGCTTGTCGGTGTTGACGGTGGTGACCCATCTGAAGTTGGTCTTGATCGACCTCTCGCGTTCCAGCGCATAGATGAACGGCCGCAGGGAACACCCGTTGTCATCGCAGAATTTTGGGATGGTGGGAGCCCCGTTCAAATAGTCTTTGTCGCGCCCCGCAATGGTGGGATCATAGGGCGTTAGGAACGGCGCGAAAATGCCCGACAGGATCAGGATAATCAGCACCCAAGCACCAACCATTGCAGCCTTTTGCTTCTTGAACCGGGTCCAGATCAACTGCCCTTGCGAGGCGGTAAAGTAAGCGTCTTTGGCGGTTTGGTCTACCGAGGCATCGTAGCTATTGATATCTGTCATGTCATTTACCCCAATATGCTGCGGCGGATGCGCGGATCGACCAACGCCAAAGCGATGTCCGTGATAAAGTTGATGGCGACGATGCTGCCGGTCAGGAAAAAGATGATCGCGCCCGCAAGCTGTTGGTCGTTTGACCGTGCGAGGGCTTCGATCAAAAGCGATCCTGCCTCGGTCAGGGTGAGGATCAGCGCCACAATGGGCAGTTCGTTAAAGATGCGGTTCAAATCAAAGCCAAGCGAGTTGATGATCGGGTTGAGGGCATGGCGTGCGGGATAACGCATCAAAAGCCTGCGCCCGGAAACGCCGCGCGCCGCTGCGGCGGTCACGTAAAGCTTGCTGATCTCGTCCGACATCAGGGCACGCACCGTTTGGATCGCAAAGGCCGTCGCCGACCAACCAAGGATGAAAACGGGCAGCCAGACATGGCCCAAGAAATCCTTGATCTTGGCCGCATCCCAAGGGGCGTCGCGATATTCAGGCGAAAAAAGCCCCGTCAGACTATTCCCGAACATCACGGTCGAGAACAACATGATCATCAGCGCCAGCAAGAAGTTTGGCAGCGCCAGACCCAGATAGCTGACCAGACGCAGGCCGTTGTTCAAAAACGGGTTGCGCGATGTCGCGGCGATGATGCCAACAGGGATCGCGATGATATAGGCCAGCAAAAGCGAGCCAAGGCAGATGCCAATGCTCAGCCAGACTTTCTGACCCAAAAGCTGATTGATGTTCAGGCGCAGGATGCAACTGTCGCCAAATTCGCCTTGGAAAGCGTTAATGATCCAACTGCCCCACCGCTCCATGAACGGTCTGTCCAGCCCAAGGCGGACGCGTTCGGCCTCGATATCGGCAATGGAGATCTGTGCGCCCTGGCTGTTTTTGAAGGCAAGGTAGCGTTCGGCGCAGTCGCCGGGGACCATCTCCATCAAGGAGAAGACGATGAACGAGACAAGGCACAGCGTAAATAACGCCAAGACCAATCGGATGAACGCAAATCTCAGGAATTGCACCATGTGTGTCTGTGCCCCGCAGCAAGATGCGACCCATTCGGGTGCGTTTTATAAAAACGTTGCGGGCCAAAACGGTGGCCCGCAACTGGGTCTGCTTCAACAAGAGTTTAGATTACTCGTCGAAAAACCACTGCGCCGGACGGTAAGGGTACGTCCGGTAGTAGGCATAAGACGCTGTCTTGAATTCCGGAACATTCTTGAGAGACGTCGAACGGTAGATCGGCTTTTGCTCTTTCACGGTGCCGATAAACAACAGGTTTCCTGTCATGTTTTCGACCAGTTTCAGACCCAGCGCATCGGATTCAGGCGTGCCAACCGGTGTTGCCTGAAACGCCTTGATGTCTTCCATCATTTCCTTGGCAAAGGCTGGTGGTTCAACACCCGACGCGCCATTGGAATCCACCCATTCGCCCCAAAGCATCGCGGTACGCATGTTAAAGTAGTTGTCGTAAGGCGGGATGAAGATTTCCCCGTTGCCCAAGACAACCGCCAGCGGCACGCTTTTCTCGAACATGGTCACGTCCAGCTGGTTAGAGGACTGCGAAGAGCGGTACTCGTCTGTTGTGACTTCTTTGACCGTGTTGTTGATGCCCACATCACGCCAGCTTTGGCCGACCAGTTCAACGATCTTGATCGAAATGCCTTGAGTTGCGACTTGCAAGTTCAACGTCAAAGGATCGCCGTTTGGCAATTCGCGCATGCCGTCGCCGTCTGTATCGACAACGCCGATTTCATCCAGCAGGGTTTTGGCCAACTCGGGATCGAACTGCGCATAATATTGTTCCCACTCGGGGGTGACAAAACCGGGCGTTGGGGAAAACCCTACATATTGCTGCGGTGTACCAAGGCCGAACATCGCAACTTCGTTGATCTCCTCGCGGTTCATGGCGACTGACATCGCCTGACGGAACTTAAGATCCCCGAAAACCTTACGCTTTTCCATATCTTCGGATGTGACGTTGAACGCAAAGGTCGGCATGGTGATGTCCGGCTTGAGGTCGATGGCAAAGCCGGATTTCTCTTGGTTTTCCATCAGCAACGGCACATAGTCGATTTGTAATGCCTGCGCTTTATAGTCTACCTCGCCGTTGACCAGTTTCAGCAAGCGCACTTCGCTTTCACCGACAAAGAGCTCGTCCATCTCGTTGATGTAGGGCAGTTGGTTGCCGGCTGTGTCGACCTTGAAATAATAAGGGTTGGCGACGAACCGACGGCCTTCCGTGGTCTCGGAAATCACGATGTGGCTTTCCAGTGTCGGTGCGGCGTCAAGGGGCAGGCCCGCGACCTTGTCAGGGTGGGACAACATAGGTGTTGGCGTGTCCATCCAGTCAGAGCTGCCGTAATACGCTTTGATCAGGTCATACCCGCCCTCAAACCCAAGTGATTGCGCCAGCGTGTCGGCATCCGGATTGATGGCCGGGTGATACTGGCCAAGGTAATGCTTGGGCTGAAAGCCCTGTGCATAATGGTTGGCAAAATGCGCCAGAAAGCCGGGCTTGGGCGACGGCATGTTGAAACGCACGGTCTGCGCATCGATCACGTCAACGGTCATCGCTTCTCCGCCGGCCAGCACATAGTCCTTTGGGCTTTCGATCACGTTGGGATCAAGGGCCAGGTTTTCGTACCAGAATTCAACGTCCTCGGCACCGAAAGGCTGGCCGTCAGACCATTTGTGCCCTTCACGCAGCACAAATGTCAGTTGTGTGTAATCATCGTTCCACGACCAGCTTTTGGCAACGTTGGGCACAATGGTGGTCAGATCATCGGCATAGCGGACAAGATTGACGTGACGCACCGACATAAAGTCGGAGGTTCCAGCTTCGGTCGCGTTAGAGAGAGCATTGAACGTGCCGCCATAGCTACCGATCATATCATAGGGGGCAACCACCAGCGGCTCGGCGGGCAAACGATCAGCAAGGGCGGGCATGTCCGGGTTGCCACGGATCTGGCCGTTCAGTGCGGCGATATCGGGATTTTCAGACATCTCAAGGGCGCAATCAGCCAGACCTTGGAATTCGGCCAACTCGTATTGTTGTGGAAACGCGCCCGCGGCAACCCCCATCGGGTCTGATACGGTGACAGCCGGACAGGCCGCCATCGCAGCACCGGCGACAAGCGTCATCGCCGCGCTGGATAAAAGTACCTTCTTCATTCGTCTCTCCTTGTTGGTGTTATGTCGCGTGTCTTTATGAAGACCGCTGAGCGTTGTGCCCTTGTTCTTAGACAAATGCCTTTTCCGGCATTTTCGTGGTATTAAATGACTACTGTAAATTCCTTGTGACAGACCCCGCATGAGATGCGTTTGTTTTTTGCCCCGATAGCGCAATTATCTTGCGTTAAAACGTAAGGTGCCGGGTTAGCGGGCTTTCGCCGAACCGGATCGAGTGTCTGAATAGGCAGCACCAATAAACTGCACCACTTTTCATCGGCCCCAAATAAGAGCAGCGATGCATTGGTCGTTGTCCTTTTCAAAGACGCGCAAAGGCTTATCCCTTTCGCTCCGGCAGACCGACATGTTGATGCGACAGAGTGTTTGATTGTGGTTTAAGGCGCATGTGGGATTGATCTGGGGTCAATCTTGGGCGTTGCCTGTGCGTGCGGGATGCCGCTTTTCCTTT
>JAGXHA010000118.1 GCA_024636475.1 Roseobacter sp. | reverse complement strand
GCTGTATATGCCGCACAAGTTCAACGCTGATCGGCGTGACAAAATTCCGAAGCAAAAGCAGCGGGTGACCAACTGGTCTGAATACAACGAGGGCCTGCGGCGGCGCGGTGATCTGACGGTCTGGATCAGCGAGGACGCGCTTGACCTTTGGGCGGCTCCACGTCGAACAACCCCTGGTGGTCAGCCATATTACTCTGATCTGGCAATCGAGCTTTGCCTGACACTGGGCATGGTCTTCAAGCAACCGCTGCGGCAGACCCAAGGCTTGATGCACTCAATCGCGACGCTGCTGGTGGCCCTTACTTTTGCTCAAAAAAGTCGCGCGGGTATAGCCATCGAGTCGGCTATCAATGATGGGCTCGCATCAAAAATACGGAACGCATTCAGCCTCTGTTAATAGCGTAACCAATTCCACGCACAGACCGTAGCGGGTCCATATTCAGTTGGGCTTTCAAACGACGACGCATTCGGCTGATCTGAAAATCAACGATACGGCTACCGACTTTTCTGTCGTTCCCCTCAAACACCAAGAGTTCAAGAGACTGTCGATCCAAGACGGCATCCTCAAGATCAAAGAAAGGGCCGAGCAAACAATGCTCTATCTTGTTCAGATCAACTGATACTCCAGCCAAAGAAAGTTTGAAGCGCTGCTCGTCGAGTAGGAGAGCACCGTTTTGCCGTTGGCACCCTAACGCGCAGGGCCGTTCTCGCCTGATTAGTGCCCGGGTTCTCAGGAAGATCTCGGTCTTTTTGCTCTTCGTGCTGAGCGACAAAGTGCACGTTTCACCACGGCTGGCGGGACTGATCGAAAGGACAGGAAGCGTTTCGGTTGTGCGCGCCTTTTCGAGCCCTGCCTTGGTGTCTGCGTTATTCGCAACCAGACGCTCATCAAGAAAGATGATGTCGGGTTTCCTGATCGCGATGTTTGTGATCATCCGATCCATATCTGGCAGCGGGATGACATCAAAACACGCGAGGTCCAAGGCGTTACGGAGATTGCTGGCAAGGTCGTCACAAGCCGTCAGGGCGATGGCAATCCCTCGCTTCTCGGCAATGACTCTAACGGGACGTAAGCAGGTGTTATCCCAGAGCATACCCTGCACCGCGAACGGTTCGGATCGGATCCTGACCTCCTTGTTGGTTGAGAGCCTTCCGCAGACGCGCGATATGGACATCTACCGTTCTGGTATCGATGTATATCTCTCGTCCCCAAACCCGATCCAGCAATTGCTCCCGGCTCCAGACGCGGCCAGGTCTCTCCATGAAGGTCGTCAGCAGGCGAAACTCCGTAGGGCCAAGCTTGAGTTCGCTTTCTCCCCGAATCACCTTGTGGGTTTCAGCATCAATCATGATGTCGTCATGAGTGAGCCGTTCGCCGGCAGCCCCAGGGCGTGATCGCCGCAGATGGGCTTTCACGCGTGCGATCATCTCGAGAACGGAATAGGGTTTGCAAATGTAATCATCAGCACCGGTCTCGAGCCCGCGCACCTTGTCCACTTCTTCCGACCGTGCAGACAACATGATGACCGGTGTCATGCGAAAAGCCGGTTTCATCTTGATTTGACGGCAAATTTCTATGCCAGAGGTGCCCGGTAGCATCCAGTCGAGCAGGATCAGGTCCAGTTCTTCTTCTTCGATCAATAACAGGGCCTCGTTTCCGTCGCCTGCCTCTATGACCCTGAAACCCTCACTCACGAGATTATAGACGATCACTTCCCGCTGCGCTGGTTCATCCTCGACCACCAAGACTGTTAGTTGCATCTTTGCCATCAGTCATCGCTTTTCTGGAAGGCCAGAGACGTGCGGTCTTTCTTGGGACGATCATCATCTGGAAGTTGACCAGTGACGAGATAGATCGTTTGCTCGGCAATTGCCGTTGCATGGTCTCCGACCCGTTCGATATTCTTGGCAATGAAGTGCAAGTGCATGCCAACCGCGATATTGCGGTGATCTTCCATCATATGTGTCAAAAGCGAGCGGAACAAATTATTGTAGATCTCATCAGTCTCAAGATCCCGTTCGATGATCTCTGCCGCCTTTTCCGTATCGCGCCGGATGTACGCATCCAACGCATCCTTGACCATGGCCTCAACGAAGGAGGACATTCGTCCCAGTGCGGCGAGGGATCCGTTGATCTCACCGCTACCGGCCATTGCAATTGTGCGCTTGGCCATGTTCTTTGCGTAATCCCCGCACCGCTCGAGATGAGATGCGATCTCCATCACGGATAAGACTGTACGCAAATCGCCCGCAGTCGGGGAGCGAAGTGCCAGAAGGCGAGCCGCGTCCGTCTTGACTGTCAGGTCGAGTTCATCAATGGTCATGTCGCCTTTTCGTACTATCTCGGCCAGTTCGATATCATGGGTTTTGAGCGCGCAGGTACCGTCCAACAAAGCTTTTTCGACAAGGCCTCCCATTTTCATGACAGTCGCCTGAATGCTCTCAAGGTCCCGGTCGAATGAGGACACGATGTGTTTATTGTTCATGATCTTTTCCTTACCCGATCCGACCGGTGATATAACTTTCTGTGCGGGGATCGCTTGGATTTGAAAAAATATTGCTTGTGTCATTGAATTCGACAAGATTACCAAGGTGGAAGAAAGCTGTCTTCTGGCTGACACGCGCCGCTTGCTGCATCGAGTGTGTAACGATTACGACGGAATATTCCTGACGCAATTCGTCAATCAACTCTTCGATTTGGGCCGTTGCGATCGGGTCGAGAGCGGAACAAGGCTCATCCATGAGCAAAACCTCCGGTTCAGTAGCAACCGCTCGCGCGATACAAAGACGTTGTTGCTGGCCACCGGAAAGTCCTGTTCCGGGTTGGTCCAGACGGTCCTTGACTTCCTCCCAGAGAGCACCGCGGCGTAGAGCGCGCTCCACGATCTCATCCATATCGGATTTAGTGCGGGCCAGACCGTGAATCCGTGGCCCATAGGCGACGTTATCGTAGATCGATTTGGGGAACGGGTTGGGTTTCTGGAACACCATTCCGACCTTCGCGCGCAACTGGACGGGATCGACGGAGGCAGCGTTGATATCCGAGCCGTCCAACTGGATGTCACCAGTGACCCGGCAGATGTCGATAGTATCGTTCATGCGGTTAATGCACCGTAAAAAGGTTGATTTTCCGCAGCCCGACGGCCCAATGAAAGCAGTTACTGTGTTTTCGGCAATATCCACATCTACGTTCTTGATTGCATGCGTCTCTCCGTAGAAAACGTTGACATTGCGTGCTGTGATCTTCGTATCTGCCATTTTTACGTCCCGCTCGATCTTTCTCATGTCGTTCATGACTTTGTCCTTTGTTTCGTGAAACCTACCATTTGCGTTCGAATTTTTGCCGCAGGTAGATCGCGATGGCATTCATGGAGATAAGGAAGGTCAGCAGCACGAGAATGGCTGCGGAGGTGCGAGAAACAAAGCCGCGCTCGGGACTGTCGGCCCAGATGAAGATCTGCGTCGGCAAGGCGGTGGCACTGTCAAAAGGACCCGAAGGTGCCGATGTGATGAACGCGTTCATCCCGATCAGCAGAAGCGGCGCGGTTTCTCCAAGAGCCTGTGCCAGGCCGATGATCGTACCTGTCAGGATGCCGGGCATTGCCAGCGGCAGGACATGATGGAACACCACCTGCTGTTTCGATGCGCCAACCCCCAGCGCCGCCTCGCGGATCGATGGGGGCACCGCCTTCAATGCCGCGCGGGTGGCGATAATAATCGTCGGTAGCGTCATCAAAGCAAGGGTTATCCCGCCCACGAGGGGTGCCGAGCGGGGCATTCCAAACCAGCCCAGAAACACTGCCAGGGCCAACAGGCCGAAGACCACGGAGGGGACCGCCGCCAGATTGTTGATGTTGATCTCGATGATATCGCTCAGGCGGTTTTTTGGCGCGAACTCTTCAAGATATATTGCAGCACCAATGCCGATCGGGAAAGAAATCACAAAGCAAGTCAACAGCGCCCAGAACGACCCGATGATGGCCCCTTTGAGGCCCGCAAGTTCGGGAAAGCGAGAATCTGCGTTTGTGACGAGCCTCGTGTTCAGCGGGGTCGAGATGATCCCGGCCTCGTTCAGCGTATCAAAGCGTTCAATGGCGGCATCGTCCACTCGGCGCAACCGCTCGGGCGTGTCACGCTTTACGAGGCCCTTGTTGAGTTGGTCGAAGTTATCCGACGCGGGCACTTTGATATTGACTGTCTGGCCGATCAGAGACGGGTCGGCAATCACGCGTTCGCGCAGCAAAAGCTGTGCCCCACTTGACAGGATTTGGGTGACTTCGCGGGCCGCTGTCCGGTCGGTCATGTCGACGCCGGGAAAATAAGCGCCCATCGAGACTGCGATCATCTCATCGTAACTGCCGCGCGAGAGGTTATCCGGGTTTACCTCGTCGGGGTCGACGTAAACCTCCAGTTCGACATGGGTCTGGGTGAAAGCCGGGTAGCCGGTGCTGATCAGCGACCCTATGAGGATTACAAGCATCGACAAGGCAAAGAAGATTGCAGCGATGCCAAAGCCTTGCAAAACCCTCTGTTTGCGATTGCGTCGGGCAAGGCTCTTCCGCACCAGTTCGGTTGCTGAATGGGAACTGCCGGACCCAGCCTGTTCGGGTGTGATATCGGTCATGTTGGGCCTCAGTCGTAGATCTCACGATACTTGCGGACGATCCGCAGCGCGAAAATGTTGATGATCAGCGTGATAAGAAACAGCATCATGCCAAGCGCGAAAGCAGACAGCGTTTTGGGGTTGTCGAAAGACGTATCCCCGATCAGGAGCGTGACGATCTGTACTGTCACGGCGGTGACACTGTCGAGGGGATTGATTGTCATCTTGGCGATCAGGCCAGCGGCCATGACCACGATCATCGTTTCACCGATGGCGCGGCTGACGGCCAGCAAAACGCCGCCGACGATGCCCGGAATGGCGGCAGGAAAAAGCACGTTCAGCATCATCTCGCCACGGGTCGCGCCAAGCGCCAACGCACCGTCCCGCAAGCTTCGTGGCACGGCTGAAAGCGCATCGTCGGCAAAGGATGATATGAACGGGATCAGCATGATGCCCATGACACCACCGGCAGCAAGCGCCGTGTTCGGAGCCACGTCGACGCCAATAGTCGCCGCAAATTGCCGGATGGCCGGGGCAACCGTGAGAACTGCGAAGAAACCATAGACAACTGTCGGCACGCCAGCGAGGATTTCCAGAATGGGCTTCACCGTCTTTCGCACACGGTGAGGTGCAAATTCGTTGAGATAGATCGCTGTCATCAGGCCGACAGGAATCGCAACAAAGAGCGCCACAGTCGAGATTACGATTGTGCCCAGGAATACTGGCACGGCACCGAACGCACCCTCCGCAGCCACCTGATCTTCGCGGATCGGAATTTGTGGTTCCCAGCTTGTCCCAAACAGAAATTCGGTGATTGGTACGATTTGGAAGAACTTGATGGTTTCAAATGTCAGGGCAAAGACAATGCCGATGGTCACAAAAATCGCGGCGGTGGCGCAGAAGATCATCAGGCCGAGCACAATGCGTTCGGCGCTCTGACGCGCGCGGAATTGCTCCGCAACGCTGCGCCGCGCGAACCAGAGCAGGATTGTTGCAGAGGTGGCCACGAGCGCCACCAACAGCCAATCCGCGATCCGGTGATACCGCACCAGCCGTTCCGCAGCCTCGATCTTCCATGGCTCGGGTGTCCCGAACACCCGGCCGCCCGCAATAGACTTGATTTCGGCGACGATGAGCTGTGACGCGCCGCTGTCCAAGCCTTCGAATGTACCTTCCGGAAGGCTCCTCAGCATGAACCCATCGACGGCGGTGCCTTCAAGCGCGAGCCACAACAAAATTCCAACCAGAACAGGCACAAGAACAGACAGGGCCGCAAAAAGGCCGTGAAAAGATTCAAGTGAATGGAGCTGTACACCACCTGCGCGTATCGAGAGCGCGGCCCGCCGATTCACGAAGTAAGCCAGCATTGTTGCACAAAGCAGCATTGTAAAGGCGAATAAGACCATGACGGGACCATTAGGTAGAAGTTCAAAATCCCGCCCGGACTGGTTCCGGACGGGATGGTTTCAAGCGGTCGCGATTACTTCGCAGGCATGCTCACGGCATTGGCCGCATTGCCTTGCATGGTGGCGCGCTTCGCGTCACCAAGTGGAACCATGCCGCGCTCGGACAGATAACCGCCGGGGCCCATCGCTTCTTCGGATGTGTATTCCTCAATGAATTCCTGCAGACCAGGAATTACACCGCGGTGTGCGTTTTTCACGTAGAAGAACAGTGGGCGCGAGATGCCATAGTCGCCGCTCTCGATGGTGTCGAAGCTGGGTGTTACGCCGCCGATGTCGACAGCTTTCAGCGTGTCCTGGTTTTCGAATAGGAACGAGTAACCGAAGATGCCCAGAGCGTTGGCGTCGGACTGCAGGCGCTGCACGATCAGGTTGTCGTTTTCGCCGGCTTCGATGAACGGTCCGTCAGAACGCAGACGCGCACAGTTTTCTTCGGCCCAGTCGTCGCCCTTGGCTTCGATTTCGGGGATTTCCAAGCAGCCTTCAACAATGGCAAGCTCTACAAACGCGTCGCGTGTACCAGATGTTGGTGGGGGGCCGTAAGCAAGGATCGCTGCGTCGGGCAGGCTGGCGTCGATATCCGACCACTTCATGTAAGGGTTGGCGACCATTGCGCCGTCCACCATCACTTCGGCAGCAAGGCCGAGATAGAGTTGCGTTTTGGTCAGGTCCCAGTTGAATTCACTGTCGCGCGACACGGCGATGGACAAGCCATCCGATCCGATCTGCACTTCAGTAATGTCGGTCACGCCATTCGAGACGCACAGTTCATATTCGGATGCCTTCATAGCGCGCGAAGCACCTGTCAGGTCAGAGAAGGCTTCGCCGATGCCGCCGCAGAAAATCTGCATGCCGCCGCCGGTACCGGTTGATTCGACGATTGGCGCTGGAAAGTCGGACACGTTGCCGAACTGCTCGGCTGCGGCCTGCGAATACGGGAAAACGGTCGACGAACCAACAACGCGGATTTCGTCACGCGCGGCGGCGGCAGTGGCGGACACGGCCATAAGTGCCAGTGCCGACACGGAAAGCTTGTTGAAAGACATGGTATCTCCTGATTTTAATTCGGTCGGGACCAAATGGCCCTAAAGGATCGATAAAGGGAATCTGTGACACTTATGCAAAACTTATATGACAGTTTTGCAACAACGCTGGACAGACAATTTGAATCGTTCTGGCTCTGAAATCCAGATTTTGCAGATGTTTCCGCTAGGCTACTAGGTTTCTAAGGCGGCGTAGAAGTTGCAGGCAGCAATCAAGTCGGCCGAAGGTTTTGTCACGTTAACAGGCCTGAGGTTGCTGGTTCATTGATCTGGACGTAGGCAGTGTCGATGCAGACATTGAAAATCAACTACAAGCGCCACCGGTTTCCGCCCCAGATCATTGCTCATGTTGTCTGGCTCTACGTCCGGTTCAACTTGAGCCTGCGCGAGGTCGAGGAGCTGATGCTGGAACGTG
>JAGXHA010000117.1 GCA_024636475.1 Roseobacter sp. | reverse complement strand
GACCTTGGGTGCACCCGAGACGGTGCCCGCAGGCATCCCCGCAAAGAATGCATCAAGCGCGTCACGGTCTTCGCGCAGCTCACCGACGACGTTGCTGACGATGTGCATGACGTGGCTGTAGCGTTCGACGATGAACTCTTCAGTGGGGCGCACCGTGCCGATCTTGGCAACGCGTCCCACGTCATTGCGGCCCAGATCCAACAGCATCAGATGCTCGGCCAATTCTTTTTCATCGGCCAGCAAATCGGCCTCAAGGGCGCGGTCTTCTTCCTCGGTCGCCCCACGGCGGCGGGTGCCTGCGACGGGGCGGATGGTGATCTCTTTGCCAAACACACGCACGAGGATCTCGGGCGAGGCCCCGACCACATGGAAGTCACCAAAATTAAAATAGAACATGAACGGCGAGGGGTTGGTGCGCCGCAGGCTGCGATAAAGCGCAAAGGGCGGTTGCGAGAACCCCTGCGCCCAGCGTTGTGATGGCACCACCTGAAAGATATCGCCCGCAACGATGTATTCGCGCGCTTTTTCAACGGCGGATTTATAACCCTCGTGGGTGAAGTTGCTGACGGGGGCCGATTCCTCGTGGGCTTCGCCCAGATCGCGGCTGGCACCGGGCATGGAGCGTTCCAGATCGCGCACGGCGTCCATCACGCGCTCTGCGGCTTGGGCATAGGCGGCCTTGGCGCTTTGACCGTCCGACACCCATGCGGGCGACACGATCGTGACCTCGCCTTTGACGCCATCCAGCACGGCAATCACGGACGGGCGCACCATCATGGCATCGGGCAGGCCAAGCGGGTCGGGGTTCACATTGGGCAGATGTTCGACCAGCCGGATCATGTCGTAGCCCAGATAACCGAAAAGCCCGGCAGCGGCTTGGGGCAGGTCGGCGGGCAGGTCGATCTTTGATTCTGCGATCAGCGCACGCAAGGTGTCGAGGGGATCACCGGCCACGTCTTCAAAAGCATCGGCATCATAGCGCGCCGCGCGGTTTATGGCGGAAGTGGTCCCGTTGCAGCGCCAGATCAGATCGGGTTTCATCCCGATGATGGAATAGCGTCCGCGCACCTCGCCCCCAGTAACTGATTCCAGCACAAACGCATTCTGCGCTGCGCCTGTCAGCTTGAGCATAAGCGAAACGGGTGTATCAAGATCAGCGGCCAGACGGGTATAGACGATCTGGTTCTGGCCCGCCGCATAGCCTGCGGCAAAGCTCTCGAATTCGGGGGTCAGGGACATCAGCAGCCTTCCTTAAGGGAAGTTCACATGGACGGCGTTGACCGCCTGTTGATCGATCTGCGGGCCCGCGCGGCGCACCACATCATCAGAGTAAAGCGCAAAGACATCCTGGCCCAACTGCTGGTTCAACTGGTTGATCAATTGCCCCAATAGCTGCTGGTTCTGCGCGCTTTCAGTGGCCTCTGTCACGGTGCCCATGCGCAGGATCGCCACGATGCCATCACCTTCAACAAGGCGGATATCGTCGCTGGCTGCGTCAAATACTTCCGCCATGAAACCCTGCGGTGTGCCGTTGATTATTGCATCACGGGTCAGGTTCTCTTGCATTTGGGGCGTCAGGCCAAGGGCTTCGAAGTCGGTGCCATTCTCAAGCTCGGTTTTCAGCACCTCTGCCTGAGCAGTCAGCGCTTGGGTGACCTGATCTGCAGTCCAGTCGGCCACAATCAGGGGGCGTGCGTCCTCAAACGGGTTTGGACGCTCGGGCAGCGTGCCATCCAGACGCATCGCGTAGACGCTGCCATCTTCCAGCTGGGCAATCTGGGGGAAGTCTTCGGCGCTCAGTGCTGCGGCAGCTTCGCGAAAGCCTGTGTAGGCCGCGATGCCTTCGCTGCTATCTTGGGTCCACTCAATCGTATCGAGCTGCATCTTGCTTTCTTCGGCCAATTGCTCAAGCGTTGCACCGCCGGCAAGCTGGTCATCCAGATCGCGTGCGCGCACTTCGACCAGACGGGTTGCGCGGTCGCCAGCCAGGTCTTGTTGCAGGGCCGGCAATGCCTCCTCGAAGGTGGTGTTCAGCGAGGGCAGAACGCCGTTTACCCGAAACAGGGCAGGGCCAAGATTTGTGGGGAGCGGCCCCACCACATCGCCAACTTGGGCTGTGAACACGGGGTCGCCTGCGGCACCGAGTTCCCCACTGCCCACATCGCCCAGATCAACGTCTTCAAGGGTCAATCCACGGTCCAGAACAAGCGCGTCAAACGTCGTGCCATTGACTTCCAAAGCAGCAGCGGCCTGATCCGCAGCTTCTTGGTTGGCAAACACCAGGCGTTCAACCAGACGGCGCTCGGGCTGGATATATTCCGCTGCGCGGTCGCTATAGGCTTGTTGCAGATCCTCTTGGGATACTTCGACTTCGTCCAAAAGATCGCCGGGGGTCATCATAATATAGGTGATCGATTTGCTGGAAGGTAGCATGAATTGATCCGGGTTGGCCTCGTGATAGGCCTTAAGATCGGCCTCCGTCGGGGCAGGGACCGGCACGTTCAGGTCCGCTTCGGTCAAGGCGGCCCATGTAAAGCTGCGCTGTTCACCGACATAATCAACAAGCGTTTTAGCATATGCCTCGGGCATCACAACGCCGCCGGTGATCGCACCCTGAAGCAAGGTGCGCGCTGCTTCCTCGCGCAAGGAACTCTCGAATTCGGCCTCGCTCAGACCTGCCTGTTGCAACGCAAAACGATAGCCTTCGCGGTCAAACCCACCGTTTATGCCCTGGAAGGCTGGGATATCCACGATGCGCTCGCGCAGGTTTTCATCGCCAATTGACAGACCCATCTGGTCGGTCTCGCTGTCCAGCGCCCGCTGGCGGACAAGCCGCTGCAAGACCGCGCGGTCCAGCCCGATCGCCTGAGCCTGTTGAAAAGGCATCGACTCGCCAGTCTGGCTTTCGATGTTGCGGATCTGCTGCTGCAATTCGCGCGCATATTGATCGACCGAGATTTCTTTTTCCCCAACAACGCCAACTGTGCGGACATTCCCAGACAGATTGAGCGCGCCAAAGCCGCCAAGGCCAAGGATAAGAAGGCCCATCAGGATCCAGACGGCGATTTTCGTGAGGCTGTTGCCTTTGGCTTTCATGATCTTACCCTTTTAGCGCATTTTGACCTATCTATGCGGTGCGCGGCAGGGGGGCAAGAGGGCGGTTAAAGCTGGGCCATGCGGTCGAACAGCACTGCGATGCCGTCAGCATCCAGATTGGCAAAAGCAATACGGACCTGCCGCGCCCCGCTGGTGTCTTCGGGCGGACAGAACATGGTGCCGGGCAAACACAAGATACCTGCGTCGCGCACCATCCGCGGTGCCAGATCAGCCGAACTTTCATCGAAAGGGTGCTGCAGATAGGCGAAATACCCGCCCAACCCTAGCAGTTTCCAACCCGTTTTTTCCAGCTTGGGCATGTTGGCGGTAATGGCCGCCCGGCGGGACAAGATCTCATGACGCTCCCCTGCCAGCCATTGCGACAGGTTTTGCATCCCCCAAAGGGCGGCGTGCTGGCCGATCTGGCCGGGGCAAATCGCGACGGTATCAAGAAATTTTTCGACCTCGGACAGGCGCGCCTCGGAAGCAACAATCGCACCGACGCGGTGGCCCGTCAGACGGTAGGCCTTTGAAAAGGAATAGAGATGGATCAGCGTATCCTGCCAGTCGGGGGCCTGGAAAAGCATGTGTGGCGGGCCTGAGCGGCTGTCAAAGTCACGGTAGGTTTCGTCGATGATCAAAGCGATGCCGCGTGCACGCGCCAGATCAAAGAACGCCTGAACCCGTTCTGCGGGGTACTCAACCCCGCCGGGGTTGTTTGGCGTTACGATTGCAATGGCGCGGGTGCGCTCCGTGATCAGGGCGGCGGCACGATCGGGGTCAGGCAGCAAGTCTGGGCCTGTCGCCAGTGCGACGGACGTGACGCCCGACATATCGAGCCACATTTTATGGTTGAAATACCAGGGAGTTGGCAAAATGACCTCGTCACCTTCGCTGCACAACGTGGCGATGGCGGCGGCAAAAGCCTGATTGCAGCCGGAAGTGATGGCCGCTTGCGAGGGGTGGATGGTGCCCGCATAGTGCTGTGCCGTCTGCGCTGCGAGTTCGGCGCGCAAGTCCGGCAAGCCCAAAACCGGTCCGTATAAATGCGCCTCATCATTGTTCAACGCGACGTCTGCCATTGCCTGCCGCATGGCTTGGGGGGGCGGGTCAACCGGTGCTGCTTGACTGACGTTGATCAAGGGGCGGTCCACGGGGAAGGTCACGCCTGCCAACCAGCGGCGCGCTTCCATGACGGGGGGGGGCGAAGGTCGAGGCGGTGCGTGTCAACATCGGATGCTGGCTCCTGTGGTTTGTGTCGGATGCCTTCGGCGAGGATATTTAAGAGCCAGAGAAGGAGTGGTGCGGGCCACTGCGTCTTCCAAATGGTTTTAAATCCTCGCCGAAGGCATAGGATCTTTTTGTGCAACCTTATTCTTTGCCGCGGTACGGTTCGACATATTGCAGCGCCATGTCCCATGGAAAGAAGATCCAGGTGTCCTGGCTGACTTCGGTGATGAAGGTATCGACCTGAGGGCGGCCTTTGGGTTTGGCATAAACCGTGGCCAGATGCGCGTTGGGATAAAGCCTGCGCACGACCTCAAGCGTTTTGCCTGAATCCACCAGATCATCGATGATCAGGATACCTGTGCCATCGCCCATCAATTCTGCATCGGGGGCTTTGAGGACAACCGCCTCGGACTGGTCCTGATGGTCGTACGACTTGATCGAAATCGTATCGACGGTCCGAATATCAAGCTCGCGCGCAGCTATCATCGCGGGGGCCATGCCGCCGCGGGTGATCGCAACAACGGCCCGCCATGCGCCGTCATCGGGGCCCATGCCATCCAGACGCCATGCCAGGGCGCGGCTGTCGCGGTGAATTTGATCCCAGCTGATGTGAAAGCCTTTTTCGTGCGGCAGGCGAGAAGCGTCTTTGCTCATGTTCTTATTCCTTGGCCATATCGGGAGCGTCGACAGCTTTCATGCCCACCACATGATAGCCGGCGTCGACGTGCAAATTTTCACCAGTCGTGCCAGAGCCGAGGTCGCTGAGCAGGAACAAGGCCGATTTGCCGACATCATCGATGGTCACGTTGCGGCGCAGCGGCGAGTTGTATTCGTTCCATTTCATGATGTAGCGGAAGTCACCGATGCCGGATGCGGCCAGCGTCTTGATCGGGCCAGCGCTGATCGCATTCACGCGAATGCCGTCTTTTCCAAGGTCTTCGGCCATATATTTGACCGATGCCTCAAGCGCAGCTTTCGCGACCCCCATGACATTATAATGCGGCATCACTTTTTCAGCGCCATAATACGTGAGTGTGACGGCACTGCCGCCCTTGGTCATCATTTTTTCGGCCCGCTGCATCACGGCGGTGAAGGAATAAACCGAGATATCCATGGACATGGCGAAATTGGTGCGGCTGGTATCGACGTAGCGGCCGCGAAGTTCGTTCTTGTCGGAAAAACCGATGGCATGGACCACAAAGTCAAGGCTGTCCCATCTCTCCTTCAGGCCATCAAAAAGCGCATCGATTGATGCTTCTGATCCAACGTCGCAGGGCAGAACAAAGTTGCTGCCTACTTGTGCGGCCAAAGGATCGACGCGCTTTTTCAACGCATCCCCTTGATAAGAAAAGGCGAGCTCCGCTCCGGCGTCCGCAAGAGTGCGCGCGATGCCCCAGGCGATCGACTTATCATTGGCGAGACCCATGATGAGCCCACGCTTGCCTGCCATCAGGTCATTGGCCATTTTTATTCCTTCAACTATCTCATTAAGCTTAAGTTGGTTTATGCGATTGGTCGTTTAGCATCAAGGCTGCGCATTTCTTAATGACCGGGATCAATCTTTACGCGTTTTTAAGTCGCGAGGTGCTGCTTGCCGTTGTTTGACTATGTCATATGATGTAGGGCAACGTAGGTTAAAGGTCGGTGTCGGCAGGAGTAGTATTCAGTGAGCGAGATAGAAGTGCGTTCGGGAAAGTTTGCGGGCGACAGTCCTTTTGAAATTGCGCAGCGCTGGCTGGGTGAGGCTACTGAGGCCGAACTCAACGATCCCAACGCGATTGCGCTGTCCACGGTTGATGCGCATGGCATGCCAAATGCGCGCATGGTTCTGTTGAAAGAGATCGAGGCGGATGCCTTTGTCTTTTACACCAATTACACCAGCGCCAAAGCGGCCGAGCTTGATCAGGCTGGCAAGGCCGCTTTTGTGACGCATTGGAAATCGCTTCGCCGCCAGATTCGCGTACGGGGCATCATTTCCAAAGAAGACGGACCAAAGGCGGATGAGTATTACAGGTCGCGGTCGCTTAAAAGCCGGCTGGGTGCCTGGGCGTCGGATCAATCCAAGCCTTTGGCAAGCCGCGCCTCTCTTATGGCGCAGGTCGCAAAGATGACTGTCAAACACGGCACAAATCCAGACCGCCCGCCGTTTTGGGGCGGTTATCGTTTGACGCCATTGGAAATAGAGTTTTGGGCGGACGGCGAATTTCGCTTGCATGATCGCTTTGTCTGGCGGCGCCCTGATGTATCGACAGACTGGACTGTAACAAGGTTAAACCCATAAAGTCAGAGAAAACGCGTATGATGGTCTTGTTAGATTTATCATTTCGAAAAACACCAAAGGGCATTTGTGTCAATATCAGATATTAACGATCCTGTAATTTCGGGACTAGTAAAATGGTTCGATCCCGCAAAGGGCTTCGGCTTTGTTGTGGCGGATTATGGCGGGCCTGACATTTTGCTTCATGTGAACGTGTTGCGTAATTATGGGCAAAGCTCTGTTGCGGATGGCGCACGCGTTGATTTGCGCACGCACCACACCGATCGTGGCGTTCAGGCGACGGAAGTCCTTGCGATATACCCGCCTGTAAACGATCAGGCTTCGGCGTTGGAGGATATTGTCAGGGTCGATCCGGCGGTCGTGGCAGCCGCACCGATTGAGCCTGCACGGGTCAAATGGTTCGACAAATCCAAGGGATTCGGCTTTGCTAACGTGTTTGGCAAAAGTGACGATGTTTTCCTGCATATTGAAGTGCTGCGTTTGTCAGGCCTATCCGATCTGCAACCGGGCGAAGCGTTGGCGCTGCGGGTCATAAACAGTGAACGCGGCCAGATGGCTGCAGAGGTGCACGCATGGGAAACTGTGATCATCAATACGTCCGACGCGGAGCAGGTTTGATTCTGCGGTCGTTCCTGGCGGCATGCGCCGCGACTGCGGGGCTGTTGGGGCCTGCGCTGGCAGCGGAGTGTTCTGAAAATGCTGTGACCCTGCGCGGAGATTGGGGGCAGGCACGGTTTTCAGTCGAGATCGCGGATGATTCTGCAGAGCGTGCCAAGGGGCTGATGTTTCGCGAATCCATGTCTACCGCTGCCGGGATGCTGTTCGTCTATGATCGCCCGCAACCGATGAGCTTTTGGATGCGCAATACGCTGATCCCGCTTGATCTGCTGTTTATCGATTCTCGGGGGGTGGTGCAGCATATCCACGAAAATGCCGTACCGCTGGACGAAACACCGATCTACGGGGGCGAAAACCTGCTTTCCGTGCTTGAGATTAACGGTGGTCTGGCCAAGCGGATCGGCATTACCAAGGGCACCGAACTGCGCCATCCCGCCTTTGCACAGGGCAACCCTGCATGGCCCTGCTAATTCGGTCGGTTTCTGTGCAGTTAGGGCTTTTCAATCACATCACTTGAAGCTAAGTAGGCCGCAGTCGGGGCGTGGCGCAGCCTGGTAGCGCACCTGTTTTGGGTACAGGGGGTCGGAAGTTCGAATCTTCTCGCCCCGACCACTTTAAGAACCAACAATATATAGTGTTCCTGATCTGCTTTTAGCGGATCAGAACGCTGTATTTGTGTTTGGTGCCTATCGTCCTGTTGCCGATCCGCACATTGTTTCAGCATAGCTGTGGTGCGCTGAAATCTTTTTTCCCTAGATTCTGTCGTCCAAAATATCCCCAGCGGCATGTGAAGTGTTTTGTGGATAACTGATGTGATGCATGAGGTCGGACTCCTAAACCTAAGGCTTTATTGACTTATCCACAGAGGGGGCGAAGGTCTGACCGTTGGCGCTGCCTTGTGCATATTAATCTGTTGAATCACCTGGCCTTGGGCTGCCTCAAAATTTGGGCTTCCGGTCAAGTCTCAAGTTTAAAGATTTTGTGAATAAAATCGTTGACCCGCCGGGGTGAAATACGTCAGTTAGTGTAGATCGAAGGTCACGCCACTATATCTAGTGGTTAACGCTAGGCGGCGGGCCACTGAGGCAGGACGAGTTAAAGCACCACAAGTGCATCATTCAACTGTTTAGTGCAGGCATAATTTGCTGCGCGCTGAGGAGTGTTTCTGTCCAAATTCGATATCGTTTGGGCGGCCTGCAATGCCAGGTCATGCTTTTTAGAAATTGAGCTGAGCAAATGGGGCAGCAGTTATGAAAATCGAAAGAAAATTCACTACATCCGGGCAAGATGCATACGCAAAGCTTGATTTCGTGAGCACGGTTTCCGAAATTCGCAATCCGGATGGATCGGTGGTGTTCCATCTCGACAACGTCGAAGTCCCCTCCAGCTGGAGCCAGGTGGCATCCGACGTCATTGCCCAGAAATATTTCCGCAAAGCAGGCGTGCCCTCCGCGATCAAAAAGGTGAAAGAAAAAGGCGTCCCCGAATTTCTCTGGCGCTCGGTACCGACCGACGACGCAACCATGGGCGGTGAGACATCCTCAAAGCAGGTTTTCGACCGTTTGGCAGGGGCATGGGCTTACTGGGGTTGGAAGGGTGGCTATTTCAGCACCGAAGAAGACGCTCAGGCCTATTACGATGAAATGCGCCATATCCTTGCCTCGCAGTCGGGCGCCCCAAACAGCCCGCAGTGGTTCAACACCGGCCTGCACTGGGCCTACGGCATCGATGGTCCGGCGCAGGGTCACTACTATGTCGACTACAAAACCGGAAAGCTGACGCGCTCGACCTCGTCTTACGAGCACCCGCAGCCCCACGCATGTTTTATCCAGTCGGTTGCTGATGATCTGGTTGGGGACGGCGGCATCATGGATCTTTGGGTGCGTGAAGCGCGCCTGTTCAAATACGGCTCTGGCACGGGCACAAACTTCTCAAGCCTTCGCGGGGCAGGGGAAAAGCTCTCTGGCGGCGGCAAGTCGTCGGGCCTGATGGGGTTCCTGAAAATTGGTGACCGTGCAGCAGGTGCGATTAAATCGGGTGGCACCACACGCCGCGCGGCCAAGATGGTGATCGTCGATGCCGACCACCCCGACATCGAAGATTTCATCAACTGGAAGGTCATCGAAGAGCAGAAAGTGGCGTCCATCGTCGCGGGTTCCAAGATGCACGAGCGCGAGTTGAACAAGCTGTTCGCTGCGATCAAAGGCTGGGACGGTGTGCAGGCTGATGCTTATGACCCTGCCAAGAACGACCAGTTGAAAGCGGCGATCAAAGACGCAAAGAAATGCGCCATCCCAGAGACATATGTGAAGCGCGTGCTGGATTATGCCAAGCAGGGTCACACCTCGATTGAATTCCCGACCTACGACACCGATTGGGACTCCGAGGCGTATTCGTCCGTCTCCGGCCAGAACTCCAACAACTCGATCCGGGTCACCAACGCATTCCTGCACGCCGTTGAAAAAGACGCAGATTGGGAACTGCTGGACCGCACGACAGGCCGCGTGTCCAAAACCATCCGTGCACGTGATCTGTGGGAACAGGTTGGCCACGCCGCCTGGGCCTGTGCCGATCCGGGCATCCAGTACCACGATACCGTCAACGACTGGCACACTTGCCCCGAAGATGGCGCGATCCGTGGCTCAAACCCTTGTTCCGAATACATGTTCCTTGACGATACTGCCTGTAACCTTGCCTCGATGAACCTGCTGACCTTCCTCAAGGACGGCGAATTCATGGTTGAAGACTACATGCATGCTTCGCGGTTGTGGACCGTGACGCTGGAAATCTCGGTGATGATGGCACAGTTCCCGTCCAAGGAAATCGCGCAGCGGTCGTACGACTTCCGCACGCTGGGTCTGGGCTATGCGAACATCGGCGGCTTGCTGATGAACATGGGCTTTTCCTATGACAGCGACGAAGGCCGCGCGCTGTGCGGTGCCTTGACCGCGATCATGACCGGCGTTTCTTATGCAACCTCTGCCGAAATGGCGGGCGAACTGGGCGCTTTCCCCGGCTATAAGAAAAACGCCGATCACATGCTGCGCGTCATCCGCAACCACCGCAACGCGGTCTATAACAACGCCAATGGATACGAGGCACTGGCGGTCAAGCCGGTCCCGCTGGACCACGCCAACTGCCCACAGGCCAACCTGATCGACATCGCGACCTCGACCTGGGACGAGGCGTTGCGCCTTGGTGAACAGCACGGCTACCGGAACGCGCAAGTGTCGGTCATCGCGCCCACAGGTACCATCGGTCTGGTCATGGATTGCGACACGACAGGGATCGAGCCTGATTTCGCGCTGGTGAAATTCAAGAAACTTGCCGGTGGCGGATATTTCAAGATCATCAACCAGTCGGTCCCTGCGGCATTGGCAAAACTGGGCTATGGCTCGGCCCAGATCGAAGAGATCGTCGCCTACGCTGTTGGCCACGGCTCTATCGGCAATGCGCCCGGCATCAACCACACCACGCTGGTGGGCCATGGCTTTGGTGCCAATGAGTTGGCCAAGGTTGACGCCGCTTTGGCGCAGGCGTTCGACATTCGTTTTGTGTTCAACCAGTGGACTTTGGGCTTGGAATTTTGCACCCAAGTGCTTGGCATCCCGACAGAAAAGCTGAACGATCCAACCTTTGACCTGCTGAAATCGCTTGGGTTCTCCAAGAAAGACGTCGACGCGGCCAATGACCATGTTTGCGGGACGATGACGCTGGAAGGCGCGCCGCACCTCAAGCAAGAGCACTACAGCATCTTCGATTGTGCCAATCCCTGCGGTAAACGGGGCAAGCGCTATCTGTCGGTCAACAGCCACATCTATATGATGGCCGCCGCGCAGTCGTTCATCTCGGGGGCGATCTCCAAGACGATCAACATGCCAAATGACGCGACAATCGAGGACTGCCAGAAGGCCTATGAATTGTCGTGGTCCTTGGGTGTGAAAGCCAACGCTTTGTACCGTGACGGCTCGAAACTGTCGCAGCCTTTGGCATCCGCGCTGGTCGAGGATGATGACGAGGCGGCCGAAACACTCGAATCTGGCAACATCCACGAGAAAGCCCTGGTTCTGGCGGAAAAGATCGTCGAGAAAGTCATTGTCAAAGAGATTATCAAGTCGCACCGCGAAAAGATGCCTCAGCGCCGCAAGGGCTATACCCAAAAGGCCATCGTTGGCGGCCACAAGGTTTATCTGCGCACCGGAGAGTATGGCGACGGCACGTTGGGTGAAATCTTTATCGACATGCACAAAGAGGGTGCCGGTTTCCGCGCGATGATGAACAACTTCGCCATCGCTGTGTCGGTTGGTCTGCAATACGGTGTACCACTGGAGGAGTTCGTCGACGCCTTCACCTTCACCAAGTTCGAGCCTGCAGGCATGGTTCAGGGCAACGACAGCATCAAGAATGCGACCTCGATCCTTGACTATATCTTCCGTGAATTGGCGGTCAGCTATCTCGACCGCACCGATCTGGCGCATGTTCAGCCCGAGGGGGCCACGTTCGATACGATCGGTCGGGGCGAGGAAGAAGGCGTGCGCAACGTGACCGAGCTTTCTGAGAGTGCTGCGACGCGGTCCTTGGAAGTGCTCAAGCAGATCAGCTCCACCGGGTATCTGCGCAACCGGATGCCACAAGAGCTGATGTTGATGCAGGGTGGGCTGGGTGCCGGGAATGTTGCTGTGCTTGAAGCGGGAAGTGCCGTCGCTGCGCAGTCGGTCACCGCGTCGATGACATCGACAACGGCTGTCTCAAGCGGGGCAGTGGGCATTGATGCGCGCACCAAGGCAAAGATGCAGGGTTACGAAGGCGAAGCTTGCGGCGAATGCGGCAACTACACTTTGGTCCGCAACGGCACCTGCATGAAGTGCAACACCTGCGGTGGAACATCTGGCTGTAGCTAAAAACACGGCGTATCAGGTTGGTGAAAAGACAACCGATTGAAGCCCATTTCGACGGTTTTGTCGCCCATTTACAAGGTCATTAGCGCCCATTCCCAAGGGCCGACGAGTATCGAGGTGCAGCGGAATCAGCTTTCGCGACACAGACAAAGAGACACGGGGCAGGTGCGCTTGCCCCCTGACGCTGACCAAGCCGCAGGCATAAAAACAATACGAGCGGTAAACTAATGAGCTTGGTCATGCGAACCTCGGGGTGTCCTTGTGGCACCCCTTTTTTCTTTCCATCATCCGTTTCACTGCGAAGTCGACCGTTCCAAGGAAATGTCATGAGATTACAATAGACGACAGTTTTCTACGCGATAAAGAGCACTGGGTAACCCTGTTGCATAAAGTTTCTGGTGATCGAACTCCCGCGTTCATGAAAGGCGGTCTTCGTTGCGCTGGCGATCCTTCCAGATGGAAAGCGCGACGTCTTGGGCCTGTGGTTTCAAGCCAATGAAGGCGCCAAATTCTGGGCCAAGGTCCTGAACGACGTGCGCAACCGGGGTGCTCAGGACATCCTGATCGCCGTGGTCGACGGCCTCAAGGGCTTCCCCCCCCCAAGCCATCAAGGCGGCATTTCCTCAGACCCGGGTTATCGCCGTCGCCACCACACATGAGGCGATCCTAAAGATGGCTGAAACTGCGGTGTGCGGGATGCTCCATAAGCGCTGAGAGTTGCCAGGCAGAACTTCCGGCCAAGTTCCGCACTGTGCAGGGAACTGCGTCATACAAAATCTACAAGAAAATTTTCGTTGATTGTTGTGAACGGCCCAGAGCGGACCTTCACCGACCAGTCAAACGCTGCAGTGCAGCTGCGCCAGAGCGGTCATACGTGCATAAGCTACCTTGAAGCAGCGCAGCACGATGACGTCCGTTCCATACCTACTTGGCTATCACAACAACAGGCCGCAGCCAGCTTCATTCTGCCGATCCGTGCGGGGCGCAGCGCGAAAAAACAAAGAAGTATTTATCTTCAAATTTCCTTCCAAAATCGATCAGACATCGGCTGCCATTAGCAAGTTTGTTTCGAATGATGCAAAGCTAATCGGGCACTTCTCTCTAAGCGTCGCTACGCTTAAAGCTTCCGAAACCATCCGCCTAGTTTCTGTATTGTCAGCCGCCGATACTTCGGCGCAGACCCTGAAGAAGTAACGATGTGGGTGGTTTCCAGCTGGGTCATCCCGCTTTCCCCAAATGCTCTCGGGTTGGTCGGGAAGAGTGTCTACAGCTTTGCCCCATACCCCCTGCCATGCACTATGATCGGCCAGCAGCCAAGCCTCCGAAGCGCTCAAGGGGACGCATGCAATGCAACCGACGCTATCGTCACTGTATGCATCAAATCCGTCGGTAATTTCTTGAACTATTTCGCTATGCCTTTGTGGAACCGCACTATCTGTGTCAACCATAAATATTACAATGTCATGCCCTTCCAATGCTGCTGTGCGCTTTGCTAAATAAGATTTGTCTCCATGACCGTGTGCAGGCTTAGGATTTCCTCTTAGTCGAATTAGGCTAGATCGTTCCCTGATTTCAAAATCCGGCGAGAAGTCAAGAACGCTCCTTATGAGCGGCTGAAGCCATCCTTCCGTTGTCACAAAGTCTCTTGCTCTAGCGCACCAAATATTTGTGGCACCAAAGTCGTGCTTGCCTTCTGCGCAAAGTAGAATCGATTTCATAGTATGCCTTGAGAAATGAAAAACTCTTCTACCTCGCCGCGCCAATCTTTAACGCGATCGCCAATCGGATAATTGCTTGCGCCCCGAACCTTATTAATACTCTTTCCAATTGCTCTGTTTGATGTGTTGAGCCACGCCTCTCCAATTCCCAGATACTCATCCTTGAAAATCTCCAAGTCCTTTACAGAAATCGCAAAGATATTGGCTTCATCATTCCGCCAAACCATCTTGACTTCCTCAGCGTTAGCAAAATTCGCTAATATAGGTGAGTGAGATGTCGCCAAAACTTGACAGCCGACCTGACTACGTAGGTCTTCCACTAAATCTTTTATATGATGAGGCTCGATCCCATCCTCGACTTCGTCAATCAGGACAATGGAAAACTGACCTTTGGCCTCAGGAAGCGCGGCAAATGCGATCATCCTGAGAACTCCATCGCTTATATGATTTGAGCCAACTTGAAAGCCGCCAAGGGCATCAGTGATTGACATCTCGACCCAACCGGCCCTCTTCTTTTTCAAGTGGATATCTCCGATGGGATAAAACCGTCTCACTCGCTTCACAATATTATCGCGAGCTTCATCGCCCAGGCTGTTGAGATAGGAAGAGAACCTCTCTCCTCGAAGCCCAAATGGCTCTTCGCTAGTACGCGAATTTCTTCGCAATTCCGATGTGCTGAGAAGTTCAAGACTTAGGATCGACATCGCCCATTTATGCACTTCATCAGAATCATACCCTTCGCCTTCATCCGAAAATTCAAACAAACCCATTACTGAAGACGAAGATCGCATCGTTTTAAGGATGTCAGATGAGTGATCATCATCCACCTCCAAGCCGCGTCGGGAGTCAAAGCTGAAGATCTGGACTATTTCTTCGCCATTTTTCTTATACCAAAGCCGCTCTTGCTGAGTGCGTTCGGTATTCACATTCCAACGAATTTGCCAAACATACGATCTTCCTCGTGGATCGGACAAGAGAAGATCGAAAGCAACAGGCGCCGACTTGGCCTTTGATCCTTTTGGTTTAAGATCATCAGGGAGCCAATGCCGCTCTTCGAAGAGCTTACCCATCTCTCCAGAAGCAAAAGCACGTATGAAGGAGAATGCTTGAAGTATCGTACTCTTTCCGGTTCCGTTTGGACCGATAAGCAAATTGAGATTCTCGTCCAGCTCTAACACAGTATCCACAATGCCCTTGAAGCGCCGTATACCTATGGCTTTTAGTTCAAGCATCGCAGCGCTCACTCCTGCATAAATCGTTCAATTTTCCTGCTATGTCCTACCATTAGATGAGATGATAGCCAAGCACTGCGGCGCTATAAGTAACTACCCCGACGAATTTACTCCAAAAAAAGAGGCCACAATGGTTCCGCTATCAAACATTGGCTGCCCCACTGCCCTGATTGTGCTTTTAGTTCGATGCGGAAACTTGCTTCGACGTCTGAGGCCTACAGCTTCGGAATGCTATCAGACCCTCGACGCCTGCAGCATTAACTGCAGGTTAGCGCCAGTCGGGTCGCTTCAGCAAGCGCTGCTACCGAGATTGGAATTTGCGCCTTCTGCCCACTGCTGTTTGTCGAAATCCCTGCAGAGAAATCGAGTGCTTCGGCGACGTTCCGTGCTTCCGGTTCCGGAGACCTCTGGCCGCAAGATCTCGCGCTCGCAGCACAGGGAAGCTGATAGGGGCGCGTCCGTCTGCAAAAAGCTGGGACCGACCCTCCGCTGCACCTGGCAAGAAGGTCGGCTCTGAGCCGGTCGCTTCATGAACGAAGACCACGGCTCGCAACTTTGCAGCGACCGCTTTCTGCGCATAGCCGGTCTTGGTGCGCAGCACTGCATGGAGGCTTCGCTTTGTTGGTGATTGAATGGCCGCTTTTGCAATGCTGGCACATAACCTTTGCAGACGCAGCTAAGGTCCGCAATCCGCCGATGGTGTTGACGGCGAGGCCAAAGTCATGAAGGGCCCTTATCTTATGTCAGATGCAGAACACTAGCATACAGCTTGAGAGTTACCGCGTTCCTTGAACCTCAAGGCTTTCAGATCGCCAAATCTTCCAGTGATCCGCCACCATCAAGATGCTCATTTACCCAAGCAGGTCTGCGTCCTTTGCCCGTCCAAGTCTTTGCTGAGTTCTCAGTGTGGACATATTTTGGAATACTCTTCGTTTTAGCTTTCTTACTTGTGCCACCGATCAGGTCTTCCAGTTTGAAACCAAAGCCATTCGCCGTTTTATGAGCTGCAACCAGTGCTTCTTGGCGTTTGCGCTCTCCGTGGTTTTTGATGGCCTTTACCACATCCTTTTGAAGGGATTGGAGTTCTTTGAGGTCCATATTTTCCAGATCATACTTCATGTTTATTTATTCTTTCCGTACTGTGCTTCGGGTGATTCAGTTTGCGATTGTTATATTGCATTAAAAACGAATACTACAATAGCCAAGCCGTATCCACCTGAGAGGACCAATCAGGGTCATTCTGAAGAAACCACTTAACGAAGACCTCAAAGGCTTTCCCATAACTGGGCTCTTGTCGTAAGTATTGGATGAAGGTGCTGAAACTAGTCATCAGACCGGATGCTAGCAAATGAAGTCGGTTGCTGGGAGGCTGCAAAGACGTTGGGCCCACGAAAGAACAACCTAAGGCGGTGAAGGACCCTAAGTCAGACAGAAGTTTGTCGGATTGACCATTTGCGCGTGATGCTGAGTGAGGAAATGGAAGAATTCGATGCATTCTTTTAAGTTTCAGTGACGGAAATAACTCGAATTTTTATTTTCCACCTAATGGATTGAAACCACCGGCTTCCAGCCGGTCCGCTTCAGCGAATCTGCTTCTGATCTTCTCTCCTGAATTTTGAAACCCGCTGAGGCGGTATGGTTTCAAAATTCAGGAGAGAAGATCATGCGTTATTC
>JAGXHA010000116.1 GCA_024636475.1 Roseobacter sp. | reverse complement strand
GAGATTACCGTGCGCGGCACAGGGGGGCATGGCGCGATGCCACACAAGGGGGTCGATACGACACTGGTGGCAGCACAGATTGTTGTCGCGCTGCAATCCATCGTATCGCGGAACATAGATCCGATGGATCAAGTGGTCGTGTCGGTCTGCGGATTTCGCACCGAAACCGCCACCTACAATGTCATCCCTGACTCCGCAAAATTACTTGGCACTGTCCGGACGTTCAACCCGGACGTTCAGCAACAGGTGCGTGCGCGTATCGACGCGTTGGCGACCGCAACTGCCCTTGGTTACGGGGCGGTGGCAGAAGTCATCCATATTTCGGGGCCACCGCCGCTGGTCAACCACGCGCAGCAAGCGGATCTGGCAGCCGAGGTAGCCGAGGCTGTTTCTGGCGTAGCGCACCGTGATCTGGATCCGATAATGGCCGGTGAGGATTTTTCAGAGATGTTGCTGGAACGGCCCGGCGCTTATCTTTTCATTGGCAACGGCGACAGCGCGGACCTTCATAATCCGTCATACGAGTTCAACGATGAGGCAATGCCCGCAGGCTGCAGTTGGTATGTGACACTGGCAGAACGTCGTTTGCCGCTTTCGTGAACTATGAAACAAGCCCATCACTTTCCATCACCAAACAAGGTTCTTTGTTTTTCATACTGTAAGCCCAAGTGATAAAACGACTGGTTTTTTGCCCCTGTGCCATTTCGACGGCTTTATGTTCAGCAAGCCTGGCTTTTCCTAAAATGCGATGAAGAGGCTGGAGATTATCGTTTTTAGACACCAACCTGGTAAACCTCAGGCACTGACTTGAGAACTCCATACTCGTTTTAACCATGCAGCGGTATCGCGCCCTGTCCATCTGGCGATGATCAATGTGTCACTGTGACAGCTTTGCGGTCCTGCGGGGGTGTCAAAATGCATGCCTGCTCCTTTAAGGGCTGGCTTGCCCCCTTCAAATCGCTAACCTGCGTATCATGCAAGCATTGACCCGTTTTCCATGACACTTGATCAGATCACAGCCTTTATCTGGGTTGCCCGTCTGGGTGGGTTTCGCAAGGCTGCCGATCAATTGCACTTGACGCAACCCGCCATCTCGACCCGCATCGCCAAACTCGAGCAGGAGCTCTCAACACCCCTGTTCGACAGAGACGGTGGTGGCCTGACCCTGACGCGGCAGGGCACACTGCTGTTGTCCTACGCCAAGCAGTTGCTGTTCGTACAGGATGAGATTCGCAAACATGTGGCCGATGCGACCGAAGTGACGGGTCTTTTTCGCGTAGGTGCCTCTGAGACAATCGCCCAAAGTTGGTTGCCCGATTTTCTGAAGGCGTTCAGCGCCGTCTATCCACGGATCAACATTGACCTTACGGTCGACATCTCTACCGACCTTCGGGACAAGCTTTTGACCCGCCAGCTTGATCTGGCGTTCCTGATGGGGCCGATATCGGAATTTTCCGTCGAAAACGTGGCGCTACCACCGTTTGATCTGCATTGGTATTGCGCAGCGGGCAGCAAGCCGATCGATCTGACTCAAACGCCAGTGATCTCTTACTCCGCCAAGACGCGCCCCTACCGCGAGTTGATGACGCTGCTGGCTCGCCATGTAGGCCCCAGCGTGCGGGTGTTCACCTCGACGTCATTGTCTGCCAGCTTGCAGATTATTGCGGCGGGATCCGCTGTCGGCCCGTTTCCTCGCGCACTGGCAGCCAAGCTCATCGCCGATGGACAGATCGTCGAATTCGACCCCGGACTGTCGGTCAGTCCGCTTGTCTTTACCGCATCCTATCTGGGCGAGCCGCGCAACTTTCTGGCCGAAGAAGGTGCGGCCATTGCGCTGAAAGTCGCAGAGCGCTGGCAGGCAGCCAATAAAAAAAATCTATAGGATCCGATACATTTTCATAATTTGACTTGCAGAATATCGCATGCGATTTTGCCTCTACGTCAAGGGGAATACATATGGCTTTGGACCGGATCACCTACGAAACACTAAGAAACCAGCCCGTCGATTCTGTACGCAACGCGATCCGCGACGGAGCATGGACGCGCCATACTGCCGGTCTGGCCCGTGGCAAGCTACAATGCAATCTGGCGATCCTGTCGGCGGAATACGCGCTCGACTTTTTGACGTTTTGTCAGCGCAACCCCAAGCCTTGCCCCGTCGTTGGTATCAGCGACAAGGGCAATCCAATGATGCCGACGCTGGGTCATGACATCGACATCCGCACCGACGTGCCTCAATATCGCATCTTTCGAGATGGCGCATTAACCGGCGAGCAATCAGATATCAGCGACCTGTGGCGCGACGATTTAGTTAGCGTCGCACTTGGGTGTTCCTTCACCTTCGAAAACGCGCTGGTTGCTGCTGGAATCCCGGTGCGGCACATCGAACGCGACACCACCGTGCCAATGTTTAGTTCCAACATCCAGTTGACGCCTGCAGGGCCATTTTCAGGCACCATGGTCATCACCATGCGCCCAATACCCAAAGACCGCGTTGATGACGCGATCCGCATCAGCGGCCAGTTTCCGCAGGCGCACGGCGCACCTGTAGCGATCGGAGATCCTGCAGACGTAGGCATTGCTGACCTAAGCAAGCCCGACTGGGGCGAGCCCGTGCCCGTCGCGGACGACGAGGTGCCTGTCTACTGGGCCTGCGGCGTGACCCCTCAGAACGTCTTGCGGGCAGCGAACCTGCCGCTGTGCATCACCCATACCCCCGGCTGCATGCTGATCGCAGATGTGGGGGAACGCGACGATACAAACATACTGTCGGGTCTGAAACCCGTCGAACATACCAACCTGGAGAGATAAGACATGAAAAGAACACTTACCCTGCTCGCGATGACCACCGCACTGGCGACACCTGCCATGGCCGAAACGCTGTCTGTTGTGGGAAGCTGGTCCAGCCTGCCGCTGAATAAAGAATATGAAGTGCCGTTTTGGACGGAAACCCTGCCCGCCGCCTCGAATGGCGAAATCGAAGTTGAAATGACGACCCACGACCAGATGAACCTTGGCACCAGCGACGTCTTTGCACTGCTGGGGCAAGGAGTATTTGACGTGGGCATGACCGTGTCTGACTACGCCGTCGCCGATGCACCAGAGCTTGAAGGTCTCGATGTCCCGATGCTGACCAGCACCGCAGATGAAGCCCGGGCGATGGTCGATGCGGCCCGTCCGATGGTCGGCGATATTTTTGCGACCCGCTATAACAGCCATGTACTGGCAATCGCGCCTTATCCGCCTCAAGTCGTTTTCTGCAATGCGCCGATCACCAGCCTTGCCGATCTGGAGGGCAAAAAGGTGCGCGCGTCTGGCCGCATGACCGCCAAATTCCTCGAAGCTCTTGGGGCAGAAGGTATCAACGTATCATTTGCCGAAGTCCCCGGAGCACTTCAAAAAGGCATCGTTGATTGCGCCGTGACCGGAGCCGGTTCGGGCTATTCCGCCGGGTGGTGGGAAGTGTCCACGCACCTGATGCCCATCGCGCTTGGCGGCTGGGACCCGGTTGTGACGGCTATGAATTTGGACCGCTGGAACAGCCTGACGCCAGAAATGCAGGAACTGATCTCGACCGAGATCAAGACAAACTTTGAGGATCCCGCCTGGGCCACCGCCCAGAATGCACTGACAAACGACATCGCCTGCCTGACGGGCGAAGGCACATGCGTAGGCGGCGACGTCCGCGACATGACCCTTGTCGAGGTGACACCAGAGGACACAGCCAAGGCCAAGGATATCCTGACGGCCGAAGTGTTGCCCGAATGGGCAACGCGTGCAGGCGACGAGTGGAAAATACGCTGGAACGACACCGTCGGTGCCACGGTTGGCGTCACAATTCCCTGATCCGGCTCAAACTGGTCGGGCTGCACGTGCAGTCCGACCGCCTTCTCTAATCCAAATATAAGGAGCAGCGGCAATGGCCGACAGTGTCTTGCGTCTATTACGCACTCTCAACCGGGGTGTCGCCTATCTGATTGGGATTATGCTGCTGGTCTGCGCAGCCTTCGTTCTGGCAGATATTCTGCTGCGTCAGGTCGGCACGTCGTTTGGTGGAACCGACGAAATCAGCGGCTATGTCATGGCGATCGCGACGGCATGGGGCATGAGCTTTGCATTGCTTGAATTAAGTCACGTTCGTATCGATCTGCTGCGCCAGAAGGCGAACCCGCTTGGACGCTCGCTGTTCGACATCTTTTCCATGATAGTGATGACCGCTGTCGTATTGATCATCGCCTACCAATGCTGGCCGGTGCTGGAACGGTCGATCATCAATGGATCGAACGCGAACACACCGCTTGAAACACCGCTTGTCTGGGTGCAGGGGCCATGGTTCGCTGGTTGGGTTTGGTTCGGGATCGTATCGACGTTGACGACCCTCTCAGCGCTCACGCTAATCGTGCAGGGCCGCTTTGCGGAATCGGAACGGGCCATCGGGGCCTTTGGCGAGGCGGACATGCTATGATCACCTATACTGCTGTTGGCCTGCTTGGCATGCTGGCCCTGTCGATCCCAGTTGGAATTGTCCTGTTCCTGCTGGGCATCGGGATCGACCAGTTCTTTAGCGCCTTTCCTTTGCTGCGTGGTCTTGGCAGCCTCGTCTGGTCGTCGTCGAACTCTGCCACGCTGATCGCCATTCCCTTTTTTGTTCTGTTGGGCGAAATTCTTGTCCGCAGCGGTGTGGCCGCCCGCACCTACGCCGCGCTTGATAAATGGGTATCTTGGCTGCCCGGAGGTCTTGTCCATGCCAACATCGCCACAGCCACTATGTTTTCGGCAACCTCCGGATCATCGGTTGCGACCGCGGCGACCGTGGCCACTGTCGCAATGCCACAGGCAGAAAAACTGGGCTACGATCCAAAGCTTTTCTCAGGTGCTATCGCTGCAGGCGGCACCCTTGGCATCATGATCCCGCCATCAATCAACCTGATCGTCTACGGCTTTCTGACCCAGACTTCGATCCCGCAGTTGTTTCTGGCAGGCCTGATTCCAGGGCTTGGACTTGCTCTCGCCTTTGTCGTGATGACCGCGATCATATGCACCCTGCGTCCCTCACTGGGCGGACCACGCCGCACTTTCCCGCTGCCAGCCATGATGGGCGCGCTGCTCCATCTTGTGCCAATCCTCTTGCTGTTCACCGCAATTGTCGGGTCAATCTATAAAGGCTGGGCAACGCCTACAGAAGCCGCCGCAGTCGGCGTTGCCGGTGCCTTCATCATTGCCTTCTTCTTTGGTCGCGTGGACTTTGCGATGATTGGACAGGCAACGCTTGGCACGGTCAAAATCACTTCAATGATCATGTTAATCGTAATTGGTGCGTCATTTCTGAACTTCACTCTTGCCTCTGCCGGATTGGGTCGCGAATTGCAGGGTTTCCTGAACGGATTGGGCTTATCTGCCATATCGACCATGCTGGTGATTGTGCTGATCTATATCGTACTGGGCTTCTTCATCGAAACCCTGTCGTTGATGGTCGTAACGATCCCGATCATGGTGCCGCTGGTGGTCGAACTTGGCTATGACCCAGTATGGTTTGGCATCTTGATGATCGTTCTGGTGGAAATGGCGCTGATTACACCACCCGTGGGCCTGAACCTCTATGTGGTCCAGGGGGCACGCACTTCCGGCAACTTGTCAGACGTGATGCTGGGTGTCATTCCTTACGCCCTCGTCCTGCTGCTCATGGCCGGAGCCTTGCTGATCTTTCCGCAAATCGCGTTGTTCCTTCCTGCCTTTCTGAGCTGAAAGAGGAGACGGCCATGTGGCAAATCTGGGTCGACAGGTGGAGGCACCTTCACGGACATCGTTGTGTTTCTGTCCGTGCCAAAACCCTACCCTTCTGGCACGCCAAGGCAGCGGAGCGTTTAAAGATTCCTTGCGTAAAACGAGGGATCAACACATGCATCCAACATTGACGACAAGATACACCGCCACATTGCCCTAATTTATCTTGGGTCAGGGTTTTCGGAGCTTTAATCGGATGTTGTTTTGAGGTGCTAACCTTGGGGCGGGTACAGAACCACACGTGTGTTTAAGGGCACGCGGTCATAAAGGTCCACCATCTGGTCATTTACCAAGCGCGCGCATCCATTCGAGACTCGTCTTGCGAGCGTGGAAGGGTCGTTGGTGCCATGGATACGCAGAAAAGTGTCGCCGCGCTCGGGCGTAAACAGATAAAGCGCCCGCGCGCCCAGAGGATTGTTCAGCCCACCCTGTTGGCCGTCCGCGAATTTGGCATACGCTTCTGGATCACGTTGGATCATGTCAGGCGTGGGTGTCCAGCTGGGCCATTCCTTTTTTGCACCAATATAAAATTCACCAGCCTCATAGAGACCCGGTCGCCCTACCCCAACGACATAGCGCATGGCCATGTCTCCTGGCAGGGTCCAGTAAAGCGCAAATTGATTGGGGTCTATGTGGATTTCGTAAGGTGCTAACCCTGCTACGACTGGCACAATACGAGGAAGCATTTCTTCCGGAAGGTTGTAATCTGGAAGGGTTTTAGGTGGGTGTGCAATTGCCCTGCCCGCACCGATAACCGTTCCCGCCGCTGCCAACCCCGTCAAAAAAATCCGTCGCTTCATATCCTGCTCCTCTTTTGACATGCCTAAAGCCTTCCCTCGCTGGGAAGTCAAATTTTGGCTGCCAAATTTGGTTCACATTCCCGTTGAGTAAAAGCGCATGACCGGCACTGAACTACGAGGGATGCCTCTGCGCAAAGGCCGTTTGAAAGCGGCTTCGTCACCTGCCGTAAGCCCGTGAACCTGAAAAATAGGCTCCTCCGACCCAGCTCCGGTTGTTTTGACTTGCAGCAAGTGGTGCCTCTCAGTTGCAACGACATTCGCGGTGTGACGCAACACGAAGTCGGCTGAAGCAAAGCTGGGCGTTTTTCGTTATCGACAACAGCGTTGCTCACGGCCCTTCGCTGCGCGGGTCATGAACGTCTGCGATGCGCCGGACAAAGGCACTTTCGCTCCAAAAGCTTGTCAGTGCGCTTCGGAACAGTGGAAGCAATCAGTAGGCACCGTCGGTGGCTATTTTGACCGTTGTGCCGCAATGCTTGCAATGCACCGCGTCCGGGTCATGGAGCTTGAGACCACATACGTTGCAAGGCTGACGAACCTTCTGGGGTCTGAAGATCACCTGAGCCAGCCGCAGGAAGAGCGTGACACCGATGATCATCACGCCAACCGAGATCAAGCGGCCAGACGTGCCATCGAGAAGAACATCTCCGTATCCTGTGGTCGTGAGGGTGGTCACGGTGAAATAAAGGGCATCCACGTAGTTGCTGATCTCGGGATTTGTCCGGTGCTGGGTCTCGTAGATAAGGCCAGTCATGACGAACAGAAAGACCGCGAGGTTGATGGATGCGATCAGCAGTTCTTCTTTCTCTCGAAAGAATCGCACGTCCGCGCTGAGGCGATCAAGAAGCTGGTAGGTATGGAACAGCCGTAGGGTGCGCAGGACACGCAGGAAGCCTGCGCCGCCCCCCGCAATGGCGATCAGAAAAGATGCAATGGCGAGGATGTCAGCCAGCGAGACCGGATTTATCAAAAATCGTGCTTTGCGCTCGCTGATCGCGAGCCGCGCGCAGAAGTCGGCCAGGATGAAGAGGCCGATGACGACATCGATGGCCAGAACGAGTCCACCGTGGGATGTGAAGGATGTCGCCACGACATAGAGTATGGCGCCGATGTCAAAATAAAGAAGCGCGTAGCGAAACCGATGCGCGGCACCGCTGTCTCCTTCGTAAAGTTCCCGTATCTTGCTCATCCAAGTCTGCGTCATGCTGATCCGATCATGTCTCTACGCTCCTGTCAGCCCCATATACGCTGCATCAAAGAGTGACGACAAGGGGTCGGGCCTAACCGGAGCGCGAAGCGGGTTGCAGGCCCGGTAGCATCGGCGTTATAAATCGCCCCGGGTTTACTGGAGAGTAAAACTCTCAAAGGATGAGCCCCATGGAACAGAAAAAATCTCCCCCGAAGTACACGGCTGAATTTCGCGAACGCGGCGTTCGGCTTTTTCAAGAAAACCGTGGCAACTATAGCAGCGACAACGCGGCGTTTAAGGCGATCGCGCCCAAGCTGGGATGTCCGCCTGATAGCCTGCGTATCTGGTGCCAACAGTCTGAGCGCGATGCCGGTGCGCGATCTGGGCTGAGCAGCGCAGACAAGGATCAGCTCAAGGCACTGGAACGGGAGAATAAGGAACTTCGTACTGCCAATGAGGTCCTTTAGAAGGCGTCAGCGTATTTTGCCCAGGCGGAGCAAGACCGCCCGTTTCGCAGATGACCGCTTTTATTGAAGGGCAACGCGATGCTTTTCTGACCGAATGTCTGGACGAGATCGCAGCCCAGACCGAGGCTGAGGATGAGGCACCCATTAACGAGACTGCGGATCGCGAACCCGCCCAACCCTCACCTCCAGAACCGGCTCCGGATGCGGGGGCCTTGGCGGCGGCTCGCAAACCTCCGAATCGACCTGTGAAGAAAAATTTCCCAGCTTTTCGCAAGGGGCCTCGTCCTTCATCTGCAAAGCCCAAGAAATCGCCGGGCCAAGCGCAAACTCCGTCTTGAGCCTGTCGAACTGGCTCGCAAGAGTTAAGACTTCCTCTGTACCCTCGACCGATTGAGAGTTTTGAAGCCGATGCCGATCAGCATCGGCTTCTTTTTTGCGCACGGCGTCGCGATCTCGGGCGATCGCTTCGGCCTTCTGGCGAATTTCTCGCGCCCCAAAGCCCGCAAGACCGTCAAGAATTGCCATGCAACCTCATTGACAGTTCCTCGGTCGGCCATGCAGCTAATAGTTGTGAAAGTAAAAATCTACACATCATTATCTGACCCTCTGGCTCTGGCCGCGCACACGATGTCTTACTCTAATTCGAGAGCGCCCTGGGTCATCAGAACCGGTGGCGTCATCGACTTCAGGATCAATGGTTCGGCTGAACTCGCCATCGTTGTTTTCACCAGATGTACTTGCGGCCCATTTGCAGGCTTGCGCGTACGGATCAAGACAGTCGATATGAGCCGCACTCTCCAGCGCGCTGGCAATGTCTTCTCTGGTTTTTGCTTCCGAGATTTCCTTGTCCTTCAAAGCCGCCTCGCCTCGCCGCACGACTTCTCGGTCTGTTACCAGTTGTTGGGATCTCTCTTTTCTGGATTTTTCCCGTTCTAACGCACGGAGCAGAAGCCAGGAACTCCACAACAGATCATTCTGGACGCGTGTGCGGGCGCGTTTTCGCCCGATATGGGTTGAATCGTGTCCGTCCTCAGCCGCAAATTTGCGGCCGCGCGCCGTATTTCTGGCCCCAAGTTTTGGCTGTGCTACGAGCCCATGTGGTGCATCCCCAGCCTCCGCCATTGCCTTATAGCTACGCAGATCAACGCGTGCTTTGTTCCCATTTTTATCTAATTGAGCGTTGACACGTGACTGCCATTCATCGCGGCACCTTTGTATGATGATCGGGCCAGTTTTCATGTCATCCAAGTCCCTTAGTTTTTT
>JAGXHA010000115.1 GCA_024636475.1 Roseobacter sp. | reverse complement strand
CCTGTAGCCTAGGGCTTAAGTCAGCCGATCATCGCGCTGCCAGGCCCCAGCGTTTCGTCATAATGCTTGCGCAGCCGCATCAGAGCGATCCGCAGCACGATTTTACCCGATCTCGCAGACCAGCCAAGCCGTTTTTCAGTGGTCTCCAGCCCCTCAAGATAGCAACAGCATCGCAGTACCACGTCCGACAGACCGGGCCCAAGATCCCCCAAAGCCGACGCGACCCTTGCGCGCGCAGCTGAGGGTGCACTGCCGGTGAATATGCCCGCACCACTGTCTCCACCCGGCGTCAAAAAACGGTCCCAGTTTTGGGTCACCTTCTCGCCCATTTGCGCCAGTTCAAAATCTTCACGCAACCTTTCGCCTGCCTGAACAAGACGGTCTGGCAGAAACGGTGATCCATCCTTGTCGCGGCGCCGCGCAAGGGCAGCCAGCGGGCTTTCCGCCAGATTATACCGCATCCGGCGCATTTTGCGCGGTGCCTCATCGGCATCGCATTGCGCGCCAAACTCGGCGCGTGGGTCGGCAAAACCGGAAGCCCCCGCCCGTGTATCTTGGCGCAACATCTGTTCAAGGGCCGTGCGCCCGGCAGCAGTGATGAAATACCGCGTGATCCGTCCGCTGGTGTTGCTTGCAATCCAGCCTTTCAGCGCCATTGCCTGCGCAATCGGCCTGTCCACCACTGCCGTGCGCGTGCTCGACCCGCCTGCCCCGTCCCGAACAACCACCGCCTTTTCCATCTCGGCCGCGACCGCCAGCACAGCGCCGGTTTCGCACAGACGTCTCAAGATGCGCCGCGCTTCGCTGGTCAGCGTTTCATCATCCGGCATTGTCGCGTCATCTACCTGGCTCATCGCTGCGCTGTCCTTGTCCAATGTCATTCTGGTGCGGCTCACCCGACCTAATGTTTCCAATGCGTCATCAATCAACGGGTCGTCCCGGCGGGTTTCCAGCTTGCGGATCTGGCGCAAAATCGTCGAGGCATGACAGTCTGCCGACCGCGCCAACGCCCGGATCGGTTTGCCCAACTCGACATGAGACAGGTAATGCCGTGCCTCTGCAGGTACCCATCCGGGAATTCCGGAGTTCGCATTTACCCTTGTAAAATGAGTGTCAGATAAGGTTGCCATTTTTGTCCCTCTTTCGCTATTTGACTGATTTATCCACAGCTTTATCCACACAACCTAAGGGTGAATTAGTTACCTGTTTGCTAAAATCAGACCGTTAGATCCATGATTGTTTCCAAATCGTAAACAGTAGTAACCGCCCCGTGCGGAGCGATGTACGGCCACGCAACAGGCTAAAATTTCGTGTGCTGGTTGAGGTGCCATGCTGATCCTAGTCGGGCGCTGTGAAACCTCAAGGACCTGAAAACATGCAAGATATCATCACGCGCTTGAACGCGTTGCACCGCCCTCACCTGCTGATGCGCGCGGGCCGGATTGGTGCAGAACATTATCGCCGCAGCACACATTTACGTCGGCTGTTGAACTGTTCATGCCTGCCGCGCAGCGGACCCGCCTTGATGTACCTGATCGACATCGAGGCGGAACTGAACGCGCAACGCAAAATGGCGGACGCAGGCTATAGCCTGATCCGCCATGTTGAAGTGATCATCGCCATGATCGGCGAAGCGCGCATGTTGCGCGCAACGCTTGATGAGGTCACATAAAGCTGTCGGGTTCCGCAGCCTTGCGCTGTGCCACAAAGGCGTCCAACGCCTCGCGTACAGCGATGTCCATGGGCGGCTGCACATAGTCGCCCAACATCTTTTCGACCCGGATCGAGGCCAGCGCCTGAGTGTCGCGCGCCCCTTCATCCGACCATGTTTCAAAGGGCTTGTAGTCCAACAGGTCGGACTTCCAGAACGCCTCTTTAAAGTTGGCCTGCGTATGCGCGCAGCCCAGGTAATGGCCGCCCGGCCCCACTTCGCGGATCGCGTCCATGGCTTGGGCGTTTTCGTCAATTTCGATCCCGCGTGCCAGATGATGCAGGGTCCCCAGCTGATCCGCATCCATCACAAACTTCTCGAACGAGGCGACAAGACCGCCTTCCAGCCAACCGCAGGCATGCAGCATGAAATTGACGCCTGACAAAAGACCCATATTCAAGCTGTTTGACGTCTCTTAGGCGGCCTGCGCATCTGGCAATTTCGAACCGCAGAACGACCCGGCAGAGCGGAACGGTAGTTTCATCCGCCGTGCCAATTGTCCCGCGCCATAGGTGATATGCGCCGCTTCCGGCGTGCCGAAAGTCGGAGCGCCTGAGTTCATGTCGATCGAGGTCACAAACGCCCCGAAGATCACCGGCGCGCCCTTGCGCACCAACTGACTATACGCAATGCCCGCCATCACCTCGGCCAACACTTGCGTCAAGGTGCCCGCAACCGACACCGGTGCCATGGCACCGCCAACGATAAACGGTGAAATGATCGCGGCCTGATTATTTTCAGCAAAAACCTTAAGTGCGCCCATCATGACATCGTCAAATGTCATGGGCGAGTTGATGTTGATAAGCGAAGTCATAACGGTGTTTTGCTGCACGAAATCCGCGCCAAACAACACATTGCACATATCAACCGAATCCTGAGCGCGGCTTGGCTCGGTGACCGACCCCATGAACGGCTTGTCGCTTAGCGTCATGTGGGCATGCAGCATATCAAGATGCCGTTTGTTGACGGGAATATCTGTCGGCTCGCACACCGTACCACCCGAATGATGCAGCCATTTCGACATATAGCCCAGCTTCACGAACTTGTTGAAATCCGCCATCGTTGCATAGCGGCGCCCGCCTGCCGCATCACGTACGAAAGGCGGTCCATAAACCGGGGCCAGCACCAGATTGCGCCCGCCGATCACCACATTGCGGTTCGGGTTGCGCGCGTGCTGTGTAAATTCCGCTGGTGCGGTCTTGCACAATTCTCGTGCCAAACCGCGTGGCATGCGCACGCGGTCGCCCGTCACATCCGCGCCCGCATCGCGCCACAGCGCCAGCGCTTCGGGGTTGTCGGGAAAGTTGACGCCAACCTCTTCAAGGATCGTGTCGGCATTGCGCTCGATAATTTCCAGCGCTTCTTCGTTCAAGATCTCGAAGTTGGGGATATTGCGCTCGATGAACTTTGCAGTCTCAAAGGATACGGCCGACCGCTCTGCGCGCCGCGCTGCTCCACCGCCTCCACGTACACGTCTTGCTGATTCCGCCATTGTGCCATCCTTTTCGCCGAATTTTAGGTCTAGCTACCGCATTCCCTATCCGCACTTCACGCGGATAACGGCCTTAGACGTCGAAAACCGACATCGCATCTTCTCTGGCTCATAAATATCCCGGGGGTCTGGGGGCTGGCCCACAGTCCACTCTTGCCACGCGCGTCATCCGCCCATAATCAGTCTCTATGACAGATATCACCCATGACCGCCTTCTCATCATCGACTTCGGCAGCCAGGTCACTCAGCTGATCGCCCGCCGTTTGCGTGAACTCAATGTATTTTGTGAAATCCACCCGTTCAACACGGTCGACGACGCCTTCTTGAAGGATTTCGACCCAAAGGCGGTGATTTTCTCCGGTGGACCCTCTTCGGTGTTTGCCGTTGGCGCGCCGATGCCCCCGCAATCGGTGTTCGATCTGGGCGTGCCGATCCTCGGGATTTGCTATGGTCAGCAAGTGATGATGCACTGCTTGGGCGGCAAAGTTGAACGTGGACACGGCACCGCAGAATTTGGCCGGGCTTTTGTCGCTCCGACAAAAGACAAGCTCGAGCTGCTGGAAGGTTGGTTTCTGACCGAAAAAGAGCAGGTCTGGATGAGCCATGGCGATCACGTCAGCAAAATTGCGCCCGGGTTCGAGGTTTACGGCACCTCCCCCAACGCGCCATTTGCGATCACGGGGGACGCGTCGCGCAACTTTTTTGCTGTGCAATTCCATCCCGAAGTGCACCACACGCCCAACGGCGCGCGGCTGTATGAAAACTTCGTCAGGCTTGCCGGTTTCAAGGGCGACTGGACAATGCACGCCTACCGTGAAGAAGCCATCGCCGCGATCCGGGCACAGGTTGGCGATGCGAAAGTGATCTGCGGACTGTCCGGCGGGGTCGATTCGTCGGTCGCCGCCGTTCTGATTCACGAAGCGATTGGCGACCAGCTTACTTGCGTTTTTGTCGACCACGGCCTGTTGCGCAAAGGCGAGGCCGAAGAGGTCGTCACCATGTTCCGCGACAACTACAACATGCCGCTGATCCATGCTGACGAACAGGAGCTCTTTCTTGGCGAGCTTGACGGGGTTTCCGATCCGGAGACAAAACGCAAGATTATTGGCCGGTTGTTCATTGATGTGTTCCAAAAGCACGCCATCGCTGTCGGCGATGCCAAGTTTCTGGCGCAAGGTACGCTTTACCCGGATGTTATTGAATCCGTTTCTTTTTCCGGCGGTCCTTCGGTCACCATCAAGTCGCACCATAATGTTGGTGGCCTGCCCGAAAAGATGGGCCTCCAACTGGTCGAACCGCTGCGCGAGCTTTTCAAAGACGAGGTCCGCGCCTTGGGCCGCGAACTTGGCCTGCCTGCAAGTTTCATCGGCCGCCATCCCTTCCCCGGCCCGGGTCTTGCGATCCGCTGCCCCGGAGAGATCACCCGCGAGAAGCTGGCCATCCTGCGCGAAGCAGATGCTGTCTATATCGATCAGATCCGCAAGCACGGGCTTTATGACGACATCTGGCAGGCATTTGTCGCGATTTTGCCTGTGCGCACCGTGGGTGTGATGGGTGACGGGCGGACCTATGATTTTGCCTGCGCCTTACGGGCTGTGAATTCTGTCGACGGCATGACAGCTGACTACTATCCCTTCACACACGAGTTTCTGGGTGAAACCGCCACGCGGATCATCAATGAAGTGCCGGGCATCAACCGTGTGACCTACGACATCACTTCAAAACCTCCCGGAACAATTGAATGGGAATGATGCGCCAAAAAGATTTCATGCCTTCGGCGAGGATTTTTTTCCATTTGGAAGATGCCGTGTGAGCCCCACCCTAAAAGCCGCCCTTTGGATGATCGGCTCTATTAGTTCGTTCTCGGCAATGGCTGTGGCGGGGCGCGAACTTGCGGGGATTTACGATACCTTCGAAATCATGATGTACCGTTCTGCCGTCGGGGTCATTGTCGTTGTGTCGCTGGCCTATGCCACGGGAAGCTGGCGGCAGATCAACACACGGAACTTCAAGCTTCAGATCGGGCGCAATCTGGCGCATTTTACGGGACAAAATCTGTGGTTTTATGCTGTCACGGTTATCCCACTGGCGCAGGTCTTTGCGCTTGAGTTTACCTCGCCGCTTTGGGTCATCGTTCTGTCACCCCTGATCTTGGGCGAGAAACTTACGAAAATCAGGGCGTTGGCGGCAGTGATGGGGTTTATCGGCATTCTGGTCGTCGCCCGACCTACGATCGAGGGGATCAATGCGGGCGTTGTGACGGCGGCGGCTTCTGCGATCTTTTTTGCGTTCACGATCATGCTGACCAAGCGGCTGACGCGGAGCCAGACGATCACCACGATCCTGTTCTATCTGACCGTAACGCAGTTGTTTTTCGGCATTGTGATGGCCGGGTATGACGGGAATATCGCCCTGCCGACCCTGACACACTGGCCGTTGCTGTTGCTGATCGGTTTGGCGGGTTTGATCGCGCATTATTGTCTGACCTCGGCCCTGTCGATTGCCCCTGCTACGGTGGTTGTGCCGATTGATTTTGTCCGTCTGCCGGTGATCGCCGTGATCGGGATGCTGGTCTATGCCGAGGCGCTGGACATCTGGGTGTTTGTCGGTGCTTCAATCATCTTTGCAGGCAACTATATTAACCTTTGGGTCGAGACGCATAAGAAAGCATAGCTTTTATGCAACAGTTGACCCTGCGACGCTAAGATTGACGCATCGTCAAGAATTGACACAAATCTGTTTACAGCCCCTTGTGACTTCATCTTCTGCGGGCGCTTGGCCGGTGGGTGTCTACTTCTGGGGAGGAGTAATCAGCATGACTTATAAACTAATCGCAATCGCCGCCCTTTTGGGTGGAGCGACAGCTGCAAACGCTGGCGGCATCGACCGCTCCGGCCAATCCATCACAGCGTTGTTTGAAAACGGTCGCTACGCGGAATTCAGTCTTGGGGCTGTTTCACCGGACACGTCGGGCGTCAGCACGGTATTTAGTGGTCTTGCGGGCCAAAATTCTGGCAACATGACCGATAATTTCTTTACCTTCAGTGCCGCCTACAAAGCCGATATCAACGATCAGCTTTCCTATGCCATCATCTACGATCAGCCATTTGGCGCGGATGTGGAATATGATCCTAATCCCTTCTATTTTGCTGGCGGCGCAAAGGCGGAGTTCAATAGCCACGCAATCACTGGATTGCTTCGCTATAAGCTCCCAAGTAACGTGAGTTTTCACGTCGGTATCCGAGTTCAGACGATTGAAGCAACCGCTACTTTGCCACGCAGCCCCGGCGTTTTTTATGACGTTAAAGGAGATCGCGATGTTGGTGCCGGATATGTTCTTGGTGTAGCCTACGAAAAGCCTGAAATCGCGTTGCGCGTATCACTAACATACAGCTCAAAAATCAAATACGATGTAGATACCGTTGAACGCGTTGGGGGAGCCGTAGTTTTGACCGCGCCAACACACATCGAGACTCCGCAATCGGTAAATCTTGAATTTCAAACAGGTATTATGGCCGACACATTGTTATTCGGCGGTGTACGTTGGACCGATTGGTCGTCATTCACAATCGCACCCCCTGCCTACAGTTCGCCTCCTCCAGGTGGATCGGGCGGTCCATTGCTGAGCTATGCTGATGACGTTTTCAGCTATACGCTGGGCGTCGGACGTCGCCTGAGCGACACATGGGCGGTTTCAGCCTCTGTCGGATATGAGAAATCCAACGGTGGTTTTGCAAGCAACCTTGGGCCAACAGATGGCAACAAGAGCATGGCACTAGCCGCAGTCTATAGCCGCGATAAAATGAAAATCACCACTGGTATCCGCTATATCAACATTGGTGATGCGCAGACAACCTTGAACGGGACGAATGCGGCGGCGAACTTCAAAGACAACGAAGCCGTTGCAATCGGCATCAAGGTTGGCTTCAACTTCTAATCGCTGCTGATCCTAATTCTACCAAGCCCGGCGCAGCGATGTGTCGGGCTTTTCCTTTTGTACGACCCCTGCGCCGTCTGGCGTATCTTTAGGCCATGCGATATCCAGAGCGAAACGGCTTTGATCCAAGGACGACCACAATGCTCTACTCTTCCGCCGATGACTGGCGCGCTGCACCGCGCAAGAAAGTTCTGGTATTTGCCATGTCGGGTCTTGGAAAAACCCATCTGTCGCATTTGCTGCGCGAAGGTGGGAGCTGGTTTCACTACTCAATCGATTACCGGATCGGCACGCGCTACTTGGGCGAAACGATCACAGACAACGCCAAAGCCGAAGCGATGAAGGTACCTTTTCTGCGCGATCTGCTGCTAAGCGACAGTATCTATATCGGCTCGAACATCACATTCGATAATCTGTCACCTGTGGCGACGTGGCTTGGCAAGCCGGGTGATCCGTCAAAAGGCGGCATGCCGATGGTCGAATATGCCAGCCGTCAAGAGGCGTTCAAACAGGCAGAGCTGTCGGCACTGTTGGACACAGCCCATTTCGCACGGCGTGCGCAGGCAATTTATGATTATCCGCATTTCATCTGTGACACGGGTGGATCCATTTGCGAATGGGTTGACCCCGAGGACGATCACGATCCGCTGATGACTGCCCTTGCCAAGGAATGTCTGCTGGTGTGGATCAAGGGCGACGATGCCCATACGCAAGAGTTGATCCGCCGTTTTGACAAGGCTCCCAAACCGATGGCTTACCAGCCAGAGTTTCTCGCTCGGGTCTGGGCGCAATATCTAAGCGAAAACAACTGCCAAGAGAACGACGTTGATCCTGATACCTTCATCAGATGGACCTATGCACAAGCGCTTGCCCACCGCCAGCCGCGCTATGAGGCGATGGCGCGTTGGGGAGTGACCGTATCTGCCGATCAGGTCGCAGGGTTGAAATCCGAAGAGGATTTCATCGACCTCATCGCAGAAGTGATGGACAGCTAGCTCTTGGCAGCCCTGCCGCACGCCCTATCTAGACGCCACAAGAGACTTGGAAAATACAACCTATGCCGATCAAGCTGCCCTCTGACCTGCCCGCCTATGACGTTCTGACACGCGAGGGCGTCATGGTGCTTGATGAACACGAGGCGGACACGCAGGATATCCGCCCGTTGCGCATCGCGCTGTTGAACCTGATGCCCAAGAAAATCCAGACGGAAAACCAGTTTGCCCGTCTGATCGGGGCCACGCCTTTGCAGATCGAATTCAGTTTGCTGCGCATGTCGGACCACCAGTCGCGCAACACGGCTGCCGACCATCTGGAAAGTTTTTACCGTCCTATGGAAGACGTATGGGATGAAAAATTTGACGGGCTGATCATCACTGGTGCCCCCATCGAGCATATGGATTTTGCCGATGTCACCTATTGGGAAGAATTGACCCGTGTATTTGACTGGACCCAGACCAACGTGCATTCGACTTTTGGCGTGTGTTGGGGCGCAATGGCGATGATCAATCATTTCCACGGTGTTAAGAAACACCTGCTCAAGGACAAGGCTTTCGGCTGTTTCCGCCATGCGAACCTCATGCCGTCCTCGCCTTATTTGCGTGGATTTTCGGATGATTGCGTGGTGCCCGTAAGCCGGTGGACCGAAATGCGCGCGCCAGAGGTCGAAGCCGTTCCAGGTCTTTCAACCCTGTTGGGCAGTACTGAGGTCGGGCCGTGTCTGGTGGAAGATGCGGCACACCGGGCCCTCTATATCTTCAACCATCTCGAATATGACCGCGACACACTCAAAGACGAATATGACCGCGATGTCGCATCCGGCACGCCGATCAATGTGCCGTGCAATTACTATCCCGATGACGATCCGTCGGCTGTTCCTCTGAACCGTTGGCGCAGCCATGCCCATTTGCTTTATGGCAACTGGATCAACGAGATATACCAGTCCACTCCATTTGATTTGAATGACATTGGGACTTAAAATGCTGCTCATATTTGCCTTGGTTTTGGGAGGGCTTATAGCCCTTGTGCAGTGGCGGGCGTATCAGCGCGAGATGTCAGCCAATGCAGCCTACCCGCCGATTGGCCAACTGTTGGACATCGACGGGGTGACAGTGCACGCCAAAGTGCAAGGGAGCGGCCCTGATCTGGTGCTGATCCATGGTGCCTCGGGCAATATGCGGGATTTCACCCTTGGTATGGTTGATGCCTTGACCAACCGCTACCGGGTGATCCTGTTTGATCGGCCCGGCCTTGGCTGGACAGATGTTCTGCCGCAAAACAGCGGTGCCTGGAACAGCACTGCCGCCTCCCCTCACGAACAAGCGGCATTGCTGCAAAAGGCAGCAGATCAATTAGGCGTCACCAGTCCGGTGGTGCTGGGCCACTCCTACGGCGGCGCTGTAGCCTTGGCGTGGGCGTTGGCGCGCCCGAACCAGACCAGCGCGCTTGTGCTTGTGTCAGCCGTCTCCGAGGTGTGGCCAGGCGATCTTGGCTGGCAGTATAAATTGACGGGAACCACATTGGGCAGCGGGTTATTGATCCCCATGATCACTGCGTTTTTGCCGAAAAAATTCGTAAAGGCGAGCATCGCAAGTATCTTTGCGCCCCAATCGGCCGTCGAGGGATACCTTACCCATATCGGCAGCGATCTGGCGTTGCGCCGTCAGTCCATGCGGGCCAATGCGCAGCAAGTGAATTCGCTTTTGCCCCATATCAAAAAGATGGTCCCTCAATATGACAGGTTGACCATGCCCGTTGAGGTTGTTCATGGAGCCGCCGATACAATTTTGCCGATGAACATCCACGCCGAGGTGCTAATGACGCAGCTTTCGGATGCCAAACTGACCACTCTTCCCGGCATTGGTCATATGCCCCAACATGTTGCCAGCAGTGCCGTTCTTGACGCAATCGACAGCGCGACCTTGCGTGCGGGTTTGCGCTAGGGCGCAGAACGCTCCATAACAAGATAACGACATGTATCAGGAGGCCGAGATGGACCTGCCATTTGACGGTGCAATCAGCGCCTATTTTGAAAACGATGCCCCCGAAGCCATCCGTAAAGCGATCAAACGCGCTGAAAAAGATGATATTCTTGGCGACAGCTATCCTCACTCCGAACGGATGAGTGGCAAGCTTTATGACAAGGAAATGGACCGGTTGCAGATCGAACTGGTCAAGCTGCAATGGTGGGCGCGCGACAGCGGAACCCGTATCGCGATGGTATTTGAAGGGCGTGATGCCGCAGGCAAAGGTGGCACGATCGGCCGGTTTCGCGAGAATATGAACCCCCGCGCCGCGCGCGAAGTGGCCCTGTCAAAACCCACCGAGACCGAGCAGGGTCAGTGGTATTTCCAGCGCTACATCGGACACTTGCCAACCGCTGGCGAGACCGTATTTTTTGATCGCTCCTGGTATAACCGCGGCGTTGTCGAGCCGGTCTTTGGCTTTTGTACAGACGCGCAGCGGCTCCATTTTTTTACCCAAGTGGTCCCATTTGAAAAGATGTTGGTCGACGATGGCATCCACCTGTTCAAGTTTTGGCTGAACGTTGGCCGCGCCGAACAGCTGCGCCGGATGCTGGCACGCGAAAACGATCCACTAAAACAGTGGAAACTCAGCATGATTGACGTCAAGGGCCTGACCAAATGGGATGCCTATAGTGCCGCGATCAGCGACACGTTGAAACGCACACATAACGGCTCGGCACCCTGGACGGTGATCCGGTCTGACGACAAACGCCGCGCGCGCTTGCAAGCGATCCGCGCCGTGCTGCATGCGTTCGACTATGCCCACAAAGACGAAAAAGCCATCGGCGCGATTGATCCTGATATTTGTGGCGGACCGGAAATCTGGGATGCCTAAAAAGGGCTATCATCACGGCAACCTGCGTCAAGCGTTGATCGAGGCTGCGCTTGAGCTGATCGAGTTACGCGGCCCCACCGGATTCACCCTGTCGGAGGCCGCCAAACAGGCTGGCGTGACACCCGCCGCCGTGTACCGCCATTTCGAGGGTCGCGAGGATTTGATTGCCGAAGGGGCGCTTCAGGGCTACGGGATTTTCGCCGATCTGATGGAAGCGGCTTATGCATCAGGCCAGCCCTCTGCACTCAAGGCCTTCGAGGCAACGAGCCGCGCCTATCTGGCCTTTGCACGCGCCAACCCTGGGCATTACATTTCGATGTTCGAAAGCGGCATTTCGGTCAACCGCACACCCGAATTGGCCGCTGCGGCCAACCGCGCAAATGGGGTGCTGGAACAAGCAGCCGGTGATCTCAGCCAACATATCCCTGCGGACAAACGCCCGCCTGCGTCGATGTTTTCCGCTCACATCTGGGCGCTCAGCCACGGTGTAGTCGAGCTTTTCGCCCGCAACTCGCCCGGTCGCGCCTCGCCCTTTCCCGCAGATGATCTGCTGGAAAGCGGTATCGGCATTTATCTGCGCGGTCTTGGGCTGGTAGACATGGACAGCTAAAGCTTGCTCCATCGCTTGGCGCGCATTATCAGTTTTATCACAAAGCTGGCATGACGATTTGGCAAGAAACCGCAATTGCGCCATTGATCACCGCTGCGTCTGGAAAGTAAGCGGTCAAGAGATGCAGTTCACCGAGACACCGCGCGGCGTAAATTCAGGGCTCTCCACATTTGTCAAACCCTCGCGCAAGTTTCGAGGCACCAGCTATGATGTCACCACGATCTCTTTGAATGATCTGCTGGCCGAGCATAATGCACCCGCCGTCATCGACTTTGCCTCTATTGACACCGAAGGCAGCGAATTCGACATCCTGAACGCGGTTGATTTCGATCGCTGGACTTTCCGTGTAATGACGATTGAGCATAATTTTGCACCACAACGTGATGATATATATACTCTTTTGACGTCAAAAGGCTATGTGCGCGTGCTCGAGGATATCTCACGGTTCGATGACTGGTACATAAAACCCGATTAGTTTGGACAAAGGCGTAATCACGCAGCGCTTTTCCGGATCAGTCCAGTCATCACATCCGCAGCGATTTCAAACGATTTCACCCGCGCGGCGTGATCGTGGATCTGGCCTGTCAGGATCACCTCGTCGGGCTGATACCGTGCCATCAATCCGCCAAGTTGGCTTTTCACACTGTCAGGGCTTCCCACCGCTGTGATCCGCAACGCCTGATCGACAGCCTGACGCATCTGAGAACCAACCTCGGCGTCAATGTCATCAACCGGGCGCGGCAGCTTGCCGGGACGCCCCGTGCGCAACCGGACAAACGCCTGCTGCATCGAGGTGCGCAAATAGGCTCCTTCGGCGTCAGTATCGGCTGCAAAAACATTCACGGCCAACATGAAATGAGGGCGCGTTCGCCGCGCGGATGGTTTGAAATCACGGCGATAGATGGCAGCAGCATCCTCCAGCGCATCGGGGGCGAAATGTGATGCAAACGCATATGGCAGCCCGTAATGCGCCGCAAGCTGTGCACCGTACAGGGATGACCCCAAAATCCAAAGTGGTACATGGGTGCCTTGGCCAGGATGCGCTTTGACTGGTGCGTTCGGATGCGCTTCGTCGAAATACCCCATCAGCTCAGCCACATCATCGGGAAAACGGTCACCGCCCTGCATGCCCCGGCGCAGGGCATGGTAGACGGCCTGATCACCGCCCGGCGCACGCCCCAAGCCCAGATCAATGCGGTCGCCATGGATTGTCGCAAGCGTGCCAAACTGTTCTGCAATCGCCAAAGGGGCGTGATTGGGTAGCATAATCCCGCCTGCCCCCACACGGATCGACGATGTATGATCCGCCACATGGCCGATCAGCACTGATGTTGCAGCGGATGCGATCCCGGGCATGTTGTGATGTTCGGCCAACCAATAACGGTGATACCCAGCGGCCTCTGCGCGCTGTGCAAGATCAACGGTGTTGGCAATCGCCTGACGCGCGTCAGACCCTTCTGGCACGGGCGACAGATCAAGGACAGAATAACGAATGGAAGAGCTCCTTTACTTCTTGGACCCAACCTAAGCACGGTCCCCCCAAAACAAAAGCACCAGCCTGTTTCATTTTGCCAGACACACTCTCCCCGAAGGATCGGCCAGAGGAAAGCGCCCCACGAAAAAGGCCGCCCCCAACAGGAGCGGCCCCTTCCAGATAGCGTATAAATAAAGCTTAGCGCTTAGAGAACTGGAAGCTCTTACGCGCTTTGGCCTTGCCGTATTTCTTCCGCTCGACAACGCGGCTGTCACGGGTCAGGAAGCCTGCCGCTTTCAGCGCGCCGCGCAAGGAGGGATCATAAAGCTGCAATGCTTTGGAAACACCGTGCTTTACCGCGCCCGCCTGACCGGAAAGACCGCCACCTTTAACGGTCGCAACAACGTCAAACTGGCCGTCGGTACCGGTGATGGAGAAAGGCTGTGCCAGAATCATCTGCAAAACGGGGCGTGCAAAATATTCGTTCTGCGGCTTGCCGTTCACGATAACCTTGCCGGAACCCGGTCTGATCCAAACGCGGGCAACCGCGTCTTTACGCTTGCCTGTCGCATAGGCACGACCAAGCGCGTCACGGACGGGCTCGCGGGGTGGCATTTCAACTTCGGTGCACTGAACGGCCCCGATGTTCTCGGTT
>JAGXHA010000114.1 GCA_024636475.1 Roseobacter sp. | reverse complement strand
GAATAACGCATGATCTTCTCTCCTGAATTTTGAAACCATACCGCCTCAGCGGGTTTCAAAATTCAGGAGAGAAGATCAGAAGCAGATTCGCTGAAGCGGACCGGCTGGAAGCCGGTGGTTTCAATCCATTAGGTGGAAAATCAAGAGCGACCTACTCCATTCGACTTAGCGCGCGCCGAAGCACAGGCGGGACGCGACCGCGAAATGGGGAACGTGGTGCAAATGCGCCCCCCACTGCCTGCACCGCACGACCGCTTGCCCACAGACCGGGTCGGTAAAGCACCTCCCCAAAGTTCGCCTTACTGGACAGAGCGCGCGGAGATTCAACGCAAAGCTATGATTGAGCGGCTGGGGGTGGACCGCGTGGCCGAGGCCGCAAAGCTACTGCACAGTACCGGTGAGCATCACGTCCATTTCGGCCAAGCAGCTTACGCCAGCGTTTTTGAACACAACTGCCTGACACTTGCCACCGCACTGGCCTGTGCTGAGGCTGGGCTGCGTGTGGTGGACCTGCATGGCATGGATGCCCATGGCTACGCGACCGGAACGCGGCAGTCGTCAAAAATTCCGCGCGGCGCGGCGTGGCAGCTTCGGGCGACAAATGATCGCGCGGAGATCATCCGATCTTGGCAGGGCAAGGGAAAGTATCCTGTCAATAACGCGGGGGAACGTCATCACTTTGCATCCCGGAATCAGCCACGCAATTTGGGCATTGCCACCGGGGGGGATATCGTGGTGGTGGACTTCGACGGTGAGGTGGGATTGGCGTGGTTGGCCGCACACGCCACCGAACTGCCTGATACTGTCCAGCAGACCACGGGCAGCGGAGGGCGGCATAAGCTGTACCGCTTGCCAATGGGTGTCACGATCCACAACACTGCGTCGCAGATCGCGCCGGGAGTCGATATTCGCGGTGATGGTGGCCAGATCGTGGCGGGACCATCCCTCCACGCAACCGGCAATTTCTATATCTGGGATGAAGGCGTGGCCCCTTGGGAACGAGAAATCGCGGATGCCCCCGCTTTCTTGATCGAAGAGGCACAGGCTGTATCTAAGAAGAGCAGTTCGAAAAAGGCCGGGAAGGCCACAGGCACCAACTGGAAGCGGGACGGCAACGGCGATGTTTTCGGTTTTGAGGCATACCTCGAAACCATCGGGGATGGGGCAAAGGGGTTCGACGCCCCCATCTACGCTGCCGCTTGTGCGTGGTTCTCTGCCAATGGTTCGGACTCTGATGACGCTGAGATGATTGAAGAACTTCGAACTGCCATTCTTGAAGCACCCTGCGATGACGGGCGGAACGAGTCCAGGTACGCGACCGACGCCTATCTTTTCGACCGGGTAGAACAGGCGCGCAACTTCATCGCTGACTCCGAAGACCAAGATGACGACGGGTTGGATATTCCCGCTGACGCGGACAGTGAAGCAGGTTCGACTTCATGGACTTCTCACAAATCCGATCCCATGCCGAAGCATAAATCGCCAGAGGCCAAGGACACAGAGGACGGGGAGTCGGCGTCAGCCGATGGGTCGGCTGTTGAGCTCGACATCACCGGGCCACTTGGAGATGACATGGACGAAGCCTGTGGAGCTTGGATGTCCGTTTCAAAGCTGTGAACATCGGTGGCGACATGGTGTTCGTCCGGGTCCCCGATTTTTCCATCACCAACGAGTCGCGGATGGAGATTTGGAAGGCTCCGGCGCTGACGCGCTTCCACGACGACCGAAAAGTGGCAGTTGTCACCAAAGTGGAGGACGCAAACGGTAAGGTGAAGAAGAGCACGAAATGGGTGAATCCTGTGCCGATCTTCGCAGCGCAAGCCAAGCGTCACAGTCGCGTCGAATTCGCCCCGCCCCCGGCGCGGATTCCCGCGACCGCATTCAATCTGTTTGGCGGGTTCCACCTCAAACCGCTTGAGGGAGATTGCAGCGACCTCAAGGCATTCATCCGCGACGTGGTCTGTGCAGGGAATGAAGCCACCTTCAAGTGGGTCTGGCATTGGCTGGCACATCTGGTGCAGCGACCGGGCGAGAAGCCGGGGACGGCATTGGTTTTGCATGGTGCTGGCGGTGCCGGAAAAGGGACCTTCGGTGAACTGGTGAGGGCGCTGGTCTATCCGTACCTGCGTCCATTCGCCAACAAGTACGCTGCCGACAGCGATAACGTGATGAAGCTTGCCGAAAAACTCTTCGGGAAGGATCACGGCTTCATTCGGTCCAAAGGTCTGGTGGATGTGCCCAGCGACAAGAAAAAGAAGAACCTCGCATACTTTGAGTTTCCTGCGGGCGATGTGTTGCGGGCGCGCATGGTGGCGATGGGGTATGAGTTCTGATTGGGTGAGGGCCGCGTCAGCGGCCCTTCCATTTCCGGTCGTTTCCGGTCGTTTCCGGTTCGTTTCCGGTTGGTTTCCGGTCATTTCCCATAAAAATAGGGGCCATTTCCGATTTTCCAGTTTATTTCTATTAAGTTGAATTTCTAATGGAAGCAGAACAGTTAGGAACACCAGCGCAGGATGCACACACGCGGGTGTGCCAACGCTCCGAAAATAGTGGAAAATCGGAAAATACACCCTAACCGCCTGTAATAAATAAGCTTTCACCGGAAATAGACCGGAGAACGGAACGGAAACTAAGGCACGAAGCGGAAACTGCCGTTATCATGAGGCCTGACGGCGGAAAGCAGTACACGAGGGCGCTGGACGTTGATCCCGTGTTCTCTATATGTTCCAATCATGCCTTTGCACCCGCTCACCCTTGGATTCCGCTTCGACATACGGGTCGAGACCTTGACCGCCGCTGACGCGGTGGAGTTCATATGTGCTCACTGCGGCAAACGCTATCTGATTGCCCCCTACCAACTGCGATTGAAGTTCCGCCCCCTGACACACTTGAATCTCGTTGCAGACCGTTTTCATTGCCGCTCCTGCGGCGGGCGCGGGAAGGCTCGATGGGCAGTCTACCGGGCTGAAACCTTGCTTTCTGATGTGTCGGACTAGCGCCACCAGCGACTGTAAGTGGAGATGCTTACAATATATCTATTGGCAAGGAGGTCCGAGGAGGTCTGACCAGACGTTATGCCTTTTTTGAGGCAGGGAAATTGACGCCAGCAGTTTTGATGCAGTTTCATTTTTTCTGGAGTCTCTGTCACCTTCCAAGATCGCGGGTTCAAAAAGCCACGGCATGAAACGGGCAGGCAGTTCCCGAGCGTGTCTCTACACCCCAACTGGCAAGGCATAAAACCACAGTGAATAAGGAAACCCGGCGTCCTATCGCCAGCTTCCTATCACTTGGCACATCGTCAGCAACTGGGCCTTCATGCCTAAGAATCCTATCAGACGGAGACCGAAGGGGATTCCAGCGGGAATTCTCATAGGGTCCGGAGCCCCATGAGAAAACCGGTGCGTAACTTTTAGGTGTAGCCTGCCGTTACGTGCCAAAGGGTTATATTTTGGTAACTTTTGGCTATCGAATCGACTTAAGTTACAGTAGGATCGTCACATAACTCAACGTGAGGATTCCTAAGTGACACAAATAAAACCGACACCCGACGTACCAGTCCCCACGGGGGCAGTCGTCGGCTATGCTCGCGTATCAAGTGCGCACCAGAAGCTAGATGTGCAGATCGACGCCCTGACGGGCGCAGGCGTCCCCTCGAAGCTGATATATAAGGAGAAGCTATCTGGTCGCTCTATGGAGTCCCGTCCAGAGTTGTTGCGGATGCTTACCGATCTCGAACCCGGTGACACAGTCTACTGTCTGCGCCTCGACCGTTTGGCGAGGTCGCTGTCCGATCTGATCAAGATCGGGAACCTGATCGCTGAGAAAGGTGCGCACCTAAAGGTGTTGCAACAGCCTGTGGACACCACCACAGCCGCCGGACGCCTTTTTTACCAAATGCTAGGTGCCTTCTCACAGTTCGAAACCGATCTACGTGCAGAGCGGCAGGCGGAAGGCATTGCCAAGTACCGTGAAAAAGGGGGAACCTTCAACGGACGCCCCGCATCCATAGACCCCGCCCGGATAATGACGCTCGCCAGCGAAGGAAAGGGACCGACCGCGATAGCCGACACCATGGGCATCTCCCGGCAGAGCGTGTATCGCGTGGCGCGTGATAATGGCATCAAGATCGGGAAGGAAAGGAAGAGCGCCTAGTCCCCGACTGGCTCCGGTGGAGCCATCGCATCGCGCCCCTCCCCTGCATTGCAAATCCGCTCGAAAGTAGACTGCGCACGACTTGCGCCGGTTTGTGTAAGTGGGACTTTGTCAGTCAAACTTTGTCAAAGCCTCAAAATGCGCTCATGCTTTAAAAAACGCAGGGTCCCACTAGGCGGGTTGCCTTAGTTTTGAAACTAGTCGCAGTGACTGCAAACGGATTGTGTGGCATCTTTCGCAAATGTCATATTGATACTAGTTCGGTTTGCAATTGGCCCTCACCTTTCAAAACCCTCGCTATCTGTGAGCTTTTGTTTTTGACATTTGACAGTAGAAAGGTGCCCCATATCTAGGGTAAATCTCTCAGTGTTAATCTTCGGACTTCATCTCCACTAATTCCAAGCCCAGCTCAAAGATTCCGGCAATAGCATCATTTGTAAAACCCGCTTCTTCGTACTGATCGCAGATCATGCTCGCCAGATCTTTGCCGCTACAAAGCCTAAGATCATCCCCAGAACCGACAGCAATCTCAAGCCCCACTGCGGTCAGAGTGTTTTCGGTGAGGTCAAACTCCAGAAGAACCTCGCGCAAAAGTTTTGCCAAACTACTCAATTCTCTCAATTGGCTCTCACTACCAACCAGATTGTCGCTATCGGCTAGATAGTCACTTATAGCGCTGCGCAGACGCTCGCCACACAGGTTCAGTGTTTTGCCGTATCTTATAGCTTTGGCTATGTCTTCGTCCGCTGGAAACGGAAGCCCTACAACGTCTTCTATATCCCCTTCAGTTTCGGAATTCTGTGTTTTTGTACGCATTGGTTCATTTTTCGACTCGGTCATATTGCTTCCTTTTCCTACTCCCTCGCGTTTTACAGATTGATAAAAATGAGTCAAGTAATTGTTTTTGTTAGATATTATCACAATCTGCAAGCGGACTCAGCAAAATCCGGATGGGCCGCAAGTACTGCTTTCAATGTGAAGATGAAGGTATTTGAATTGACGATTCAGATCGGCAACAGTCACTCCACGGACGTGCCTAGCTAGCTGCAAACGCAGATACCTGCTCGGAAGAGTACGAAAAGAAAAAATTGCCGCATCCTGGCAACGCCGGTACGCGGAAAAATGTATAACACGCTTAGTTTGGCTTGCCTGAGTAGCGGCGTCAGCCGCGAAACTGGAAAGCCAAATTGCTAAAAATAAAACGGAGAAACGCTGAAATGTTAGATGTTAAATCCACCGCTTTGGGCTTGGCCGCTGGGCTAACCTTAGCTCTCGCTACAACAGCCATCGCACAGGTCAGAGCATCGGTGAACACCAATGGAAGGCTTGTCGGCTACACGGTTCAGAAAGACGGGCAAACAATTTGCCGCAATCCAATGGTTTGGAACCAGTTTCGTGGCCCCGAAAGCTACATCATCTGTGAATAGGAAATGAACCCCAAAAAAACTCCGTGCAAGTTGCATGAAAAATAGTCTATGTTCTACATATGTTTACGGGCTGCATCAAGTTTAGCTATTGTAAGCTGTTGAGTTTATTACTGTTTTCGGGGATCAGATACTTGCCAAGGTTAGGGTCGGGCGTTCGAATCGCCTCGCCCGCTCCAACTGGTTTCTGCAACCCCAGCAGATAAAAATAGGCCGCCTTCGGGCGGCCCTTTTTTGTTTTAGGATCTATTATTTTGAACCGCGCGTTTTGAAGCCAAACAGCAGACAGCGCTTTCTTCAATAGTATCAAACGCAAAAGGCCACCCGTTTAAAGCAGCCTTCAGAGCATTAACGAGCAAATGTTGTCAGAGCAACGCAATCGACGAACGGGCGGAAAGTGCCTCGCGCTCCATCTGATCAACGGCGCTGATATGCCACTCAAGGCCCGACTGACCTTGCGCCGCTGCTTCGCGCAGATTTGCGCTGGCTGTGCGCGCTTGTTGCGATGACATCAGCAATGCCTCGGCCAATTCAGCCCTGTTTGTCCGGATCATAGCCAACCGTGCGTCGAATTCTTCGGTGCTGATCGTGCCCATGGTTCTAAGCGATGTGAGACCTTTTACGTCAGCGTCTTGCTGGGCCAGAAACTTGGGCAAGTCGGCATTGATATCGCCCAACTGCGTGTTTGATTTCCGAATGCTGCGAACAATCGAATTGGCCGACACCAGTTCAATCCGTTGGGCAACGTCACGCTTGCCAGCCAGGTGCCCGCTTACGGCCCCCACGGCACCACCCGCAGCCGCTGCGGTCAGGCAGCTTGAAGCGCTTGAGGTGACGACGGCAAGCCCGCAACCGATGGCCGCCCCGACAGCTGCATGCTTGATCGTGGTATGGCGCACAATATCCTTCATCATCCGGTCCAGCGTTGCGGTTTGTTCTAGCAACACAGCTTCATTCGCACTGGTCGCCTGAAACGACATCGACGCCGGTACTGCCGTCTTAGTTCCGGGCATATTTGCACAACCCGAAAGGGCCAATCCGGCAACCATCGGAAAAAGAAGCAAAGACTTATGCATGTATATTCCACTCCACTTTCAAGCACGCGCCAGACGTTTGAAAAAAGTTAACGAAACAATGCGCCCATTTTGGGGCACATTAGGAATATCTCAGCAAAACCCTAATTTTCGGTTCAAGATGGTTTTTCGGATCGTTTGACCAAGACGAACAAGCCGGCAACCCATTCGCGCGCAAACCGCGCAAGCGTCCGCGTTTTAGTTGATGGGAAACTGCACAAGGCATTTGGCGGCGTTGCGCCGATAATCCCAGAGCGTCGCATCGATGTCACGTCGATCGCGCATCACCTGCATGGCAGCTTTCTTTTCAGCCCGCGTACCGCTGACATGCCGCTCGAGAATCAAGACCGTAATGCCCAACATCACGTTCTTCTCTCCCTCTCCGATCATTTCGGCACGCCCCAAGGTCACGGCAGTAAACGCGAGCGTGTTGGCGCAGCGCAAAGCGGCAGCTTCCTCGCCCTCGTAGGTTCGCGCGGCCAACGGGGCCGCGACGCAGATCAAGCCTGCGCAAAAAGCAACGAGACGTTTCAAAAAACTTTGAACGTCATAGTGGTCAGAGACCGTTCAATACCTTCGATATCCAGCAGATGATCGTTGATATAAACCCCAACGTCCTCGCCCTTGGGAATATACAGCTTCATCAGCAAGTCGAAATCGCCAGACGTCGAATACAGCTCAGAATGGATCTCGCGCAAGGCAATCTCCTCGGCGACGCGATAGGTCGTCCCGGGGCGGCATCGTATCTGGATAAAGACACAAGTTGACATAAAGGCGCTTTCCACTGGTTACTCTCCATCAGGGTACATAGGGGCGTATTGGGCTGCAATCCCATATTACCCCTTTACAGGGCGATATCGCCGTACTTGGCCTTGGCGTGGGCGCATGCGCTGCTATAAGAGCCTCAACAAGCAGAGAGTTTCGCCATGCGCCAGTCAACCATCAGCCGTTCCACCGCCGAAACTGAAATCACGGTCGAGGTCAATCTTGATGGGACGGGGTCCTATGACAATCACACAGGCGTTGGTTTTTTCGATCACATGCTGGACCAGCTGGCACGCCACTCGTTGATCGATATGAAGATTTCGGCCAAAGGCGATCTGCACATTGATGATCACCACACCGTCGAAGATGTAGGCATAACTTTGGGTCAGGCACTCACCAAGGCGCTTGGCGACAAACGCGGTATCCGCCGCTATGGTGCGTGCCTTTTGCCGATGGATGATGCCTTGGTGCGCACTGCATTGGATCTGTCAGCGCGTCCGTTTCTGATCTGGAACGTTGATCTGCCAACGGCCAAGATCGGCACCTTCGACACCGAACTTGTACGTGAGTTTTTTCAAGCCCTCTCGACCCACGGCGGCATCACGCTCCACGTGGACATGCTGCACGGGCTGAACAGCCATCACATTGCCGAAGCTGCGTTCAAGTCGGTTGCCCGCGCGTTGCGCGAGGCGGTCGAGGTTGATCCGCGCAAATCTGGCGACATCCCCTCTACGAAAGGTGCTTTGTAGTCCATGTTGACCGCCATCATCGACTACGAATCCGGCAACTTGCATTCCGCCCACAAAGCGTTCGAACGGATGGCCCGTGAAGGCGACGCAGGCGAGGTAGTTGTCACGGCAGATGCAGACGTGGTGGCGCGTGCAGACAGGCTGGTCTTGCCTGGCGATGGTGCGTTTCCGTCCTGCATGGCGGCACTCAAGGGCAAAAGTGGCATCTACGCCGCGATGGTCGAAGCAGTCGAGGTTAAAGGCCGGCCTTTCCTGGGCATTTGCGTCGGAATGCAACTGATGGCGTCATGGGGGCGCGAATATGAAGACACCCAAGGGTTGGGCTGGATCGACGGGGAAGTAACCAAGATAACGCCTTCAGACAAAACCTTGAAAGTGCCGCACATGGGGTGGAACGATCTGGTGATTGACAACCCTCACCCCGTTTTTGATGGCATCAAAACAGGTGATCATACATACTTTGTCCATAGTTTCCATATGGTTGTCGAAAAACAGAATCAACGGCTGGCACATGTCGATTATGCCGGTGAAGTCACAGCCGTGATTGGCCGCGACACGATGCTTGGCATGCAGTTTCATCCAGAGAAAAGCCAGACGACGGGCTTGAAAATGATCACCAATTTTCTAAACTGGCGGCCATAGGCGTTATTTGTCTTTCAAAAATCCCAGCAAATCTTGCGATAACTGATTCACATGTGTCGCAGTCATGCCCCCAGAACGGCCGCTCGGGGCGGGCCCTGCCCCCATCCTTTCACGTCCAGCGCTGTTCCGCCTTTGGTTTGAATTACTGTCATACTCGTTGCTCCTGATAATTTCATTCATCAGGAAACTGCCAGCCAGACCGTTCTGTTTCGCCGCCCTACCGCAGTCGGGTCCAAGTCACCTCGTCACAATCCATTCCAGAACATTTGACCAGACGCATGGCATTGCCGTCGACAAGCATTGTCGCTTGCTTTCGTTTGGACCCTGACGGCTCCAGCAGATTGCCCGCATAGGTGCCGTCTGGCTGTTGAACCATGTCCCAAAACACCCTTTTGCCTACCGCTGTTGATTTCTTGTCATAACCACGACGATCTTTCGCACGCTCCACGATCCCACACAGCGCGGGTCCACATTGCTTTGCACGTACATGAACAACTAACCCGTTGATATCGGGTGCAGACTTCCAGACACCTTCGACCATATCCGCAAATACCGGGGTCGCGGTTCCAACAATGAGGGCGCTAACTAAAATACACTTCTTTAAAATCATTTGTATCACTCCCCAAAGCGACACACATGCCTTACAATCTCTTGGCACCGCACCAAAAAACCAAGGCGCTGGTGAGATTCTACACCAACGCGCTGATTCGAGCAAATTTTCTCAATTTAGAAGATAAAAAGGGTAAATTTTACTGGATGCGGCTCCAGTCTTGCTTTGAGCACAGCAAGCCACCGGCGATGCAGCCCGACAGCTTCAAGTCATTGCCTGAAACCGTCATCTTGCCGATGTAGATCTTGTTGTTAGAGGGGCGCCAGACCTTGCCAGCGTAATTGCCTTGGCCGTCCGGTGACATACTGATGACCAGCTGTTTGCCGATATTCTCGGACTTATATTCACCCGTGTCATTAAAGGTCCGCTGGATCGTTCCACAGATGGCAGTACCACACTGGCTCATCTTTACATGGGCGTAAGCGCCGTCATCGGGCTGGGTTTTCCACACGCCGAAAGCTGGGTCAGCAGCCATCGCCGCACCTGCTGTCATGACGCCAATTACAGCCGCCAAAATCGTTCTTTTCATGATATCTCCTCCAAGATGCCAAATGTTGGCGTGAAATCAGTGATTCAGGCAAGCTTGACGTTGCGGCGACCTGTGGCGCGTTGCAAATTCCTGCCACCCGTGCGATTTGGCCGTGACCTTATCAATGCAAGAGCTGCGCCATGATCCTTTACCCCGCAATCGACCTTAAAGACGGCCATGCCGTGCGCCTTGTCCATGGCGATATGGCGCAATCCACCGTGTTCAACGACGATCCCGCCGCCCAAGCCCGCACCTTCGTTGATGCGGGTTGCACGTGGCTGCACCTGGTCGACCTCAACGGTGCCTTCGCCGGCCAACCCGTCAACGCCGCCCCGGTCGAGGCGATCCTGAAGCAGTGCAACGTCCCGGCCCAGCTTGGCGGCGGAATCCGCGACATGGCCACAATAGAGGCGTGGCTCGACAAGGGGCTCGCCCGCGTGATCCTCGGGACGGTCGCGGTCGAGAACCCTGATCTGGTCCGTGAGGCCGCCCGCGCCTTTCCGGGCAAGGTTGCGGTGGGCATCGACGCCCGCAACGGCCGTGTCGCCACCAAAGGCTGGGCCACGGAAACCGACATCATGGTCACCGATCTTGCCAAGTCCTTTGAGGACGCAGGCGTTGCCGCGATCATCTACACCGATATCCTGCGCGACGGTGCCATGGGCGGTCCCAATATCGACGCAACAACGGCGCTCGCACGTGCCGTCAACATTCCCGTCATCGCCTCAGGCGGTGTCAGCTCGCTTGACGATCTCAAAGCCCTGAAAGCCACCAAGGTCATCTCGGGTGCGATCTCGGGCCGCGCCCTTTACGACGGTGCCATCGACCTTGCTGCTGCCCTCAAAGCCCTCGCCTGAAGCCTTTCCAAATGGCGTAAAATCCTCGGGAGGTCTGGAGGGCAGACAGCCCTCCAGCGGCTTGCCACCGGGGCAAAGCCCAACTAAAGAAAAGCCATGCTCAAAACCCGCATCATCCCCTGTCTTGACGTTGCTGATGGCCGTGTCGTCAAAGGCGTCAACTTTGTCGGGCTGCGCGATGCAGGCGATCCCGTCGATGCCGCCATCGCCTATGATGCCGCCGGCGCCGACGAGCTGTGCTTTCTCGACATCCACGCCACCCATGAAAACCGCGGCACGATGTTTGATCTGGTCACCCGCACGGCTGAGCATTGCTATATCCCCCTGACCGTCGGCGGCGGTGTCCGTACCGTTGCTGATGTGCGCGCCCTGCTGCTGGCCGGTGACGACAAGGTCAGCTTCAACTCAGCCGCCGTGGCCGACCCGGATGTGATCTCGCGCGCGGCTGATCAATTTGGCAGCCAATGCATCGTCTGCGCGATCGACGCAAAAACCGTCGCCCCTGGCAAATGGGAGATCTTCACCCACGGGGGCCGCAAACCCACTGGCATCGACGCAGTTGATTTTGCCAAGCTGGTGACTGCCAAAGGTGCCGGAGAGATCCTGCTTACTTCGATGGACCGCGACGGCACCAAACAAGGCTTCAACCTGCCCCTGACCCGCGCCATATCTGATGCCGTCAGCGTGCCGGTGATCGCATCCGGGGGGGTGGGCAACTTGGATCATCTCGTCGAAGGGGTAACAATAGGCGGTGCATCCGCTGTCCTGGCGGCCTCGATCTTCCACTTCGGTGAATTCACGGTCGCGCAAGCCAAGCACCACATGGCCGCCGCAGGTATCCCCATGAGGCTCACATGACCCTAGACGACCTTTTCGCCACGATCGAAGCGCGCAAGACCGCTGATCCAGACAGCAGCTGGACCGCGCAACTGCTTGCCAAGGGTCCAGAAAAATGCGCCGAGAAATTCGGTGAAGAGGCGATCGAAGCCATTATCGAAGCGATAAAGGACGACAAGGCGGCCCTCACGTCCGAGGCCGCGGATGTCCTTTATCACCTGCTGGTCATGCTCGCCTCGCGCGATGTGCAACTTGTCGATGTGATGGCTGAACTTGCCCGTCGCCAATCACGCAGCGGTGTGGAAGAAAAAGCATCTCGCTAACGTCTTCTTTGGCTCAAAAAGCACGTAAGCAGGCAGTATCGTCGTCACGGGCAAAGCCCCGCAAGATGCACAGCTCAAAGTTTGCTCGAAATAATGCCTGTCGCAAAACCGCCCATCCGCAGCTCACCAAAAACCCGCTGATACTCGATCTTTGGACAGCGGTTCTGAACAACTGTCACGCCCCGCGCTTCAGCCAGCGCTGCCGCTTGCGCATGTTCGACGCCGATTTGCATCCAGATCGTTTGCAGCTTGGGAAAAACCGATAACGCCTCGTCTACAATTTCGGGCACGGCTTCCGAGCGGCGGAAGATATCGATCATATCGACGCCCCCGTCTATTTCGGACAGATTGCTCACAATCTTGGAGCCAAACAGCATTTCACCCGCATGGCCCGGATTGACGGGAACCACATCATAGCCTTTCAGACCCAGATAGCGGGCCACAAAATAGCTGGGCCGGACCGGGTTCATCGACACGCCAACAACCGCAATGCGCTTGGTGCGGGTCAGGACCTCTTTCAAAAGGGCATCTGAATAATTCATTTGAAACTCGTATACAGATTCGCTGGGAAAAAAAAGCGCCCCCAAGACAAAACTTGAGGGCGCAAAGGTATGGAACGAGGGACAGTAGACAGATTGACAGGCGTTCCCGACCTGCAACCTTGATCGATATCTAAGAACTCTTTGTACTATTCAAAGACCCTGTGACAAATCTGTGAAGAAACCCTGAACGTTTAGGCTGAATATCGCCCAAGCGGATGTTGCGCAGGTGCTAGTCGAAAATATCTTCAACAACGTCAAATACTTCGCTGGTGATCTTTTTGAGCCAGGACTTTCGTTTCTTCGGCCGCTTTGTCTTTATTTTCCGAACGACTTGAACCGGCTGGGCTGATGGAAAGTGACGCAATTGAGGCTGCTGGGCCGGCCGCTCTTGTGCGGCGGCCACGGGTATGCGTTTCAGGTCATGCAATGGCGCGCCACATTGAGCACAGGCCAACTCGTGGCGCCCCGCATCCAATGTCAGTGCCGCCTTGCTGCCGCAAAAACAACAGGTCGCAATCTTGGTGGGGTAGCTCACTGCATCTCTCCTTGGCTGACCTCCCTTAGCCGTGGGGCCGAGATGCATATAAGGCGATTGCCGCAGCATTTGAGACGTTGAGGGACCCGAATCCGCCATCTGCGTCAATCCGCACCAACTGATCAACGGTTTCCTTGGTCTTTTCCCGCAAGCCGGGCCCTTCCGCCCCTAAAACCAAAGCCACGGGGCGGTCCCGCTTACCGTCCAAGGCGGCTTCGATCGTCAATTCGGCTTCACCGTCCAGGCCAAGGACAAGATACCCCATGCCTTGAAGCTCTTTAATTGCATCTGCCAGATTGCGCACGCGCAGATAGGGCTGTCGTTCCAAAGCGCCACTGGCAGATTTCGCCAGCGATCCGGTTTCTGGGGCAGCGTGATGGCGCATACCGATCACCGCAGAAGCGCCCAAGACTTCGGCCGACCGCAAGATTGCCCCGACGTTATGCGGATCGGTGACGCGGTCAAGCAACAACACGCGCGGTGCCTCTGCCCCGATGCATACCTCTTCCAAAGATCCCCACGCTAAGGGTTTGACCTCAAGCACAGCCCCCTGATGAACCGATCCGGGATCAAGGGGCGGGCGGAATTTGCGCGGATCGACCACCTCGGGCACGATGCCAGCCTTGGCGATCGCCTCTTCCAGCTTGATCTGCGCGTTTGGCGTTACCATCAGGTTAAGTTTTTCACGTGCAGGATTCTCCAGCGCATCGCGCACCGCATGCAGCCCGAACAACCACACCGTCTGGCTGGCTTCGGCCTTTTTATCCTGCTCTTTTTGCACGACCCACTTCGGTTTTTTCATGCCTGGACCCTTTATCATGTAATGCAAGGATCATTTCCCTGCCCTTCGCCTAGGTTTTCGCCTTGACGCCTATCAGGACCGCTTGTAATCACGCCTTCACATCCGGTGCAATGCACTGGCTGAAAGTGGGCGACAGGCCGCAAGGTGTGGCAGGGGACTGTAACTCCCTCGCGGAGACGCACGCCTGGTTCGATTCCAGGGTCGCCCACCATTCTCCAACTTAACGACAGCTTGGATGAAGTTATCCTTTGGGGCGCCATTTTAGGGCAGCATCCAGCACGACAAACCCAACTTGTCCAAGCTCAAGCAGACACGATGTTTTCTACTTTGGATGGCCTATTCCAAAGGAATTGCATCCGAGCCAGAAAACATCGCATGTACTCTTATTTCTGGCTACTCGCTCACGCAAACCTTTGAGGGCACGACAACTGCGGTGCCCCTTTTCTTGTATTGATCGCTGGGCATGACGCGTTTCAATCCGAACGCGCATTCCTTCAGGCCTGAACGTACAGTATCAAGCGAAAACCACCACGGTTTGCGGTTTTCAACATTGCGATGCCAAGCAGATCGAAAGCATCCGGTTGCCATTTTGCGTGAAACGGCGTTAAGTCAGAATGTCTTAACTGCAAGATAAAAGGTGCCGGATTTTGACATTGAAAGCAGCCGAAACCCAGAATTTCAACATCGTCATTGTGGGCCAGCAGAGTCGCCTTGCGTATGAGGCATTGCTGTTTGCGGCGAGTTTGCGGCACGCGAGCCCGAATTTCAGCGGCCGCTTGTTGGTGGCGGAACCCCAGCCCGGTGTGCTTTGGCCAAACGACCCGCAGATCAAAAGCGCCGAAATTCGCAGTGCCCTTGAAGAGCTTGGCGCCGAAATCATTCCTTTCCAGTCAAAGCATTTTGGTGCCGCGTATCCCTATGGCAACAAGATCGAAATGCTTGGCGCGCTGCCAAAAGGCGAGCCATTCGTATTTTTTGATACAGATACGCTGATCACTGGCGACATCACGAGCGTTCCGTTTGATTTCGACCGCCCGTCGGCCTCGCTGCGCCGCACCAATACGTGGCCTGTTCCACAGCTTTATGGCCCACAATATACGGGCCTTTGGAAGTCGCTGTATGACAAATTTGATCTGGATTTCGAAAGCAGCCTCGATCTGACCCAACCGGACGAATATTGGCAACGGTATCTTTATTTCAATGCAGGCTATTTCTTTTACCATTGCCCCCACGCCTTCGGTGCCCGGTTTCTGGAATATGCGTTGGCAATCCGTGACAATCCTCCGGTCGAGCTTTGTGCACAAAGCTTTGACCCTTGGCTTGATCAGGTTGCCCTGCCGCTGGTGATCCATTCACTTGGCGGCGGACGCGACACATTGGAGCCGGGTTTTCTGGACGGAAGCGTCAGCTGCCACTACCGCCTTTTGCCATTATTATATGCGCGTGAAAGCCAGAATGTCGTTGATACACTCGAAGAGATCGCAGCGCCCAACAAGCTTAAAAAGGTTCTCAAAGGGTACGAACCGATCAAGCGCATGGTGTACCAAGGGCGCGGCCAGAAGGCCCGGGTGTTGTTTGATCAAGATGAGTTGCCCCGCAAGGAGCAAGCCATTCGCAATCGGCTGAAATCGAACGGCTATTGGATGCGCTGAGGCGGGCCGCACGCGACGGGAAATTACAAATTTTCCGGGCCGGAATTTTTGAAAATTCCGCCGTCCCCGCAAAGGTCATGCACTCTCTTGTGCGACAAACCCCATTCCAATATCTGTACCTCAATAAATTCACGGGAGAATGATCATGACAGACGGCCCAACCTATGGCTTCGACACGCTGCAAATCCATGCAGGTGCCAAGCCCGATCCGGCAACCGGCGCGCGCCAGACGCCGATATACCAAACCACCGCCTATGTGTTCCGCGATGCAGACCACGCCGCAGCATTGTTCAACCTGCAAGAAGTCGGCTTTATCTATTCGCGTTTGACCAACCCGACAGTCGCGGTGCTGCAAGAACGCATTGCGACGCTTGAGGGCGGTGTTGGGGCAGTTTGCTGTTCTTCCGGTCACGCCGCTCAGATCATGGCGCTTTTCCCGTTGATGGGCCCAGGCAAGAATATCATTGCCTCCACGCGACTTTATGGCGGTACGGTGACTCAGTTCTCTCAGACCATCAAACGGTTCGGCTGGTCATGCAAGTTTGTCGATTTTGACGATGTAGAAGCGGTGAAGGCCGCCGTTGACGACGATACCCGCGCAATCTTTGGCGAGGCGATTGCCAACCCCGGCGGATATATCATGGATGTCCGCTCGATTGCGGATGTAGCCGATGAAGCCGGCGTGCCGCTGATCATCGACAACACAACCGCCACGCCCTATCTGTGCCGCCCGATCGAGCATGGCGCAACGCTCGTTGTCCATTCCACCACGAAATACCTGACTGGCAATGGCACCGTCACCGGCGGCTGTATCGTCGATTCCGGCAAGTTCGACTGGTCCGCAAACGATAAATTCCCCTCGCTCAGCCAGCCAGAGCCAGCTTACCATGGCCTTAAGTTCCACGAGACCTTCGGCCCGCTGGCCTTTACCTTCCATGGCATTGCCATCGGCCTGCGTGATCTGGGAATGACCATGAACCCCCAAGCCGCGCATTATACCTTGATGGGCACTGAAACCCTGTCCTTGCGGATGGAGCGTCATGTCGAGAATGCGACGAAAATCGCGCAATGGCTCGAAAAAGACAGCCGCGTCGATTACGTGACCTATGCTGGCCTTGAATCCTCGCCCTATTTCGAACGGGTCAAAACGGTATGTCCCAAAGGCGCTGGTGGCCTGTTCACCTTTGCCGTCAAGGGTGGCTACGATTCGTGCGTCAAACTGGTAAACGCCTTGGAAATTTTCAGCCACGTGGCCAACCTGGGCGACACCCGGTCGCTGATCATTCACTCCGCCTCGACCACACACCGCCAGCTCAGCGCCGAACAGCAAGTGGCTGCTGGTGCCGGTGCAAACGTCGTGCGGGTCTCGATCGGGACAGAGGACGCAAACGATCTGATCGCAGATCTGGATCAGGCGCTCACCAAAGCGACCAGCTAATTCTGGTAACAAGACATAAAAAAAACGCCCGGAAGATCAAAGTCTTCCGGGCGTTTTTTCTATCAGAACTGCGGCGCTATTCGCTTTTGGCAATCGCGAACTGCATCGTGACTTGCGCGCGCACCTCAATTTCGCCTGTCTCGACAGGCACATCCATGCTGCTCATTTTCGATGCGCGCATTTCCATTGGCTGATATCCTTGGCTGGACTCTGACATTTGCACCACGTCGCCCAAGGTGACGCCCGCCGCTTGCGCAAGCTGACTTGCCCGTGCCATCGCGTCGGCAACAGCGCCTTTGCGGGCCTCAATCAGGGCCTCAGCATTATCTTGCAGCCCAAATTGCAACCCGTTGAAATCATTCGCCCCTTCAGCCACCACAGCATCCAGCAGCGCGCCCAGTTTGCTTAGGTCGCGCACCATGACACTGACGGTATTTCCCGCCTCGTAGCCGACCACTTCTACGGGGCTGTTATCTTCGCGGGGGCGGTTGTCATAAACCGGACGCAGGTATAGCCCACTGGTTTGACGGTCGATCCCCGCCACCTTAAGCCCGTCCAATTGGGACAAGATCGCCGTCACTTTTTCAGAAGTCTGGCGCATCGCATCTGACGCTGTCGCCGCACGCGCTGAAACGCCTAACCCAATTGTGGCCATATCGGGGGCCAGTGCCACAACGCCTTCGCCAGACACGGTGATTCCATTCTGTGCGTTTTGCGCCATCACACCCGTCGCCAAAGCCATCCAGAGCAAAGCAACAGCTTGAATAATTCGCATGATTTCGACCTCTGATTTGATAAATTTATCTGAAAGACTGTCTGACGGTCCGAATGATCCCCCGCAACCCTCGTTGGCGCTCGGCCCTTTCCATGAGCAAACTCCTGCTATATTATTGGAAAAAAATCGGGCGCGCTGTCTAATCCCGCGTGCGCGTGATAATTCATGGTAACTGAAGTATGATTTATAAAGCGTCGATATGAAGCCAAATTTTGCACTTTCCCTTTCTTTTGAAGGCATCCGGTTGCTGCACCGCTCGGTCGGCGGCTGGCGCACGGTCGGGGATGTGGCGTTAGATGCAGCAGACATGTCTGGCGAACTGGCGATTCTGCGCAAGACTGCCGCAGCGCTTGAACCGGGCGGCGTGCGGACCAAGGTACTGATCCCGAAAGATCAGATAAAATTCATGACGATCGACACACCCGGCCTGTCAGATGCCGAGCGGATGCAGCAGGCGCATATCGCGCTTGAGGGGGCGACCCCCTATGAAGTTGACGATCTGGCCTACGACATCAGCATCGATGGTGCGAAAACCCATATCGCAGCCGTTGCCCGCGAGACCTTGGCCGAAGCAGAAGCCTTTGCGACCGAGCATCGGTTTTATCCCGTCAGCTTTGTAGCACAGCCCGAGGATGCCCAGTTTCGAGGCGAGCCATTTTTCGGACCCACGGAAGCTGCTGCAAGCCTTCTTGAACGCGATCAGGCGATTGAACCCGACGATGAGGCGGTTGTCGTTCTTGGTCCATATGTAGCGCCTAGCGCGCCCGAAGACGCAGAGCCAGAAGAGCAAGCTGATCTGTTGGAAGAGCAGGAAGAAACAGCGTCCAAGCCAGAACCAGCCCCGGTTGACGCCAAGAAAGCGGCCGATGTGCCCGAAGAGGCTGGAAAAAACGCAGAAAACTCTCAGGCACCTGCGACAAAGCCGGATCCGGTGCCTGCCCCCAAGCTGAAAGAACCAGCGTCTGCACAAGCGCCTGTTTCCCAGTCGCTCATTGCGCCGGCCCAATCGGATAAGAAGCAGCCCGTCCCGCCCCCCGTTGTCAGCCCGCCCAAAACACCCGTAGCGGTCCAACCCACGGTAAGAACAGACGCGCCCGCACCCAGTACCGGCTTTGCAAGTCGTCGTTCGGCACCACTGCCCGCAGTTGGCAGCGCAAGCCGCACCCTATCAGCAGCCGCGCCGTCGGTGACCAAGCCAAAACCAGATGAACCGGCAGCGGCCCCCGTGCCCGACAGCCGTTCGTTAAGTGCCGTTGCCGCAGCCAAAAGCACAAAACTCGGTTTCCTGAGCCGCAGAAAGCCGAGAAAGGCACCTCAACCGCCCGCTCCGGTGCCCCTCGCCACGACCCTTGCAATGCCCGAAGCCGGGCTCAGACTGCCCAAGGTCACCAGCGAAGCCGAGCAGATGACCATTTTCGGCGCACGCAGGTCCGACAATGTGGGCGGAAAGCCGCGGTTTCTTGGCCTTTTGCTGACCGCCGCCTTGTTGATTTTCCTGGCTGGCGTTGCGGCTTGGGCTTCCGTGTTCATGGACGACGGCATCTCGCTATCGCGCCTTTTCGGCACGCGCGACACAACCGCGGTTGCATCCTTGCCCGCTCAAACCGATCCTGCCGAAAATGCAGACGCGACGGCCACGGTCGAACCCGAGGTCCGGATGCCGCAGACCGACACTGCGCCCGAAACACCCGATGCGCGTCTGGCAGCCCTCGATCCGAATCTGACCGACGAAGATGGTGCGGTTTTGGACGCGTTGCGCGTGCCGGAATTGCTGCAACCGCGCGTTCTGACGCAGCAGGAGGTCGAGGCGAAATATGCAACGACTGGCATTTGGGTTCTTGGACCGGAAACACCGAACATGCCATCGGCCGTACCTGTTGATGACCTTTACATGACCAGCATCGACCCGGTCAGCACCGCCAACGATGCCGTTGCTTTGCCGACTGTGGCCTCGTTTGGGGGCGATACATTCAACTTCATTCCCTCTTCCCCGGCAGCAGCCGGAACGACCTTTTCACTCGATAACAACGGCTTGGTTATTCCAACGCCTGATGGTGCCGTGAACCCGGATGGTGTTTTGGTGATTGCAGGCCGCCCCCCCGTCGAACCGCCCCAAACCTTGTCACGCACAACCCAAGCGCCCGCCTTGTCAGACCAAGGGCAACCCGGTCTTTTGGACTTCAGACCGGTTCTGAGACCCGATGATTTAGTGGAAAGCAACGAACGCTCAAGCCTTGATGGCTTGACCCGTGTCGAATTGGCCGCCTTGCGCCCGGCGCTGCGCCCTGCATCCATACAACAGGTCGCCGCTGCTGCGGCTGCACCTGCACCTGATGTGGATGCAGCAACTGCTGCTGCCGGTGCGTCGCTTGCCGCCCTTCAAGCCACACCACCAAAACCCGCGGGACCTGTGTTGAATAACGCGACCCCCTTTGCGGTTCAGGCATCCTTGCGCCCGGACACACGCCCGAGCAACTTTGCCCGGATCGTAAGCCGTGCCGAACAGGCCCGCCCTGAGCCTGAGCCTGCGCCAACCCAAGTGGCAAGCAGCGCCTCGGTAGCACCCAGAAGCGTTGCCCCGACATTGCCGTCAAAAACATCGGTGGCAAAGCAGGCAACCGTCAAGAATGCCATCAAAATGCGTGATATCAACTTGATTGGTGTGTACGGAAAACCTTCGAGCCGCCGCGCGCTGATCAGATTGAGTAATGGGCGCTATCAGAAGGTTGCTGTCGGAGATCGGTTGGACGGCGGCAGGGTATCAGCGATTGGCGACGGAGAGCTTCGCTATAACAGACGCGGGCGTGACGTTGTCTTGAAGATGCCGCGTGGCTGATTGAGCAGGGTTGGGGGCCAGCCCCCGCCGCCCTTTCAGGGCGCCTCCCCCGGGATATTTACAAAGCCAGAGAAGCGAAAACCCGCAGTTTTCTGACTGCGGGTTTTTTGTGTTTATGCGGATTTCAGATCGCCGCTGTCGATTTGTTCTTGTTCAATGCTTTCAAACAGCGCTTTGAAGTTGCCCTCGCCGAAACCGTCATCACCTTTGCGTTGGATGAACTCGAAAAAGATCGGTCCGATCACTGTCTTGGAAAATATTTGCAACAGGATGCGGGTTTCACCACCGTCAACGACACCTTCACCATCGATAAGAATGCCATGCTTTCTCATCCTGTCCAGCGGCTCTTGATGGTCCGTTACACGGCTTTTGCTTAGCTTGTAGTAGGTATCGGGCGGTCCCGGCATGAACTTGAGGCCGTTCTGGGCGATTTCATCCGTTGCATCATAGATATCACGTGCACCGACGGCGATATGCTGAATCCCCTCGCCGTTGTATTTCTTGAGGTAAGCCACGATCTGGCCCTTTTCATCGCGATCTTCATTGATTGGAATGCGGATCCGCCCGCAAGGCGAGGTCAGCGCGCGCGATGTGAGGCCCGTGAATTTACCTTGGATATCAAAGAACCGGATTTCGCGGAAATTGAACAGATCACTGTAGAACTTGAACCACACGTCCATATTTCCTTTGAACACATTGTGGGTCAGGTGATCGAGATAGTAAAAGCCGACGCCTTTGGGCTTCGACTGTGCGATCCAGTCATATTCCTCGTTATAGGGGGAGGTGTCATAGTACTGGTCCACAAAATAAAGCAGCGAACCACCGATCCCCTTGATCGCCGGCACATCCAAAACCTTACCCGCACCTTTGTATTCCTCAGCGCCTTTCGAGACCGCGTAGGCCAAAGCCTGAGCCGCATCAACGACGCGCCAACCCATCGACGGGGCACAGGGACCATGCTCCGCCACGAACCCTGCTGCAAAACTATTGGCCTGCGCGTTCAGCACATAAGTAATGTCGCCCTGCTGCCACAGCTCAATCGCCTGGGTTTTGTGGTTGGCGACATGGCTATAGCCCATGCGGGTAAAAAGATCGCGCAGTTCTTGCGGATCAGCGCTGGCGAATTCGACGAATTCAAAGCCATCGGTGCCAGCAGGATTTTCTGCCGTGATTTTGGATTTGGCGGCATCATGCGGGAAAGGTCCCATAGCGAAAACTCCAGTATCAGGTTGATTTTGCCCAAGATACTGGCGACGGCATGCAGTGTTTGCGCAAAATTACCCAATCGACTGGCCTTATGTGCGCAGATATCGCAGTATGAGCGTCAATTATGAGAGAAACGCGCATGACCCTGGATGAAATCGATAGCCGTTTACTTTCGGCCTTGCAAAAGGACGCACATCTGACCGCGCAAGAGTTGGGCGAGCAATTACACCTGTCGCCTTCGCAGGCGGGGCGCAGACGCCAGCGGCTAGAGACCGAAGGGTATATTGAAGGCTACCGCGCCAAGTTGAACCCCATCCGGCTGGGTCTTGCCGTGCAGGGTTTTATCCAGGTGCATCTGGGCACGCATGGGCCTGAACACTCCGCCAGTTTTGCGCGGCTTCTGGCCACCCGTGCCGAAATCGTCAGCGCTTGGACAATGACGGGGGATGCGGATTATCTACTGCGCGTCTATTGTGAGAACCTATCAGGCCTGAACCGGTTGATTCATGACGTGCTTTTGCCCCACGGCGCTGTCGCAAAAGTGCATAGTCAGATTGTTATGGACCAAATAAAGCATGACGGGCCTCTGCCCACTTAACTAGTAACCAGGACGGGAGTTTTTCCGGCCAAACGAAAGAAGATACTCCATGGAAGGTTTCCTGTTTCAGGCCACGATCTATCTGGCGGCTGCGGTCATCGCGGTTCCGATTGCCTCGCGACTTGGGCTTGGATCCGTGCTGGGCTATCTCGCTGCGGGCATCCTCATCGGACCCGCCCTGGGGCTGGTCGGGTCCGAGACGAAGGATGTGCAGCACTTTGCCGAATTCGGCGTTGTGATGATGCTTTTTTTGATCGGGCTTGAGCTGGAACCGCGTGCATTGTGGAATATGCGACACCGGCTTTTGGGGCTTGGCGGACTGCAAATCTTGATCTCGGCGGCAGCGCTGATGGGCATTGCCATGGCCTATGGTCAACCACTTGGTGTGGCCATCGCGGTTGGTCTGTCGCTCGCGCTGTCCTCCACGGCGATTGTTTTGCAGACACTGTCAGAGAAGGGGTTGATGCAGACCGCGGGGGGGCGCTCCGTGTTCTCTGTTCTGCTGACGCAGGATATTGCTGTGATCCCGATACTTGCCTTTTTGCCGCTTCTCGTGACCCAGATGGCGGCCGAGGTGCTCCCCAATGGCGCTATCACGGTAAACCCTGATGCACATGGGGTCGCAGACGCCGATCACGGTGCGGGAGATGCCGTCGGCCAAGGGGCAGAAGTGGCGCAGGCCGCAATTTCGCTGGTGCAAGGATTGCCCGGCTGGGGCATTACGCTGGTGACCATCGGGGCGATTGCCGGCATCATCATCACAGGTGTGTTTTTCACGCGCCCCGTCTTTCGCTTTATCCACGCGGCCAACTTGCGCGAGATGTACACCGCATTAGCGCTGTTGATCGTGGTTGGTATCTCATTTCTGATGATGCTTGTGGGTCTTTCCCCCGCCCTTGGCGCGTTCCTTGCCGGGGTCGTTCTGGCCAGCAGTGAGTTCCGCCACGAGCTGGAGACCGACCTTGAGCCGTTCAAAGGCCTGTTGCTGGGCTTGTTCTTCATCACCGTTGGGGCAGGCATCAATTTCGAGCTGCTCTACTCCAACACGGCGGTCATTATGAGCATGGCGCTTTTGGTGATCATCGTCAAAGGCATCATCCTTTTCGGACTGGGAACCTTGTTCAAACTGCGTGGCCGCGACAGATGGTTGCTGGCACTTGGGCTGGCACAGGCGGGTGAATTCGGGTTTGTGCTGGTCAGCTTTTCCGTTGCAACGGGGGTCATGCCCAATGATGTGGCAGAGACGTTGTTGCTGGTCGTAGCCTTGTCGATGCTGATCACGCCACTGCTTTTCATCTTATACGACCAGATCAGCAAACGGTTCGATACCAAGGCCGGCCCCATCGTTGCAGATGAGATTGACGAACAGGGTACCGTGATCATCGCCGGTGTGGGTCGCTTTGGGCAGATCGTGAACCGGCTTGTACAGGCGTCGGGCTTTCGCACAGTCGTGTTGGATCACAATCCCGAAACCATCGCCGTGATGCGCCGTTTTGGCTTTAAGGCATTTCTGGGCGATCCAACGCGCCCCGATATCTTGCGCAAAGCGGGTCTGCGCGATGCCAAGGTTCTGGTCGTGGCGCTGGACGATCCGAAATCCGCTTTACAACTGATAGCCTATGCCCGCAAAGAACGGCCCGATTTGCACATTGTCACACGCGCCCATGACCGCACGGATGTGTACCGTCAGTATCAGGTCGGTGCAAATGACATCGTGCGCGAGATGTTCGACAGTTCACTGCGTGCAGGGCGGTATGTTCTGGAAAACCTTGGTCTGTCAGAATACGAGGCCGCAGAAGCGCAGCGGATGTTCTACAGCCACGACCGCGCATCGGTCCGCGAGTTGGCAACCCTGTGGCGCCCCGACGTTCCACCTAGCGAAAACAAGGCCTATGTCACGCGCGCCAAAGAGCTGCAAAAGGATCTTGAAACCGCCTTCCTCAATCGTAGCGATGAAGAAGATAAAAAACAGGCCTAGATCAGCAAGCATGAAAAAGCCGCGGCAAGGTCTCCCCCGCCGCGGCTGAATGATTGGTCGCCGATCCGTTTAAGCAGCCGCGACGCGGCTTTCCAAAACGTCGCCAATTTGCTTGGCGGCACCCAACTCGTCACCACCGGCAACGGCGGACACTTCGCGGGTCAGCCGTTCAAGGGCTGCTTCGTAAAGCTGACGCTCGGAATAGCTTTGCTCGCGTTGATCATCGGTGCGGTGCAGATCGCGCACGACCTCGGCAATCGCGATCAGATCGCCCGAGTTGATTTTTTGCTCGTATTCCTGCGCACGACGCGACCACATGGCGCGTTTGACCTTGGCCTTGCCTTTGAGGGTCTTCATCGCATGAGTGATGACATCGGGGCTGCTGAGTGCACGCATCCCGATCTCGATCGCTTTGTGCGTAGGCACCCGCAACGTCATTTTGTCTTTCACAAACGCGATAACGAACAGTTCAAGCTTGATGCCAGCGACTTCCTGTTCTTCGACCGACAGAATCTGGCCGACGCCATGCGCAGGATAGACGACAAATTCGTTGGGACGGAAATCTAGCTTTTTCGACTTGCTCATAAACATGGCTCCTTTAGCGCGGGACGCAGCCCGCAGGGGTAGATTGCCTTTTGCAAAGACAAAGGCTGCACGGCCCAAAAGGGCCTGCAGCCAAGATTCATAACTTTAGAATTTCAAGTTCAACCGCGTCAGGAGGGTTGAAAGGTGGCGTACAGATAAAGTCATTTGACAGGCGTATACCACAAAAACAGCCCTGCTAAAACCCGCAGCGGCTTCATTCTCGATTAAATTATCGCATAGCACCTACTTAGTTAACACCTAAATCAAGTTATTGAGGTGTTTCTGACCCGTTTGTGCGAATCGCTTAGCCCCCCTCGCCGGGTGCTTCCGAAAAATACTTTTCAAGCTTTCCCTCTTCGCCGTCACGCTCTTCAGCGTTAGGAAGGGGGTCTTTCTTTGTGATAATAACGGGCCACAGTTCGGAATACTTCCGGTTGAATTCAACCCATTTTTCCATGTCCGGTTCTGTGTCGGGGCGGATCGCATCCGCGGGGCACTCAGGCTCGCACACGCCACAATCGATGCATTCATCAGGATGAATGACAAGCATGTTCTCGCCTTCGTAAAAGCAATCCACCGGACATACTTCGACGCAGTCGGTGTATTTGCAAGAGATGCAGCTGTCGTTCACGATATAGGTCATAGGATCATCTTTTATGGCGGCGTTCGAGCATTGCTAAATCAGCGCAGCACATCATTCAAGATGGCGCGCCCGAGAAAGATCAAGCACGCGGCGGTCGCGCTTGCTGGGACGACCTTTTCCCTCAAAAGCTGGATTTTCAGGTGGTTTTTTCTCGGCCTTGGGCACAGGTGGGGACAAATCGGTATAAAGCGCCTGCGCTTCAGGGGCGGGGCCGCGCCGGATACCGATCCCGTCGATCTGGATCACGCGAATGTCATCGCCCATCGCAAAGGTCAGAACATCCCCCGGCACGATAATCGTGGCGCGTTTCTGCGCAATTTCACCGTTTACCCTTACTGCGCCCGCAGTGACGCGCGCAGCAGCAAGGGACCGGGTTTTAAAGAACCGCGCATGCCAAATCCATTTGTCCAGCCGCAGCTTTGCTGCTGCGTCCGACACTTACTTCGACTTGAGACCCATCAGGGCCGCTGCAAAGGGGTTATCAGGATCGATCGGTTTTTCAGCCTTGGCGGGACGGGCACTAAAGTTTTGCGGCTTGTTGCCCCCCTTGTCACCGCGCGGCGCACCCTTCTTTCCACGGGCAGCGGGCTTGCCTTTGCCTTGCGGACGGGCACCATCACCAGCGCCGCGACGCGGACCTTGGTTCGCACGCGGAGCACGGCCCCATGTGAAGGAATAGTACACCTCCAGCTCGGCTCCCGCGATCTTGGCATCTGGTGCGGTGCCTTGGGGTGTTTCCTCGGCCACGCTGTCAGGAATGTGGTCCGACACTTCGGGCGTTTCCGCCAATTCCTCGATCATCGGGGCGATGCCGTCATCTGGCATATCCGCTGTTTCGGCGACAATGTCATCCGCCTGCGCCGGCGTTGGCTGTGCGACGATACCGCCAGCGGGCTCCTCGGCCGCGACATCCATAACGGGCGTATCGTCCGCTGCACCAGGATCTGCAGCCATCACTGCACCGTCATTGGGCATAACGGTATCGACAGCTTTGACCTTTGTCCGCTCCAGCTTTTCGGCCTTATAGCCAAGGCCTTCCATCAGTGCGGCGAACTGTTCAAGGGTCATGCCTGTGATCGACAGCATGTCTGGTTTGGCTTCAAACCCCCCTCGGGAATCTTCAGACCGCAACATATCGGCCAGACGCTCCAGCATATCGATGCGAATCGCACGGGTTCCTGCATTGCGGTAGCCCGACATGGTCGCCGCACCTTCCGGCGCGCTGGTATCCACAGGGATCGTCACCAAGCCGGGAGGCGGCGATTCCGGGAACTCTTGCAGCCCTTTGGACAACGACCAAAGCACCAGACGCAACCGCGTCGGCGCAGGCTTGAGAAGCAATTGCATGAAAATGGTGAACTGACCAAACCGCAGACCATGTTTGCGCAATGCACCACGGGCGTCTTGATCAAGCGCCTTAACCTCGTCCACAATCTCTGCACGTGGCAAAATACCGAAATTCTCGACCATCCGATACGCAAAGCCACGCGCCTGCCCTGTCAGCGCCTCGTCCTTGGCAAGCGCCACGAGCGGTTCAAACAACGCGGCAATCTTCCGGTCGATGAAATGCTGCAAGCGGCGCTGTACCTTTTGCGTGACCTCCGGGCCAGCGACGTCGTCGACAAACACCTCCACGCCGGGTTTTAGCGGGTCTGATCCGGAGACCAGTTTACCAACAGCAGAACTGCCCCACATCAACCCACCTTGCTCGGTGAAATCAATCTCTGTGTCGGGCGCATTGTAGAAGCGATCCGCGCGCAGATGAAATTGAGGGGTCAAAGCTTGAAGCGACGCAGTCTTGATTGTTTTGTCTTCTGCCGCACCGGCACCTTTATCCTGCCGGAAACGGAATCCGTCCAGCTTGCCTACAAATTCGCCTTCAACGGTTACTTCACCAGTCTCGTTTACTTCGGCCACCATCGCTTCCTTCTGTCCTAGCCGGCGCAAAAGCACGGATGTGCGCCGATCTACAAATCTCTGGGTCAAACGCTCGTGCAGCGCGTCCGACAGTCTGTCTTCTACGACACGTGCCTCGTGTCGCCAATGGCTTTCGTCGCTTGTCCACCCTTTGCGTTGGGTGACATAAGTCCACGTCCGAATAAATGCCAATCGTTTAGATAACGCATCAATGTCCCCATCGGTTCGATCAATACGCTGAATTTGTCTCGCAAGCCAGTCGTCGGGGATAGAACCACGTTCATGCAGGTAGTTGAAAATCGCCTCAAGCAGGCTGGCATGCTCTGCGTTGCTGATGCCGCGAAAGTCGGGAATTCGGCACACATCCCATAAAAGCCGCACGGATGGTCCATCGGTGCAACGCGCTGAAATCTCTTCATCTTCTCCGAGTGTTTTCAAAACACGCAGGTCGTCTGCCTCTCGGGCCTTGTAGAGCCGCTCGTGGTCCGGCGACATCTCAAGCGTGTTAACCAACCGGCTGATTGATCCGAACTGAAGCGCAGAATTCCGCCAATTGATTTTTTTTTGTGGAGTGAACTGGTGGTCCATGATGGCACGCGCCACGGCATCATCCAGCGGCGGCGCGTCACCCGTCACGCCGAACGTCCCACTTTTAAAGCCGCGCCCGGCCCGTCCGGCAATTTGGGCCAACTCATTTGGCGCGAGCGGTCGCATCCGCCGGCCGTCAAATTTGCTTAGCGCCGAAAAGGCAACGTGATCCACATCAAGGTTCAGGCCCATCCCGATGGCATCAGTGGCCACCAGATAATCGACCTCGCCATTTTGATACATCTCGACCTGTGCGTTGCGCGTGCGCGGGCTGAGCGCGCCCATCACAACAGCCGCCCCGCCTTTTGTGCGCCGAATAAGCTCGGCTATCGCATACACATTTTCAACCGAAAACCCGACAATTGCACTTCGCGGACGCATCCGACTTATCTTTTTCGGACCTACGTATGTCAATTCGGACATCCGCTCGCGTTTAAGGAATTGGGCCTTTGGGACCAGCGCCGCAATCGTGCCGCGCATGGTGTCAGACCCCATGAACAGCGTCTCGTGCAGGCCGCGTGCCCGCAACAAGCGGTCCGTAAAAATATGCCCGCGTTCGGGGTCGGCGCAAAGCTGGATTTCATCGACCGCAACCAGATCGGCCCCCATGCCTTCGGGCATCGCCTCGACAGTGCAAACCCAATACTGGGTGCGCGGCGGAACGATCCGTTCCTCCCCCGTCACCAGCGCCACTACGGACGGACCTCGCAAGGCCACGATCCGGTCATAGACTTCGCGCGCAAGCAGACGCAACGGCAGGCCAATAATTCCTGTCCGATGCGCCAACATCCGTTCAATAGCATATGTGGTCTTGCCCGTGTTGGTCGGGCCTAGAACGGCCACAACCCTGTCTTCACCTGTCACCTGAATATTCCCGACGTCTTAAAGAGTGCGCCCGATGCCGTCGCGCCGAAGCCCGTCCAGCGCCTTTTGCGCGTTTTCATGGTGAGGGTTAATCTCCAAAACCCGGCGGTAAAGTTCAGCGGCGGCGCGCAGGTTTCCGAACTCCTGCAAAATCGCCCCCAGACCAAAAATAGCATTATATTGCTGAGGGTTGAAGGACAACGTTGATTCCAGATCATCAACCGCCGGCCCGTAAAGTTCGGCTCGGAAATAGGCCTGAGCGCGGGCATGATAGCCTTCGGCAAATTCTGGCGCGTGATCGGTCAAGGCAGTGTAGTGTTCGATCGCAAGCTTGGTATCGCCTGCGCGCATCGCATCGCGACCCCGCTTCATCAACAAATCAATCGTAGCTGACCCAGATCGTGACCACACCGTCTGAACGTCACGTTCGATCCGGGCGGCCTCCTCCGCAGGTGCCGTGCGCAACTTATCCAGTAACTTTTCAGCTTGTGGCGATGCGGACTGCGCAAAAGACACACCCGCAAGCAACACCCAGAAACCAAGTGCCGCTACGGTATGTTTGAGGTTGACGATGTGATTGACCATAACAAGAGTGAATGTAACAGGCTGCCGCCACATTTCCAGACGTGTCGGCACCATTTGCCAAAAAAGGGCCCGAAATGAGCGATATTCTTAACGAAGCGGTAACCGTACTGAACGAAAAACTGGCTGGTGCTGACTTTGACGGCACAGCCAAGTTCGATATCGAAGGCGAAGGCTGTGTCATGATGGACGCCGCAGGTGCGCGCGCAGCAGACGAGCCTGCCGATGTCACATTGTCTGCCGATGCGGACACCTTCCAATCCATCCTGGAAGGTGAAACCAATCCCACAAGTGCGTTCATGAGCGGCAAGCTCAAGATCGATGGCGATATGGGTATGGCAATGAAACTGGCGTCAGTTCTGTCATAATGTCGCTGACACCCGCGCCACTTTTTACGGATGTCCATCCGGGGCCGGACACTGGTCTGGCCCATTGGATTGAAACCTCCGATGGTAAAAAACTGCGGGTGGCACATTGGACCGTGGAAGGGGCAAAGGGCACAGTGCTTCTTTTCCCCGGACGCACGGAATACGTTGAAAAATATGGTATCACCGCAGCCGAACTTGCGAGACGCGGTTTGGCTGTGATGGCCATTGACTGGCGCGGTCAGGGCCTTGCGGATCGGCTTTTGCCAGACCCGCTGGTCGGCCATGTCGAAACATTCTCAGATTACCAAAAAGATGTTGCCGCAATGATGCGTGCTGCGCGAGGCTTGCAACTGCCGCGCCCGTTCTTCTTGCTGGCCCATTCCATGGGAGGATCAATCGGCCTGCGCGCCGTGATGGAGGGGCTGTCGGTTCAGGCCGTCGCTTTCACCGCCCCGATGTGGGGCATCCGTATCTCGCCGCATCTGCGCCCTGTTGCATCCATTCTGTCGCAATTGATGCCAAAGATTGGGCAAGGGTATCGCCTGCCGCCCGGCACAAAGCTTGATGCTTACGTCACAGCCGAGCCGTTCGAAGACAACATGCTGACCAATGATGAGCAGATGTTTGACATGATGCGCGATCAGCTGGCGGCACATCCTGAGTTGTCGCTGGGTGGACCCAGCTTTATCTGGCTGCGAGAAGCACTTTCAGAAACCAAGCATCTGTCTTTACGCGCAGCGCCCAGTCTGCCGTGTCTGACCCTTTTGGGTGCAAACGAGCGGATCGTTCATGTCGGCCGTGTCAAGGACCGCATGGAAAACTGGAAGAATGGTCATCTGCAAATCGTTGACGGTGCCGAGCATGAAATTCTGATGGAGACGCCTGCAATCCGCGACGCCGCTCTGGATGATATTGCGCGACTCTTTTTGGGAAATGCAAAAGATTAAAGCTCAGAGTTTGGCTTAAGTGTTTGCTTTAAGCCTTTGATTAAAAATATATTATATAACTGAAACTCACAGACAGACGCGATCGCCCTGTGCAAAACCGATCTGCCTGCTATCTTCGAGACATGACCAAGCCACCCGTCCTTAGCTTTACCGAAAATGGCATCTACTGCGCTGCAGGGGATTTCTATATTGATCCCTGGCGCCGCGTCGACCGCGCCCTCATTACCCATGGGCATTCTGATCACGCCCGGTGGGGTATGGGAAGTTATCTTGCGACACACGGTGCTTTGCCTGTCATGCGCCACCGTCTAGGCAACATCGTAGCCCAAGGCATCGCTTATGGCGAAACCCGGCGTATTGGCGATGCCGATGTATCGTTTCATCCCGCGGGGCACGTGCCAGGATCGGCCCAGATCAGAGTAGAGGTCGCGGGCGAGGTTTGGGTGGCGTCCGGCGACTACAAGACCGCAAATGATGGATTTTCCGATCCTTTCACCCCGATCAAATGCCATCATTTCATCACCGAAAGCACCTTTGGGCTGCCAGTCTTTCGCTGGGCCGACCAAGCATCGGTCGCATCGGAAATCAACGCTTGGTGGGCGGCCTGTGCCGCCGCAGGCAAGACCGCGTTCTTGGGCGCTTATGCCTTGGGCAAAGCTCAACGCCTGCTTACCATGCTGGATCCGCAGATCGGCCCGATACTGACCCATACTGCAACGGAAAACACCAATCAGGTCATGCGCGATCAAGGCATCGTTCTGCCAGACACACGATGCGCCAACGCAGATCTGAAGCCAAAAGACCATCCCGGCGCAATCGTTCTGGCGCCACCTTCTGCTTTGGGCAGTGCCTGGGCCAAGAAATTCGGACCACAAGAAACCGCATTTGCGAGCGGCTGGATGGCCATTCGTGGGGTGCGCCGCCGTCGTGCAGGCGACCGGGGCTTCATTATCTCTGACCATGCTGATTGGGATGGACTGCTATCGGCCATCAAAGAAACCGAGGCAGAAAATATATATGTGACGCATGGTTACACTGATGTCTTCAGCCGATACCTTAAGCTTAACGGTTGGAATGCCCAAGTTGTCCCGACCCAATTCGAAGGCGAGAGTTTGGACAAGGACGCCACCGAATGAAGCGTTTTGCAAAACTGTTCAACACCATCGACCAAAGCACAAAAACCAACGTTAAGGTTGCAGCATTGGCCAGCTACTTCCAAGACGCACCCGACGAGGATCGGCTGTGGACGATCGCACTTTTTTCAGGGCGCCGTCCCAAACGTGCGGTAACCACAACCAGGTTGCGCGAATGGGCCGCCGATCGCTCGGGCATCCCGTTATGGCTGTTCGAGGAGAGCTATTCGATCGTGGGTGATCTGGCCGAGACCATCGCGCTCGTGCTGCCCCCGAACACGACGCAGAATGATCAAACCCTTTCCGATTGGATCGCCTCCCTGCGCGCGGTCTACACCAAGGACGAGGGCACGCGAAAAGCATTTGTACTGGACGCGTGGGATCAGCTTGGAGGGGCGGAGCGATTTATCTTCAACAAACTGATCACAGGCGGCTTTCGCGTCGGGGTCAGCCAGAAACTGATGACACGCGCGCTGGCCCGCGCGACGGATAAACCAGAGGCCGAATTGGCACACCGGCTGATGGGCAACTGGCACCCCGATGGCACGACATGGCACGCCCTGGTCGAGGCCGAAGATGCCTCTGCCGATGCGTCACGCCCCTACCCTTTCTATCTGGCCTACGGGCTGGAAGACACGCCGCAAGATCTTGGTGATCCAGACGATTGGCGCGCCGAATGGAAATGGGATGGCATTCGCGGCCAGTTGATCTTGCGCGATGCTCAGTATTTCGTCTGGTCCCGCGGTGAAGAACTGATGACCGACCGCTTTCCAGAGCTTGCCCGTGCGCTGGATTATCTGCCTGATGGCACGGTGCTCGATGGTGAACTGCTCGTCTGGCCTCCGGATCAACCGACACCCTCCTCTTTTAACGCCTTGCAGGCCCGCATTGGGCGCAAGACGGTGCCAAAAAAACTGCTGGCCGAAGCCCCTGTGATTCTGCACGCCTATGGTCTGCTGGAATGGCAAGGTCGGGATATGCGCGACACCCCCTTCGCCACGCGGCGTGATCTGTTGGAGCAGGCCTGTGCTGATCTGCCTGCGGATGCGCCTTTGCGCCTGTCACCCCAGTTGGGCTTTGAGAATTGGGGCGAACTGGCTGCCTTACGAGCCGGAGCCCGCAAGGCCCAAGCAGAAGGCGTCATGCTCAAGCGCAGTCAAAGCCCGTATCTGGGGGGCCGCAAGAAGGGTGATTGGTGGAAATGGAAGCTGGACCCGCTGACCATCGACGCGGTGATGATCTATGCACAGTCAGGGTCAGGCCGCCGCGCCAACTTGTTTACGGACTTTACTTTCGCGGTCTGGAACGGAAACGATCTGGTGCCGTTCACCAAAGCCTACAGCGGCCTGACAGATGCCGAATTCCGCCAGATCACCGCTTGGGTGCGTAAAAATACGCTTGAGCGTTTTGGTCCTGTGCGCAAGGTCACGCCGCATCATGTGTTTGAAATCGCCTTTGAGGGCATCCAGCGCAGCGCCCGCCACAAATCGGGAGTCGCTTTGCGTTTCCCAAGAATGCTGCGATGGCGACAGGACAAACCACTGCAAGAAGCCAATACACTTGCCGATCTTGAAGAGATATTGCGCATTTACGGCTAATGACAGCCTCCACCGACTTGCCTTGGCGGGTGGTCCCCCTTAGGTAGTTCAGAGTTTAAAGGGGTTCTTACATGTTTCAATTGCCATTTCCCGTTCGTGATTCAAACGCTGGTGCCGGGGCATCTCCCTGGGGCAACCTGCCGGAATGGAACCTAGACGACCTATACACAGCCGAAGATGCGCCCGAGCTGAAGCGCGATCTGGACTGGCTGGAAGAGGCGTGCCGCAGCTTCGCCGCAGATTATGAAGACAAGCTTGCCGATCTTGATGCAAAGGGTTTTCTGGACTGCGTGCTGCGCAACGAAAAGATCAACCAGATCGCCGGACGGATCATGTCTTACGCGGGTCTGCGCTACTATCAGCTGACCACGGATTCGGCGCGGGCAAAGTTCATGTCCGATGCGCAGGAAAAAATCACCAACTTCACGACGCCGTTGGTCTTCTTCACGCTGGAACTGAACCGCTTGGAAGATGATCATCTGGACAAGCTGCTCGCGCAGAATGCCGATCTGGCGCGCTACAAGCCGGTGTTCGACCGTGTTCGCGCGATGAAGGACTATCAGCTTAGCGACGAGATGGAGAAATTCCTGCATGATCTCGGCGTTGTCGGCGACGCATGGGAACGTCTGTTCGACGAGACGATCGCGGGTCTGGAATTTGAAATCGATGGTGATCAGCTGAACATCGAAGGCGTCTTGAACCTGCTGACAGACCCCTCGCGCGACCTTCGCGAGGCCGCAGCACGGGAATTGGCGGATGTCTTTCAAAGCAATGTCAAAACCTTTGCGCGCATCCATAATACCCAAGCTAAGGAAAAAGAGGTTATCGACCGCTGGCGTGGCATGCCAACCCCGCAAACCGGCCGTCATCTGAGCAACGATGTCGAACCCGAAGTGGTCGAAGCGCTGCGCAATGCCGTGGTCAACGCCTACCCCAAGCTAAGCCACCGCTATTACGAGCTGAAGCGCAAATGGCTGGGTCTGGATGTGATGCAGGTCTGGGACCGCAACGCGCCACTGCCGATGGAGGATCCCAAGGTGATCGGCTGGGACCGTGCCGAGCGCATGGTGATGGACGCCTACAGCGCCTTTGACCCGCGCATGGCCGAAATTGCCGCGCCATTCTTCAAAGACGGCTGGATTGATGCCGGAGTGAAACCCGGCAAGGCCCCCGGTGCTTTTGCGCATCCGACGGTGACGAATGTGCACCCTTACGTCATGCTGAACTATCTGGGCAAACCACGTGATGTGATGACCTTGGCGCATGAACTGGGCCACGGCGTGCATCAGGTTCTGGCCGCAGGCCAAGGCGAAATGCTATCCTCGACCCCGTTGACCTTGGCAGAAACCGCATCGGTCTTTGGCGAGATGCTGACCTTCCGTAAAATGCTGGATGGTGCCAAAACCAAATCAGAGCGCAAGATTTTGCTGGCTGGCAAGGTCGAGGACATGATCAACACCGTCGTCCGCCAGATCGCGTTTTATGACTTTGAATGCAAACTTCACGATGCCCGCCGCGGCGGTGAACTGACCCCGGACGATATCAACGCCCTGTGGATGAGCGTCCAAGCCGAAAGCCTTGGACCCGCATTCGAGTACATGGACGGCTACGAAACCTTCTGGACCTATATCCCGCATTTTGTCCACTCGCCCTTCTACGTCTACGCCTACGCCTTTGGCGACGGTCTGGTAAACGCACTTTATGCCGTCTACGCCGAAGGCAAACCGGGGTTTGAGGACAAGTACTTCGATATGCTCAAGGCTGGAGGATCAAAGCACCACAAGGAGCTGCTGGCCCCCTTCGGTCTGGACGCCTCGGACCCTGCGTTCTGGGACAAAGGGTTGTCGATGATCTCGGGCTTCATCGATGAGTTGGAGGCGATGGAGGAGTAGTCTGGGGAAGGTCGTAGGTTCTGCGGACGATGGGGGCCTTGACCTTGGTCGGTCAGATGACTGCTTTTGAGAAAATAGCATCTGTCCGACCGTGATTATGGCCGTTCCAAAAACGGTGGTTTTCGCGAGTGACAGAAACGTATGAGTTTTGTCCGCAGGCAGCCACTTCAATGGCGTGGCCAGAGGCAGGTGATCTTCAACGTAAATCTATTCCTCACAGACCCGTTCTCGCGTAAAGTCTGGTGAGAAAAGGTTTTTGGAGTGTCAGCAACATGCGGTATAGTGGTTTGGCCGAGTGGATGGTAGCGCATAGGCGGATGGTAGTTTCGCTGCTGGTTGTTCTATTCATTGCTTTGGCAGTGGTACGCTTTCGGTTTTTTCCAACACTCTCTCGCGGGATGACAAAACACTCCCCTTTTCGCTACTTCAAGACGAGCCCAGAGATCATCCGCCTGGCGGTGATGCTGTACGTTCTTCGCTTCCCTCAACAATGCAAAACGCACAGGATCGCAGCGATACGTCTATTCCGGCAAAATATTCCATTTCTCATCTCCCTTGTTCACAGTCATCCTGTGATCTTATCGGGAGCTCGACCTCACAACAAAGGGCAGCCCAATTACGCATGCTCTGGGCCCTCTTTACCAAATGCCATCCCTCAGCAT
>JAGXHA010000113.1 GCA_024636475.1 Roseobacter sp. | reverse complement strand
CTGCTCGCTCGCGCGCCGGATCTCTTGGTCTGATGAAAGCGAGGTGCCTGTATGAACCTGCTAGAGTTTTTTTATGGTCGTTGGGGTCGTTTGGTGCCCCGTGTCTCGTTCTCATCCGATGCACTAGGGATGCCATGGGAATGCATGGGCGTCTACATTTTTTTTCGAAATCACACACTGGATTTGGTTTTACACAGCCGCGAAAAACAAGATGTAGAAAGTCTGGATTGGAATTTATCACTGCATCGTGACATTATTAAGCCTGTTAACACTAAATGTAGTAATTAAAAACGCAGGCCAAAACTTCCCATGTTTTCCCAGAATTATTTTGACCACAGACTTATCCACAAGCCGTGTTCGCGACTTGTTCCACAAATTGACTGAACTGCGCAACAAGATTCAAGGGCTCAGCCTCGAATCTCAACTTGAATCGGCATTTTTCAGCCGAATCACTTGAGCAAAGCCGAAGGGTCCTGACAAAGCTGTCCCACGAAATCCCACGACATTCAGATAACCGCAGGTTCGGGCTTTTGGGGCTTTGGCAGCCAGGGGTGGGCACCCTGCCCATCATCTTCAAAGATACATATCCGTTCAGATCGCACCCGACCCCTTGCCGCGAGCGCTATCCCTACGTCCGGTCGAGACACGCAATCCTGCTTTGCTAGCTGTTCTTTACAAGCTGCGAAGGATGGAACATCGGCAAAGGAAACATGCTGCTGGATACCTGTTACGGCCCGCAACCGCCGGATTTGACGGTTTCAGGCCAGAATAACGAAGGCGTTTCCCTATTTAAGACGTCGTGGCGCAAATCAACGGGCATTCATGTCACCATGAATATGGGGGCATGCCCGAATTTGACCGCCAGCTCACAAACCAGCAGTAGCAAGCAGGCGGTTTAGGCCATACCGCTCTGTATCAAACCCTGGGCGATGCGCGCATAGGCCTGCGCCATGGGGCCATCCCCCGCCGCAATCGGTGTACCGCCATCGCCCGCCAAACGTGTGTCCAGATCAATCGGCAGACTGCCAAGCAGCGGCACGCCGATCCTTTCTGCCTCTGCCGCGACACCACCATGGCCGAAAATCTGATGTTCCGCCCCGCAATCAGGGCAGACGAACATCGACATATTCTCGATCAGGCCCAGCACAGGGGTCTTGAGGGTGTTAAACATGTCAATTGCCTTGCGCGCATCAATCAACGCCACGTCTTGCGGGGTGGATACAACAATCGCCCCCGACAGCTCGGATTTGGTGCACAGCGTCAGCTGCACATCGCCAGTTCCGGGTGGCAGATCGACCAGAAGCACATCCAGCTCGCCCCACTCCACCTGACCCAGCATTTGTTGCAACGCGCCCATCAACATCGGGCCGCGCCAGACAACCGCTTTGCCTTCTTCCATCATAAAGCCAATCGACATCAGGGTGACGCCATGGGCATGAAGCGGAATGATCGTCTTGCCATCCGGAGATGCCGGACGCTTGTTCACGCCCATCATGCGCGGCTGGCTGGGGCCGTATATATCTGCGTCAAGCAAACCCACCTTGCGCCCTGCCCGCGCCAAAGCGACCGCAAGGTTTGAACTGACAGTGGACTTGCCCACACCACCTTTACCCGACCCGATGGCCAGAATACGTTGAACACCTGCGGGTTTGGTAGGCCCGTCCTGCGGTTTCGGGTGACCACCGATCTTCAGGCTTGGGGCCGATTGCTTGGGCGCAGGACCATGCGCAGTCAGGGCAACAGTCACCGTGCCCACGCCTTCAATTGCTTTGACCACCTGTTCGGCTGCGTCGCGCAGAGGGCCCATTTGTCCGGCAACCTGCGCGTTCGGTGCCTCGATAACAAAGCGCACATTGTCCCCTTCGACCGTCAAAGCGCGAATCAGATCATGCGCAAGGATGGATTTTCCATCCGGCAAGGTGACCCGTTCAAGGGTTGCTTCGACTTGGGCTTTGGTGATCGGCATGCCGTATTCCTTCTATTCATTGCTTTTGACATGGCAGTTTCTGCGCAAACCGCAAGAGCGCGTAACGATACTGCCCATCCAAGGGGCAAACAGACAAAATAGCGCCCAAAAAACAAACAAATCAAATATGTTATTGCTGCATAGCAGCATTGCAAAACTATGTAATTGTGCATCTGCAGCAAATAGGTCAGAAAGAGTTCAGGACAGCGCAAGTCGCTGACCAGCATAAAGACCAGACGCATCCATCCTCCTCCCGGATGTTTCTGTTTTAGGCGATGGCACCCTCCTCCTCCCTGGTGTCATCGCCATTTTTTTATCCAGAACTTACAAGACGTTACGTCAACTTCGTCTATGCAATTGCTGCATAGCAGCATTGTCGATCTGTCTGTTGTGCAAGTGCAGCATGACCCTACATATTGGTCACAAGAGGAACGAAACTGAAATCAAACGAGGTGCTGATATGGCATATGTAAACGTAACAAACGCTCCATCCTTCGCAGATCGTTACCACGCTTTGGTGTCCGCAATTGCGACACGCCGCAAGCAAAACCGCGTCTATCGCGCAACATTCAACGAGCTTAGCGCTTTGTCAAATCGCGAATTGGCAGACTTGGGCATGGCTCGCTCGCAAATTCGCAGCATCGCGCTGGAAACAGGCCGCAACGCAGCCTAAGTAATTCCCGGATCGGGCACACGCACCCTCCCTGTTGTGTGTCTGAAAAGGGGCTGACGGTATCTATCTCCTCCCAGAGAACCGAACGCCCCGATACGTCCCCTTCCCCTTTCCTCCCGATCGGAGTGGGGACGTCGAAAAAGACGGCGGTGCTTTCCTCCCAAAGCACCGCCGTTCTTGTATGTAAGGGCTGCTTCGGTTGAAGTTTTGAACCCGATGGTTGAGATATTATAAATGTTGGCAGGGTTGGCCATCGCAGCTGAAGACTATTTTGCCAAAAGTCACCCCGCAGGGCCAAGCTGAATACCGACGGGCGGAGAGGCAGACACCCCTTGTTTTACACCCAAGGGTCTCACGCTATCAGGCGGTCAGGTTGACTGGATTTCATCCGGCAATCGGGTTGCGTTCGAGATGCCCGCCCTAAAACGGCACATCATCCGATCCGGTCAAAAACCGCGAGACGACCTTTTTGATGCCTGCCTTGTCAAACTCTATCTCCAGCTTGTCGCCTTCAATGCCGATCACGACACCATAACCGAATTTCTGGTGGAACACGCGTTCGCCCATGGTGAAACTGCTCACAGCGGCCATATCGATGGTCACATTGCGCGCCTCCGACGGCTGGCTCATCCCCCGGTCATTGCTGCGCGATTGCAGACGCCGCCAGCCGGGTGAGTTGTAAACATTCGCCTCGGCTGCCTTGTCGTGCAGATCGGATTTGGGCATCGCCGCACCAAAGCCACCACCATAAAGGCCGGGCGGGGTCAGGACATCCACGTGATCCTCAGGCAATTCGTCAATGAACCGTGACGGCATGGCGCTTTGCCACTGGCCAAACACCCTGCGGTTTGCCGCAAATGAAATGGTGCAGATTTCCTCGGCGCGGGTGATCCCGACATAGGCAAGCCGCCGTTCCTCTTCGAGGCCCTTGAGACCACTTTCGTCCATGGAGCGTTGCGACGGAAACAGCCCGTCTTCCCAGCCCGGCAGGAACACCGCAGGAAATTCCAGACCCTTGGCCGCATGAAGCGTCATGATCGACACTTTCGCGCCGCCATCGTCGCTCTCGTTATCCATGATCAGGCTGACATGCTCCAGAAACCCTTGCAGATTCTCGAACTGTTCCAAGGCCTTGACCAATTCCTTGAGGTTCTCAAGCCGCCCCGGTGCCTCTGGCGTTTTGTCGTTTTGCCAGTGTCCAGTATAGCCGCTTTCGTCCAGGATGATCTGCGCCAGCTCGACATGACTGACCTCGGGGGGGCCGTATTCATAGCGCGTTTGCACCCCGCCATCGTCAATCACGCTGTCGTCGTCAATCTCGACTCGCAAGCGCGGGCCACGCATCATCTGGCCCCAGCGATCGATCCCGTCGATCAACATCCGAAGTTGCGCCGCCCCTTTGCCACCGATCTCGCCGTTGGCCAGCAAAATTCGTGCGCCTTCGACTAGGTTCACGCCGTTTTCACGCGCCGTTTTCTGGATATTCTGCTGCGCCTTGTCGCCCAGGCCACGTTTGGGCGTGTTCACGATCCGCTCGAACGCGAGATCATCATCGGGCGAGGTCACGACGCGGAAATAGGCCATCGCGTCCCTGATCTCCATCCGCTCGTAGAACCGGGGGCCACCGATCACGCGGTAGGGCAAACCGATGGTCAAAAACCGGTCCTCAAAGGCGCGCATCTGGTGGCTGGCACGCACGAGAATCGCCATATCATCCAGAGAAAACTGGCGCAGATCGCGGGCACCGCGCTGCATGGATTCGATCTCGTCGCCGATCCAGCGCGCCTCTTCCTCGCCATCCCAATGGCCGATCAGCCGGACCTTTTCGCCCTCGCGCGCTTCGGTCCAAAGCGTCTTGCCCAACCGCCCCTCGTTGCCTGCTATCACACCTGATGCAGCCGCCAGAATATGCGGGGTAGAGCGGTAGTTTTGTTCCAGCCGCACCACATGGGATCCGGGGAAATCACTTTCGAATTTCAGGATATTGCCAACCTCGGCACCACGCCAGCCATAGATCGACTGATCGTCATCGCCCACACAGCAGATGTTTTTATGCCCCGACGCCAGCAGCCGCAGCCACAGATATTGCGCCACGTTGGTATCTTGGTATTCGTCCACCAGTATGAATTTGAACCAGCGCTGATATTGCTTCAGCAGGTCCTCGTGGGTCTGGAAAATCGTCACCATATGCAACAGCAGATCGCCAAAATCACAGGCGTTCAGATCTTTCAGACGCGCTTGATATTGCGCGTAAATCTCTGTGCCGCGGTGATTATAGTGCCCTGCATCGGCACTTGGCACCTTGTCTGGCGTCAGCGCACGGTTCTTCCAGCCGTCGATGATCCCAGACAACATCCGCGCGGGCCAGCGCTTGTCGTCGATCCCTTCGGCCTGGATCAATTGTTTGAGCAAGCGGAGCTGGTCGTCAGTATCAAGAATGGTAAAATTCGATTTCAGTCCGACCAGTTCCGCATGCCGCCGCAACAACTTGACACAGACTGCGTGAAAGGTGCCCAGCCACGGCATGCCTTCGATGTTTTGCCCCAACATCGCGCCCACCCGGTTCTTCATCTCGCGGGCGGCTTTGTTGGTAAACGTCACCGCCAGAATTTCGTTGGGGCGCGCACGGCCTGTGTTCATGAGATGCACAATGCGGGCAGTCAGCGCTTTGGTTTTTCCCGTGCCAGCGCCTGCCAACATCAAGACAGGGCCGTCCATCTGCTCAACGGCGGCGCGTTGCGCGGGGTTTAGCCCCTCAAGATAGGGTTGAGGCCGCGCAGCCATGGCGCGCGCCGACAAAGATGCGCCCTCAAAGGCGTCCATTTCGTCAAAATCATTCATGCGCAGCAATCTAGCCTGCGTTTGCCGCAAAAGAAAGGGACGTTCGCAAAATGTTCTTGTGGTTTGGCACCTTTAAAATAACCGGCTTGGACAGACGGCCCGAGATGCGTCAAAAAAGGGATACGGCCGCCGCTTGCGACGAGGGGCCGCATTCTGCTGCTGGACAATAAACAAAGTCGGTGCACTGATGGCATGATGGATTTGCACAACACGTACCCCGCCCTTTTGGACCTTCGCAGCCGCGCGAAAAGGCGCATTCCCAAATTCGTCTGGGAATACCTCGACAGCGCCACCGGATCAGAGACCACCACCCCCCGTAACCGCCAAGGCCTTGACCAGATTGGCTTTATGCCTTCCATCTTGCATGGCGAATTTGATCCGGACCTGTCGACCACGCTGTTTGGCCAGCGCTATTCCTTGCCGTTTGGCATTGCACCCGTTGGCATGTCGGGTCTCATTTGGCCTGATGCGGAAGGTCATCTGGCCCGTGCCGCCGCCCGCGCCGGCATTCCCTATTGCCTCTCGACGGTCGCCACCCAAAGCCCCGAAGACCTCAAGGCCCATTTGGGCGATGCGGGTTGGTTCCAGATGTATCCCCCCCGCGACCCCGAAATTCGCACAGATATGCTGCGCCGCGCGAAAGACGCCGGTTTCAAAGGCCTGATCCTGACCGTCGATGTACCCGTGGCCAGCCGCCGCGAGCGCCAGACCAGGTCCGGCTTGACCAATCCGCCCCGCCTTAGCCCGCGCTTGATGGCGCAGGTCGCCCTTCGCCCCGCATGGGCCGCAGGTATGGCAAAACGGGGCATGCCGCATATGCGGATGCTGGATAAGTACAAAAGCACCAATTCGATCGGGCTGTCTTCGACGGCACATGTTGGCTACTTGCTGCGCACGTCACCCGACTGGGATTACTTGAAATCGCTGCGCGACGGCTGGGATGGTCCGTTTATAATCAAGGGCGTGCTTCGCCCTGAAGATGCCACAGCGCTGGAAAAGATGGGGGCAGATGCCATCTGGATGTCCAATCATGCAGGCCGTCAGTTTGACGCGACCCCGGCCAGCATCGATATGCTGCCAGCAATCCGCGCTGCGACGGGCCTGCCGATTATCTTCGACAGCGGGATTGAAAGCGGGCTTGATATTTTGCGGGCTTTGGCGCTTGGGGCTGATTTCGTGATGCTGGGCCGGGCTTTTCACTTTGCCTTGGCGGCCCTTGGCCCCAAAGGGGTCGACCATCTGATCGAGATTCTGTCAAAAGATATGATCGCCAACATGGGCCAGCTAGGGGCACGCCATTTGCAGGACCTGCCGCCCGCACTGTCGCTCAAGACCCTTGAAATGATCCAGAGTGGTAAAAAAACTGCGCCGCAATGCTAAAACTTCTGCTTGCACCCTGCGACAAACCCACGCAACAATGCCGCATTGCAGCACTAACGGCGGCGCATCAAATCTAGCAAGTTTGATTTGGATTTCGCCCAACCAACGAGGCCTATGATGACTGAATTCAAGAAAATCCTGATCGCCAACCGCGGTGAAATCGCCATCCGCATCATGCGCGCAGCTAACGAGATGGGCAAGAAAACGGTCGCTGTCTTCGCAGAAGAAGACAAGTTGGGTCTGCACCGCTTCAAGGCAGACGAAGCCTACCGCATTGGCGCAGGTCTGGGGCCGGTCGCGGCGTACCTCAGCATTGACGAGATCATTCGCGTAGCCAAAGCCTCTGGTGCGGATGCGATCCATCCGGGCTATGGCCTGCTGTCGGAAAATCCCGATTTTGTAGATGCCTGCGAGCAGAACGGCATCACCTTTATCGGACCGCGCGCCGAAACCATGCGTGCCCTTGGCGACAAGGCCAGTGCGCGACGCGTGGCCGTCGAAGCGGGCGTGCCCGTCATTCCGGCCACCGACGTCTTGGGCGACGACATGGAACTGATCAAAAAGCAGGCGGCCGAGGTCGGATATCCGTTGATGCTCAAGGCATCCTGGGGCGGCGGCGGACGCGGCATGCGCCCGATCAATTCCGAATCCGAGCTTTCCGAGAAAGTACTTGAGGGGCGTCGGGAGGCAGAGGCCGCCTTTGGCAACAGCGAGGGCTTTCTGGAAAAGATGATCGTCAAGGCACGCCACGTGGAAGTCCAGATTCTGGGCGACAAACACGGCGAGATCTACCACCTGTTCGAGCGTGACTGTTCGGTGCAGCGCCGCAATCAAAAGGTCGTCGAGCGTGCCCCTGCGCCATACCTCACCGAAGAACAGCGGATCGAGATTTGCGAACTGGGCCGCAAAATCTGCGCCCATGTGAACTATGAATGCGCAGGCACCGTCGAATTCCTGATGGATATGGCAGACGAGAAATTCTACTTCATCGAAGTAAACCCCCGCGTTCAGGTCGAACATACCGTCACCGAGGAAGTCACCGGCATCGACATCGTGCAGGCCCAAATTCTGATCGCAGAAGGCAAGAGCATCGCGCAAGCCACAGGTAAAGCCAGCCAAGCCGACGTACAACTGACGGGCCACGCGCTGCAAACGCGCATCACGACCGAGGACCCACAGAACAACTTTATCCCCGACTATGGTCGCATCACCGCCTTCCGCGAGGCAACGGGCATGGGCATCCGTCTGGACGGTGGAACCGCTTATTCAGGCGGGGTGATCACGCGCTATTACGACAGTTTGCTGGTAAAGGTGACCGCCAAGGCACAAACGCCCGAACAGGCCATCGCGCGGATGGACCGCGCTTTGCGTGAATTCCGGATACGCGGGGTCAGCACCAACATCGCCTTTGTCGAAAACCTGCTGAAACACCCGACCTTCCTCGACAATACGTACCACACCAAATTCATCGATCAGACACCCGAACTGTTCACATTCAAAAAGCGCCGTGACCGCGCCACCAAAGTGTTGACGTATATCGCCGACATTACTGTGAACGGGCATCCTGAAACCAAGGGCTTCGAGCGCCCCGCCGCGACCGTTCGCGCGCCCATGCCCCCTGCTGCCAAGGCCGATCCCCAGATGGGCACCCGTAATCTGCTCGAACAAAAAGGCCCGCAAGCCGTGGCTGACTGGATGGGCCAGCAGCGCCAGTTGCTGATCACCGACACCACCATGCGCGACGGGCACCAATCCTTGCTGGCCACACGCATGCGCAGCCACGACATGATCAAAGTCGCGCCCGCCTATGCTGCCAATTTGCCGCAGCTTTTCTCGATGGAATGCTGGGGCGGTGCGACATTCGATGTGGCCTACCGTTTCTTGCAGGAATGTCCGTGGCAGCGCCTGCGCGACCTACGGGCGGCATTGCCAAATGTCATGACGCAGATGTTGTTGCGCGGATCAAACGGCGTGGGATACACAAACTACCCCGATAATGTTGTGCAGGAATTCGTGCGGGTCGCGGCCCATGAAGGTGTCGATGTATTCCGTGTGTTTGACAGCTTGAACTGGGTGGAAAACATGCGCGTCGCCATGGATGCGGTGATTGACAACGACAAGATCTGCGAAGGCACGATCTGCTATACGGGCGATATCTTTGACCCCGATCGCGCAAAATACGACCTGAAATACTATGTCGCCATGGGCAAGGAACTGAAGGCCGCGGGAGCCCATGTACTGGGTCTCAAGGATATGGCCGGATTGCTGAAACCCAACGCGGCCAAGGCCTTGATCAAAGCGCTGAAGACCGAAGTGGGCTTGCCGATCCACTTCCACACCCACGACACCGCTGGCGTGGCCATCGCAACCATCATGGCCGCTTCCGAAGCGGGCGTGGATGCCGTCGATTGCGCCATGGACGCGCTGTCGGGCAATACCTCGCAGGCAACCCTTGGATCGGTGGTCGAGGCGCTGAAACACACCGACCGCGATACCGGGCTGTCGATGGATGCGGTGCGTGAAATTTCAAACTATTGGGAAGAAGTGCGCAGCGAATATGCAGCGTTCGAGACTGGCATGCAGGCACCGTCGTCCGAAGTGTATCTGCATGAAATGCCCGGCGGTCAGTTCACCAACCTCAAGGCGCAGGCTGCATCAATGGGGCTGAACGAGCGCTGGCCAGAGGTCGCAAAGACCTACGCTGATGTGAACCAGATGTTCGGCGATATCGTCAAGGTCACTCCGTCGTCCAAAGTGGTTGGTGATATGGCGTTAATGATGGTGTCCCAAGGGCTTAGCCGTGCGCGGGTCGAAGATCCCAAGGCTGAAATGTCCTTCCCGGATTCAGTCATCGACATGATGCGCGGCAATCTCGGCCAACCTCCGGGCGGATTTCCGGCAGGTATTCTGGACAAGATCCTGAAGGGCGAAAAGCCCAACACCGAACGCCCCGGCGCGCATCTGCCCGCCACCGATCTTGAGGCCACCCGCAAAGAGCTGAGCGATCAGTTGGAGGGGGTAAAGATCGAAGACGACGATCTGTCCGGTTATCTGATGTATCCCAAGGTGTTCCTCGACTACATGGGGCGTCATCGCACCTATGGTCCTGTGCGCGTCCTGCCCACGCGCACGTTCTTTTACGGGATGGAACCGGGCGAGGAAATCACCGCCGAAATCGACCCCGGCAAGACGCTGGAAATCCGCTTGCAAGCGATCAGCGAGACAAACGAAGACGCTGAAGTGAAAGTGTTTTTTGAACTCAACGGTCAACCGCGTGTCGTGCGGGTGCCCAACCGTCTGGTCAAAGCCACAACTGCCCAGCGTCCCAAGGCCGAGACGGGCAATGCCAACCACATCGGAGCCCCCATGCCGGGTGTTGTGGCATCTGTTGGGGCAAGTGTCGGCCAGCAGGTCAAAGCGGGTGATCTGCTGCTGACGATCGAGGCGATGAAGATGGAAACCGGCATTCATGCCGACCGCGATGCTGTGGTCACGGCTGTGCACGTCAGCCCCGGCGGGCAAATTGATGCCAAGGATCTTTTGGTCGAATTGGAGTAATATTCAGGGGCCAGACGCAAACTGTCGCATTGTCTGGCCCCTGAACCACGCTAAACTTATCGCTTGAGTACAGAACAACCGGAATGACAGACCGATGCCCTACGAATGGAAGACTTCCCCCGTCGCTGACACACAGGAATTGCGGCTTTGGCCGCACCAGTCCCTGCCGCCCAAGGGCTTTGCCGCGTTCATTCTGACGACCTTTACACTGATCTTGATCCCAACGTTGCCGTTGCTGGGCACCCCCCTTCTTTGGGGGATACTGCCCTTTGTGCTTGCCGCCGTTGCTGGGATTTATTTCGCACTTCAACGCAACCACAAATCCCGGATGATCGAAGAGGTATTCACCCTTTCGCACGACACAGCCCACCTGACCCACACCACGCCCAAAGGCGATGTGAAGGAATGGGACTGCAATCGCTATTGGACCATCGTGACGAAATACGAAAAGGACGGCCCCGTACCGCATTATGTGACCCTGCGCGGCAAGGGACGCGAGGTCGAGATCGGCAAGTTTCTAAGCGAAGAGGAAAGGATCGCTCTGTTTGACGAGCTAAACCGATCTCTGTTGCGATAAAATCAGCTCAAGCGGTCTTTGACCTTGGGGCCAACCGCGCCGAAATCCATCTGTCCGGTGTATTTTCCCTTTAACAGACCAATCACTTTGCCCATGTCGCGGATAGATGTCGCGCCAACCTCAGCTATGGCATCATCTACGGCTTTGGCGCTTTCTTCCTCGGTCAACTGACGTGGCAAAAACTCTTCGATCACCAGAATTTCTTCGCGTTCGCGGTCGGCCAGATCCAGACGCCCCCCCTCTTCGTAGGCGCGCACCGATTCCATCCGCTGCTTGGCCATCTTGCCCAAGATCGCCAGAACTTCGGAATCGCCCACACCGTCATCACCTTCTTCAGCGCGTGTCGCGATGTCTTTATCCTTGATGGCGGCGTTGATCAGGCGCAGCGTCGACAACCGGTCAGCAGCCTTATCCCTCATTGCCTGTTTCATCGAGTCTGTAATACGTGTGCGCAATTCCATTGCTATCGTCCTTGACCAATGCAGTGTTAGCGTAGAAACATAGTCAATTGCGTGAAAACAGGCAATGGCCCTCACCTTGGGTAAGTTATTGTTTATAAATGGAATATCATTTTTCACATACTCTTGACCCGGCCTGCGCCGGGCTTTAAGTTCCACCCGTTTATCCTCTCTTCTCTGCCTTCGGAGGCTCCCCATGACTGCGCCCGCAAATTCCCGCCCGACCGCCTGCCTAGCACTTGCGGACGGATCGCTTTTCTACGGCATAGGATTTGGGGCATCGGGGCAAACCGTTGCCGAATTATGCTTTAACACGGCCATGACAGGCTATCAGGAAATCATGACAGATCCGTCCTATGCGGGCCAGATCGTTACCTTCACCTTCCCTCATATCGGCAACACCGGCACCAACCCCGAGGACGACGAGACCGGCGATCCCGTGGCTGCGGGCATGGTTGTCAAATGGATGCCGACCGATCCCAGCAACTGGCGATCAACTCAGCATCTGTCGGAATGGCTGGCCGCACGCGGACGCATTGCCATCGGGGGCATTGATACCCGCCGTCTGACCCGCGCCATCCGCCAGCAAGGCGCGCCACACGCAGCGCTTGCCCACAACCCCGACGGCAACTTTGATGTTGAGGCATTGGTCGCCGCCGCACGTGCTTTTGCAGGGCTTGAAGGTATGGATCTGGCCAAAGATGTGACCTGCGCACAGTCCTATCGCTGGAACGAAATGCGGTGGGCCTGGCCCGATGGCTACGCGCCTCAGACAAATGCACCGCACAAAGTGGTTGCCGTGGATTATGGTGCCAAGCGTAATATCCTGCGCTGTCTGGCCTCCGCGGGCTGCGATGTGACAGTACTGCCGGCATCTGCAAGTTTTGAAGATGTGATGTCGCATAACCCCGATGGCGTGTTTTTGTCCAATGGCCCCGGCGATCCGGCAGCGACCGGCGTTTATGCAGTCCCTATGATCAAAGACGTGATTGCCAAGACAACACTTCCTGTATTCGGGATTTGCCTTGGGCATCAGATGCTTGCGCTCGCCTTGGGTGGTGAAACCGTCAAGATGAGCCACGGCCATCACGGTGCCAACCATCCCGTGAAGGATATGGAAACAGGCAAGGTTGAAATCACCTCCATGAACCATGGCTTTGCCGTTGATGCGCAATCGTTGCCAAGCGGTGTTGTCGAAACACACCGCTCTCTTTTCGATGGCTCCAACTGCGGCATCCGGATGGAAGGCCGCCCGGTTTGGTCCGTCCAGCACCATCCCGAGGCAAGCCCGGGGCCCCAAGACAGCTTTTATCTGTTCGAACGCTTCGCCGCAGCAATGGCCGAAAGCACAGGTTAATTGCTTGGCGATCGGCGCGTTTATATTCCGTTAAGACCTATTTAAGACCAACCGCTGCATCCTTCTTTCAATTACGAAAGAAGGATTCGCGAGCTGAGCGAACTGCGCCTGCAATTCAAGACGCCCGTGCCAGCTGGTCCGACCCAAACGCATATGCTTTTGGGCAGAATACTTGTCAACGAAGGGCTGATTGATCAGGCCGATCTGGTGCTCGCGATTGAAGACCAGCAAGCCATGGATGTGCCGCTGGGTGATATCTTGGTGGCAAAGGGTTTGCTCTCCCCCACTCAGATCTGTGTCGCGCTGGCAGCCCAACACAGGATGCAATTTGCCGATCTTTCGGTTGATCCGCCGAAACCGGGCATGGCCAAACATCTAAAGGCGCTGGATTGTCTGCGCTTCGGGATCGTGCCATGGCGGTCCTTGGGGGATACGGTTTTGGTTGCGACCAGCAGGCCGGATCAGTTTGACCAGATCCCCCCTGGTGTGGCCCCAAACGGTATCAGCCTTTTGCCTGTTATCGCCGAGGCAAAACAGATTAGTCTCAACATCACAGCACTTTATGGCGCAGAGTTGGCCAGACGTGCTGCGATTCGCGTTCCCCCGATCGAAAGTTGCCGCACCTGGCGTGTCGAAACCAACAGCAGGCGCGCTTGGGCCTTTGCACTCTTGGCCTTGATCGCGGCAATGTTGATATCAGCGCCAGCCTGGACCTTTACGATCATCATCCTTTGGGCACTTTTTACCAGCGTGCTCACGATCTGCTTGCGAACCGCAGCCTTTTGCGCCCGGCTTTTCTGGTGCAAGACGCTCCCTGAACCACCGCCTGAGCGACAAAAAACGCCTGCCCCCCTGCCTCGTGTTTCTGTCCTCGTCCCGCTTTTGCGTGAAAAGTAAATTGCCTCGGCCTTGATCGCTCGGCTGACCCGATTGAGCTATCCCAAAGCCCTTCTTCAGATCGTGCTTGTTCTTGAAGAAGGCGATGACATGACCGCCGAAACAATTGCGCGAACCAGCCTGCCTGCGTGGATTGATGTGGTTGAAGTTCCGCAAGCCAACCGCTTGCGTACCAAACCAAGGGCACTGAATTACGCGCTAGATTTTTGCCGTGGCGACATCATCGGGGTTTGGGACGCTGAAGATGCGCCCGAAGTCGACCAGATCGACAAAGTGGTTCAGCACTTCGCCCAAGCGCCTCGGAATGTCGCCTGTATCCAAGGGGTTCTGGACTATTATAACGCACCTACCAATTGGATATCACGCTGTTTCACCATCGAATACGCATCATGGTGGCGTGTCATCTTGCCCGGCATCGCAAGGTTGGGGCTGATTATCCCTTTGGGCGGCACAACGCTTTTCTTTCGCCGCGACATCCTAGAGGAATTGCGCGGTTGGGACGCTCATAATGTCACCGAAGACGCCGATTTGGGCGTCCGGCTGGCGCGTCACGGCTATAAAACCGATCTGTTGTCCACGGTGACGTATGAAGAGGCGAATTTTCGCGCTTGGCCATGGGTCAAACAGCGCTCGCGCTGGCTCAAGGGGTTTTTGATCACATGGTGCGTGCACATGCGCCATCCTCTACAACTCATCAAAGAAGTCGGATTCCTGCGGTTTCTGGGCATCCAGACGTTGTTTCTGGCGACCTTCAGCCAGTTTATATGCGCGCCATTGCTTTGGACGTTATGCCTGACACTTTTGGGTGTGACCCACCCCGTGGAGGTGACCTTGGGGGCAGATATGCTGACCGTCTTGTTCTGTTTCTTTATTTTTGCAGAAATACTGAACATCTCCATCGCGCTCACGGCTGTCTGTGGCAAGGAACACAGGCACTTGATGCCGTGGACCATCAGTTTGCCCTTCTACTTCATTCTAGGCACATTTGCAGCGTACAAAGCTCTGTATGAATTCGTGTTCAGCCCGTTTTACTGGGACAAAACGGAACACGGCGTTGCCACCCAAAAACACCAAGGCAGCGAGGTGGGCGAAACGCTGCGCACCAGCTAACCTTCGGCTTCGCGCCGGTTCGCTTCTTGCTTGAGCCGCGTCATGAATGCCACCGAAATATGCAAACGCAGCGCTTCGTCTGCGCCGTCTTCGTTGCGCAGTTCAATCATCTGCACGATCTTATCATGCTCCTGTTGCGCAATATGTCCCCGCCCCTCGACCGCCAGCGAGGAGGTTGCCATCAGCGCCATAGAGCGATGCACCAAATCCAGCTGTTGAACCAAATAGCGGTTGTGCGACGCCAGATGAATCTGCTTGTGAAACCGCCGGTTCGCCCGCGCTAAAGCGGCCGGATCGTTGCGCAGGGCGTTATCGTCCTCAACCATCTCGCGCAGCACGCGCACTTCTTCGCTGGTGGCATGACGTGCAGCAAGCCTTGCGGCCAGACCCTCAAGCTCCCCGCGCACGACATAAAGCTCTGCCATCTGGTTGTGATCCAGCGACGCCACGATCAGGCTACGCCCATCACGCGCCAGCAAGGACTGTGTCTCAAGCCGTTGTAATGCCTCGCGAATAGGTGTTCGCGACACGCCGAACCGTTCAGCCAGTTCGCTCTCTACCAAGCGATTACCGGGCTTGTAGGTTCCCAGATCAATGGCTTCTAAAATCATCGCATACGCGTCTGTCGGTCCGGGTCTTGGCGCAGTCATCAGGTCACTCTCTTAAGGCTGCGATCACCTTACCCCCCGCGTCCATTTGCGCAAGCCCATGATCTTGCACAAAACGCCTGCGCGACGTAGCTATAGCCTATGCCAAAGAACGCTTTCTCGCACGTGGACGCATGGGTTTTTGACCTTGATAACACGCTATATCCGCCCTCGGCGCGGCTGTTTGACCTGATCGAGGTCCGCATGACCGCCTGGGTGATGACAGCCTTGAGCATTGATCAAGCCAGCGCCGATCATTTGCGCAAGCATTACTGGCACACTTACGGGACGACACTGGCCGGGTTGATGCGCGAACATAACCTCGATCCCGACCCTTACCTGCACGAAGTGCACGACATCTCGCTGGCGGTGCTGACACCAGATCCCGTACTTGCAGATCGCATTCGCGCGCTGCCGGGCCGCCGCATCATCTATACCAATGGCACAGCGCCTTACGCGGAACGTGTGATCAAGGCGCGCGGTCTAGATGGTTTGTTTGATGCGATTTACGGCGTAGAACATGCTGACTTTTTGCCAAAACCCGAACGCGGTGCCTTTGACAAAGTCTTTGCCAAAGATCGTCTGGACACCACAAAAGCCGTGATGTTCGAGGATGACGCGCGCAATCTTGCAGCCCCGCATGCCATGGGGATGGGCACGGTGCATGTGGCACCAATAGCCGAGGCAGCCGATCATATTCACTTTCATACCGAGGATCTGAGCCATTTCCTTGGCCAAATCACGGGCTAGCTTATGGGCATGACGATGGATTGCGATATACTCATTTCGGGCGGTGGTATTGCGGGCCTGACGGCGGCAGCCGCTTTTGGCAGCGCAGGCTTCAAAGTTATCTGCGTTGACCCTGCCCCCCCGATCACCGATGGCGATGCTAAGGGGGCCGACATGCGATCGACCGCGATGCTGCAACCTGCCCGCCGTGTTTTGGAAGCTGCCGGCATCTGGGATCACCTGCAAGATCACGCCGCACCGCTTCAGATCATGCGGATCGTAGACGCAGGCGGGCCCGACCCTGAGCCGCGCGTGACCCGCGAATTCAACGCTTCCGAGATTTCGGACCAACCGTTCGGATGGAACTTTCCCAACTGGCTATTGCGCCGTGCCCTGATGGCGCGTCTGGCCGATTTGGCAACGGTTGATTTTCGCCCCGGTACGAGCACCACATCGCTTTTCACCCGCACAGCACAGGCCCGCGTAGGCCTTAGCGACGGGACACGGATCACCACACCGTTGGTGATCGCCGCGGATGGACGCAACAGCCCGATGCGCAAAGCCGCGGGTATTGGTGTGACAAAATCGGGGTATGGTCAAAAAGCCGTCGTCTTTGCCGTCACGCATCCTGTTCCGCATGAGAATGTCTCGACCGAAATTCACCGCACCGGTGGACCGTTCACATTGGTCCCTTTGCCAGACCGCGACGGGCTGCCCTGCTCTGCCGTAGTTTGGATGGATGATGCGGCGGAATGCACGCGGCGCATGACACTGGACGCCCAGGATTTTTCAAACGAGGCATCCTTGCGCAGTTGTCATTTATTTGGCCCCCTGACCCTTGCGACACCCCGCAACATCTGGCCGATCATCACCCAGCATGCCGCGCGCCTGTCTGGGGAACGCATCGCCCTGATCGCCGAGGCCGCCCATGTCATGCCGCCTATCGGCGCGCAGGGCCTGAATATGTCACTGCAGGATGTTGCCACCCTTTTGGAACTGGCGCAAAAAAATCCCGAAGATCTTGGCAATCAAAAGATGCTCGATGCCTATCACAAAGAGCGATTCAGCGACATCATGCTTCGGGTGCGCGGCATTGATCTGCTGAACCGCGCCAGCCAAGCCAGTGCGCCAATTGCCCGTGATGCACGCGCTACGGGGCTGAACGCACTTTATGCCATGGCTCCGGTGCGTAAGATGTTGATGGAGATGGGTTTGGGGATGCGGCAGGGCTAGCCCCCGCCGCATGCCTCACGGTTTACAAAACTTTATCAACCACGCGGGCCAGCCGTGACAAGGTCGCATCGACGTCATAAAGCTTGTCCAACCCGAACAGGCCAAGGCGGAACGTCTTGAAATCATCCGGCTCGTCGCACATCAGCGGCACACCGGCGGCAATCTGCATGCCCTCGGCAGCAAAGGCCTTGCCGTTTTGCACCAACGGATCAGAGGTATAGCTTACCACCACACCCGGCGCGCCAAAGCCATCAGCGGCAACCGATACCACACCGCAATCCGCCAGCATCTTGCGGACACCATCCCCCAAGCGCCACTGCGCTTCTTTCAGCCGCGCAAAGCCATAGCTTTGGGTTTCCTTCATCGTGTCACGAAAAGCACGCAGGGCATCCGTGGGCATTGTCGAATGATAGGCATGGCCACCATCTTCATACGCCTTCATGATGCTGTGCCACTTGCCCAGATCAATCGCGAAACTGTCTGATTTCGTCTCGGCCAACCGCTCAACAGCCCGCTCTGACAGCATGACAAGACCTGCCGAGGGTGACGCGCTCCACCCTTTTTGCGGGGCAGAGATCAGCACATCGACCCCAAGCGCCTTCATATCAACCCAAGCACAACCCGAAGCAATGCAATCAAGCACCACCAGCGCACCAACCTCGTGGGCAGCATCGGTCATCTGCTTGATATAGGCGTCGGGCAAGATCACGCCGGCGCTGGTCTCTACATGTGGCGCGAACACCACCTGCGGCTTTTGGGTCTTGATCGCATCAACAACATCCTCAATAGCGCATGGCGCAAAGGGCGCGGGCGTACTGTTGCCAGTCGTACGCGCCTTGAGGACAGTCGTATTGGCCGTCAGATCACCATTCTCGATGATCTGGCTCCAGCGATAGGAAAACCAGCCGTTGCGCACCACAAGCACCTCGGCATTGCGGGCAAACTGGCGGGCTACAGCCTCCATCCCAAAGGTTCCACCGCCGGGGACAATCGCCACCGCATCGGCGTTGTACACCTCTTTGAGCAGGGCGCTGATGTCCTTCATCACGCCTTGGAAAACGGCGGACATATGGTTCAACGAGCGATCCGTGAAGACGACTGAAAATTCTTCAAGCCCGTTGGGATCAACGGTGTTTAGCAAAGCTGGCATTGGGTTCTCCTCTCCCTTTGGGCGAAAGATAGCGCGGCTTACACCAAAGTCATAGGCCCAATGGGCCGGGTAAACGTTCTTCGCTCAGCAAGACGTTTGCCTCAACGGCACCCGCGCCCGGCAACGTCATGATGCGCCGCCGCAAGACCCGCTCAAAATCCGCCAGATCCCGCGCGACCACCCGCAACCGATAGTCATAAAGGCCCAACACATGCTCGACCGTTTGGACCTCAGGGATGGCGCTGACCGCGCGTTCGAAATCTTCAAGGCTGACGCTTCCCTTGGTGGCAAGCTTGACACCCAGAAAAACCGTGACGCCAAAGCCCAAAGCCTCGCGGTTCAGCCGCAACCGCTTGCCACGCAGAATGCCCGCCTCCTCAAGCCGCTTGATCCGCCGCCATGTCGCCGGTTGCGACAACCCCAGATGTCGCCCCAAAGCGCCAGCACTTTGCGTTGCATCGCGCGCCAGCGACCGGATCAGCTTGTGATCAATGGCGTCAAGCGAGATCATAACGGCAAGGCCTCGTCCGATTTGATCCGCGCGACATGCATCAACGCCTCGATATCGGCGATATGCGGCAGGGTCAGTATGTCCCCTCGGTAAATCGCCTGATAATGCGACATGTCACGCGCAATGATCGACAGGCGCACATCCACGCGACCCAAGAACGTCTGGATCTCGATCACTTCGGCCACCTTACGTGCCGCTTCCAGAAACGCGTCAAAGGCATTTCCCTGGGTCTTGTCCAACGTAATCCGCAGCGACACCTCGACCGCATAACCAAGCGCGGCCCAATCTACGACGGCCCCGACACCTTCAACGATCCCCGCCTCTTGCATCCGGACAATCCGCCGCGCGACTTTTCCGGCGCTGATGCCCGTCCGCTCGGCCAACTCCCCCGGGCTAAGCCCTGCATCCGCTTGCCAGTGGCGCAAAATGCGCCGATCCATATCATCAAGCATGATTTTTCCAAATTACAATCATATCACGCATTACCATCTTCATTTTGCCAAATAAACTCATAATCCGACAATGGCATCACGCTGCGTAGGCGTTATAAGTCACCCAGATTTCAACGAACCCGAAAGGACGCCCCAATGCGCGTTTATTACGACCGTGACTGCGACGTGAACCTGATCAAGGACAAAAAAGTCGCCATCCTCGGCTACGGCTCCCAAGGTCACGCCCACGCCCTGAACCTGCGCGATTCCGGCGCCAAAAACCTTGTCGTTGCGCTGCGCGACGGCTCTGCATCCAAAGCCAAAGCCGAAGGCGAAGGCCTCAAGGTCATGGGAATCGCAGAAGCAGCAGCTTGGGCCGATTTGATCATGTTCACCATGCCCGACGAATTGCAGGCCGAAACCTACAAAAAATACGTTCACGACAACATCCGCGAAGGTTCCGCCATCGCATTCGCCCACGGCCTGAACGTGCACTTCGGCCTCATCGAGCCAAAAGCTGGTATTGACGTGATCATGATGGCCCCCAAAGGCCCTGGCCACACTGTACGCGGCGAATACACCAAAGGCGGTGGCGTGCCTTGCCTTGTCGCCGTTGATAAAGATGCGTCCGGCAAAGCGCTGGAAATCGGTCTTTCCTATTGTTCCGCGATCGGTGGCGGTCGCTCAGGCATCATCGAGACGAATTTCCGTGAAGAATGTGAAACCGATCTTTTCGGGGAACAGGCCGTTTTGTGTGGCGGTATCGTCGAATTGATCCGCATGGGTTTCGAGACACTGGTCGAAGCAGGGTACGAGCCCGAAATGGCCTATTTCGAATGCCTGCACGAAACCAAGCTGATCGTCGACCTGATCTATGAAGGTGGCATCGCCAACATGGATTACTCCATCTCGAACACAGCCGAGTATGGCCAATACGTATCCGGCCCGCGCATTCTGCCCTACGCCGAAACCAAGGCCCGCATGAAGGATGTGCTTAGCGATATCCAGTCCGGTAAATTCGTGCGTGACTTCATGCTTGAAAACACAGTGGGCCAGCCCACACTGAAAGCATCGCGTCGTTCCAACGACGAGCACCAGATCGAAATTGTTGGTGGCAAGCTGCGCGACATGATGCCGTGGATTTCCGCAGGCAAGATGGTCGACAAAGCCAAGAACTAAAGATCAAAAGGCCCGGATTAACGTCCGGGCCTTTTTTCATGCTCGGCAGGTTTTAGACATCTGCGGGCCACTTTTGCGACGCCTTATGTGCCGCCAAAGTTGATTTGGTCGCCATTGGACCGGCCAGTCGGTTATTGGTTTCATGCTTTCTTTGATGGGCGAAACCCATCGCGTGATGCGCGCAAGTGGCCCGGTTCAAAGTCCAATGCTCTTTCAAGTCTCCAAACTCTTTTCCAACACTTTGACTGTCCGAGTGCCCGATAACGATTCCCCTACAAAAGGCCGCATCTTAAGGACAGTTGCAGCCGCGCAAACGGCGGCCTATGGCTGAGCTTGTGTTATTAAAAGGTTGGCACTGTGCAAGACACCCCCAAGATTACCCCGGCCAGTTGGCTGATGGTGGCCCTTCTGGCCTTCATCTGGGGCGGCACGTTTATGGTAACCGAAATTGCTTTGACAGAAATGCCTCCGTTCTGGATTGCCGCCAGCCGCGTCAGTCTGGCCGCACTCGTGATGATCGCGATCTGGAGCGCGCGGGGCTTCCGGCTTTTCTCTCAAAAGCCCTCCAGAAAAGATTTGAGCGCTCTGGTTTTCATCAGTGCTGCCAGCTCAGCCGTGCCCTTTAGTCTACTGGCGTGGGGTCAACAATATGTCACGTCTGGCTTTGCGGGTGTGTCGATGGCCGCCGTCGCCCTGATCATCCTGCCCCTCGCGCATTTCTTCGTCCAAGGAGAGCGGATGACACCGCGAAAATCAATCGGCTTTGCTATTGGTTTTGCCGGCGTTGTGGTGCTGATTGGCGCGCAAGCATTTGAAAGCACGGGGGCCGCTTACGAGACTCCGGGCCGTATTGCCTGCCTCGGTGCCGCGAGTTGCTATGCGATCAGTTCTATCATCATGCGCCGTTTGCCATCGATAGACGCCATCGGCCTTGCAACGATCCTTCTGGTTATCGCCAGTTGCATCACAATTCCTCTCGCCCTCATCGCCGAAGGTTTGCCGCCGATCCCGTCCGGCAAAATCCTCGGCGTGCTTGCCTTTCTAGGACTTGTGCCCACCGCAGCTGCCAACTTTCTTCGCGTGCTTGTGGTCCGCAGCGCTGGCCCGGTCTTCATGTCTTTGGTCAATTATCAGGTGCCGGTGTGGTCTGTGTGCCTGGGCGCGTTGCTCCTGAGCGAACCGCTTCCCGCTTCGCTTATCTGGTCGTTGGCCCTGATCCTCGCCGGCATGGCGCTCAGCCAATTCGGCGCACTGCGCAGGCTCTTCAACAAAGCGCGCGCCTAGTTCCAAATGGCAATAAATCCTCGCCGAAGGCTCTCTTGGCGAGGCAAAGCCCAAACGCAGGAACCGGCGCACAAACCGACGCATCCGAACGCCCAAATAAATGAAATGCGATTTATCGCACCTTTAGTTCTGAACTGCCTGTGTCACGGCATCGACAACCGAATCGACGGCACGCCCCATCAGCTCGGCATCTTCATGCTCCGCCATCACCCGCACCAAAGGCTCAGTGCCTGACTTGCGGATAAGCAACCGCCCCTTGCCTGCCAAGTCGGCTTCGGCCTGTGCAATGGCAGCTTTTACCGCTGCCGCGTCCAATGGTGTTTGGCCCGCTGCAAAACGCACATTCTTCACCAATTGCGGCACAGGCTCGAAGTTATTCAACAACTCCGAAGACGGCTTCCCAGACCGCACCATCTCGGCCAGAAACTGCAGGCCCGCCATCAAACCATCACCAGTCGTCGCATGATCTGTCATAACGATATGACCGGACTGCTCGCCCCCAAGGTTGAACCCGCCCTGACGCATCCGCTCAACAACATAGCGGTCCCCGACGGCAGTCCGCTCGAGCGTAACACCGTGACCTTGCAAAAACCGCTCCAGCCCCAGATTGCTCATCACCGTTGCAACCAGCGCATTCTTGGCCAGCCGGCCTTCGGCGGCCCAACGCGCGCCCATCAGCGCCAAGAATTGATCGCCGTTCCCGACGTTGCCCGCCTCGTCAATCAAGATCACCCGATCCGCGTCTCCATCAAGGCAAATCCCGAGATGTGCGCCATGTCTGACAACAGCCGCCGCTGCCTGCGCAGGATGGGTAGATCCGCAGTCTTCATTGATGTTAAAGCCATTCGGACTGACGCCCACGGACACCACCTCGGCCCCAAGTTCCCAGAGTGTTTCAGGTGCAACACGATGTGCAGCACCGTTGGCACAATCCACAACGATCTTAAGCCCGTCCAACCGCTGCTCGCGGGGGAATGATGACTTCACACGCTCAACATAGCGGAAGCGGCCATCATCAATCCGCTTGGCACGGCCGATCTTATCGGAGGGCGACATTTTCACGCCATCTACAATCAGCGCTTCGATTTCAGCTTCGACCGCGTCGCTCAACTTGAAACCATCTGGCCCAAAAAACTTGATCCCGTTGTCGGTAGCCGGATTATGGCTGGCGGAAATCATCACCCCCAGATCAGCCCGCATCGAGCGCGTTAGCAGACCAACGGCGGGCGTGGGAACCGGGCCCAGCAACAGCACATTCATCCCCGAAGACGTCAGACCAGCCGTGAGCGCGTTTTCAAACATATAGCCGGACAAGCGTGTGTCCTTGCCAATCACCACCCGATGTGCGCCTGCTCTGCTTTTGCTGAAATAATGACCCACCGCCGCACCGATCCGCAACGCGACTTCTGCGGTCATCGGGTACACATTTGCTTCGCCGCGAATACCGTCCGTTCCAAACAACTTCGTCATAAAATATCTCCAAAATATGCTGCATGCCAAAGCGCGATGGCTTGGCGCGTCTCACTTACATCATGGACACGCACCATTTGCACCCCTTGCGCCAATCCCGCAAGAGCAACTGCAATCGATCCGGGCGTTCTGTCTTTGGCCTCGGGTGCTGTACCGATCGTGCCGATGAATTTCTTGCGCGAAGCCCCAAGCAACAAAGGGGTTCCCAGCATATGGAAAAGGCTGATCCGCGCGAGCAACGCCAAGTTGTGGTCTAAGGTTTTGCCAAATCCGATACCGGGATCGGCAAGAATAGCCCCGCGCGGAATACCAACAGCCTCAAGGCTGCTGATTTGCTGCTCCAGCATGTCGTACACATCCAGCAGGACGTTTGAATAACTGGGGTTCAGATGCATCGTCGCCGGATCGCCCTGCGCATGCATCACACACACCGCAAGGCTGTGTTTTTGGCAAAACGGGCCAAGCGCGGGGTCAAAGGTGAACCCGGAGACGTCATTCACCAGATTGGCACCCATCGCCACAGCCGCTTGAGCCACCTCTGCCTTGCGCGTGTCGATCGATATCGGAAGCCCCATTCCCGCAGCCCGCAACGCCTGGATGGTTGGCGCGGTACGGTTGATCTCGACCTCGACAGGGACAAAACTTGCACCGGGTCGCGTGGATTCGCCACCGATGTCGATGATGTCAGCGCCGCTTTGGGCCATACGCAAGCCCGCAGACACGGCGTTTGCAAGGTCCGCATGATCACCACCATCGGAAAAGCTATCAGGCGTGGTGTTCAAAATGCCCATGATCCGCGGGCGGTCCATCGTGAGCCCGGCAATTGCGGGTCGCGGGGTCGTAAGACGCACGGCAACGTCGGGCGGCATCTCAGTTACCGGGATCACCCGCGCGGTGGCAACGCGCGACAAGACTTCGACATGGGTGAACCATCCCCGGCCTCCCGCAAGCGTGAGCGCTTCTTCAGGTCGTGACGGACCCATCTGAACCAGAGGTCTGAAATATTCGGTCATAGCCTTACAGCGTGGCTTGCGTGACTGAAACCGCGCGCAATGGCACCGATGTATCCTTGGGCAGATCTGCTCCGATCACCAGCATTTCGGTTGCGTCAAACGTCGCGGCAAACCATGCGGCAAGGGCTACCGCATCGCGGGGCTGCGCGGAGGGGGTATCGACGCTGTCGAGCACGATTTTCGAGGGTGCCCAGACACTTGTCTGACCGTTCTTCATCGCCCAATCAAGTTCGGTGCGTGTCGAAACAACCACACAGCGGTTGTCTTTTGAGGCAAGAACCCATGCGTTTTGTTCAATCGCCAGCAAATCAATCCGACGCTGTGCCATCTTGTGAGCAACCTGAGGGGCTGGCGTATCTGACGCGCCAACGCACAAAATCAACGGGCGGCCCATCTGGTCAAGCTGATCCAGCCAAGGTGCCAGATGAGGCGATTCAATCGCTTCGTTGCTTAGATATACCAATTCAGGATGGGGCACTTCGGCCGCGTTTGCCTGTGCATCTGGCGCGTCATCGCGGGCGCGTGCAATTTCCACACCCAACGCGCCCGGCCCACGATCCAGCTTTTCGATCCGAACGAAAACCCGCATCGCCTGACGTTCCAGCAAAATGCGATCCGCGACGCGTTCAGCCAGTGTTTCCAGTAGATTAAGCCGCTCGTCAGAAAGTTCATAGGCGATGGCTTCGGTCACGCGGTCGTATGACAGGATACGGTCAACATCATCATCAACCGGTCCGGTCAAAGGCTGAACCTCGACCACCACGTTGAAACAGATCCGCTGTGTCACACCACGCTCGGCCTGAAACGCCCCGATCTCTACCTCGACGATATGATCGCGAAGGGAAATACGGTCCAGCAGCTCCGGTCCGGCGGTCGCGGCTGCGCGCTCTGACGGATGTGCAAAGGCAAGCCTTGTATCGGTTGTCATAACGCTCGCCTTTACTTTGTCGCGGTCAAAAGCTTCCTAGCCCATTTGTCCGCATCTAACAAAGCCAGTTGCGGCTTGCCAGACCTCAAAGACGACTGCGACGCGACACTTAGTTCGAGGCTGTTTGAACACCGTCGCGGTAAAACAGGTGAACACCAATTTTGGTTGTACGTGTAAACACACGCGACCAGCGAGGGCTTACGGCGGTTGTATGGTAATACGTGGCACCATCCGTCAAAGTGGGTACCTTGCCGTCCAGCACTGCGCGGGCAATTTTGCTAACCTCGTCATAGGCGCGAGGTTCTGAAATCACTTCGGCATTGCCGTCACAGGTATACGTGAACTGACACTGGTATTTCTTGCCGGTGCCTTGATTGATGACAGTGCAAAGCGATCCGGGGAACCGAGCGGACTTGACCCTGTTGATAATCACCTCGGCCACAGCAAACTGGCCTTTGACTGTTTCGCCGCGCGCTTCAAAGTAAAGCGCCTCGGACAGACATTTCCACTGTTCGCCCCCCGACGCCTTGGGCTGTTGCGCCAACCAGTTTCGGGTAAATTCAACATCACTTGCTGCATCCGATGCAGCAATCGTCGCTTCAAGTCGTTTTGATCCAACAGCCTGTAGCCCCTTAGATTCGATATCCGCCAAAGCTTGCGCTTGTTGCGAGTTTGCCGAGACGGCAATCGGGGTCAAAAGGGGCAGCGCCAAGGCGGCGCAGATGGACAGGATTTTGGTATAACGCATTGAGCGCCTCTCAGGTCATTTCACACCCGGCGCTTAGACAACACAAAGCTTTACGTAAACCCTAACAGAGTCAATTGCGCGGTAAATCGCCCAAACTTGCTATATGTTGACGATAAACCACCCTAACCTACCCTATCTTGTGTGTGATTGCCAACTGCGCGGCAGCCAAGCGCGCCACGGGCACCCTGAACGGTGAACACGAAACGTAGTCAAAACCAACTTCTCGGCAGAATGCAATCGATTCGGGGTTGCCGCCATGCTCTCCGCAAATCGATAATGTGATCCCCGGTTTCGCAGTTCGCCCGCGCGCGGCACCCAGTTGCAACAGCTCTCCTACGCCGTCTTGGTCCAACATATGAAACGGATCTTCGGGGAAAACACCCTGCTGTACATAGGTCGACATAAACCGTCCCGCGTCATCCCGGCTAAGGCCGTAGGTCATCTGCGTCAGGTCATTTGTCCCGAAACTCAGAAAGGAACAGTAAGGCGCAATCTCGGCCGCGCGCAGTGCCGCACGCGGTGTCTCTACCATGACGCCCAAACGATAGCTGAAATTCGCACCGCGCTCATTGCGCACCGCCGTTGCGATCTTGTCGATGCTCGTTTTGACCAGTTCGACTTCGCGTTTTGCCGACACCAGCGGAATCATGATCTCGGGCACCACAGGATCACCATCGCGGCTGGCCTCGATGGTGGCCTCGAAAATCGCACGGGCCTGCATTTCATAGATCTCTGGCACCGTAACGCCAAGGCGCACGCCGCGCAGACCCAGCATGGGGTTGTATTCCGACATCGCCTCGATCCGGCGGATCACGTCAGACAGCGGCAAAGCCAGTGCTTCGGCCAGGTCACGCTGCCCCGATCTGTCGGCAGGCAGAAATTCATGCAAAGGCGGATCAAACAGACGGATGCACACCGGCTGCCCCTGCATGATGCGGAAAAGCTGAATGAAATCATCGCGTTGCATGGGCAACAAACGTTCCAAAACAGCGCGGCGTTCTTCACTGCTATCGGCAAAGATCATTTCACGCATCACGGTCAAGCGGCTGGGATCAAAGAACATATGCTCTGTGCGGCAAAGCCCGATGCCATGCGCATTGAAGTTGCGCGCCGTCTGCGCGTCAGCAGGCGTGTCGGCATTGGCGCGGATACCTATATCAGCCGTCTCTTCGGCCCAGTCCATCAGCTTTTGAAAGGTCGCATCCAGCAGGGCTTCAAGCATCTCGGCAGCACCGGACAGAACCTCGCCCTTGGTGCCGTCGATCGTGATCTGGTCACCGGCCTTGAACACCCGCCCGTCCGGGGCCGTAATCTGCCCTTTGACCAGATCGAACTTCATCGACGAAGCCCCGACAACGCAAGGCAATCCCATGCCCCGCCCGATCACCGCCGCATGACTTGTGATCCCGCCGCGTTCGGTCAACACGGCCTGCGCCGCATGCATACCGCGAATATCCTCGGGCGAGGTTTCCCGGCGCACGAGAATACACGCCTCCCCGCGCGAGGCGCTGGCTTGCGCATCATTGGCGCTGAACACGATCTTGCCTGTGGCCGCACCGGGGCTTGCGGCGATCCCGCGCCCGATCACGTCGCGCTTGGCGCGCGGATCAACCTGGCGGTGCAGCAATTCGGTCAACGTGCGCGGCTGGACCCGCATCAACGCTTCTTCGCGCGAGATGATGCCCTCGTCCGCCAGCGCCACGGCGATCCGCACTGCCGCGCGTGAAGACCGCGACACCCGCACCCCGTCAAGAATAAAAAGCTCTCCGTCCGAGATCACAAATTCAAGCTGCATTTCAGCGCGCAACCGCACGCGCATCAACTCAGCATGCTGCTTCAACGTCTCAAACGCTTCGGGCGCATGTTCCTCCAGCGACTTCCCACGTGGATCGCAGGTCAGATACATCGCATCCACATTCCGCTCCAACGCGTCGCGCCCTTGCGACTGGCTCAGATACCGCCCGGTGATCTGCGGCAAGCCAGTTTCGCTATCAACCAGTTGCAACACACCTGATCCACACAACCCCGTACCAACGCCAAAGGCCATTTCCTGCACGATCAAGCCCAGACCCGCATCCGCAGGTGCGCCCTTGGCCTGACGCAGCAGGCGTGCCGACGTCCCTTCCCAAGCACGCGCCATGGAACTCAGCACAGCCGTCAACTGGGTCACGCGGTCTTGGGGAAAGCTTTCCTCGGTCTCAAGCTCGTAGGCACGCAGCGATTGCGCCAAGGCCTCGCGCCCGTCGCCTTCCACTTCGTCGAACATATCGGGGTCCAGACGTGCCACATTAACCGCATAGGATTGCACGAACCGCGTATAAAGCGCCGAAGCAGGCCCCTCGCCCATCCGCGCGCAATAATCGTCAAACCGTGCGTCGTTCATACCGATGTTCAGCACAGCACCCGGCCCGCCCCAATCAGGGTCCTGACTTGAGGGGCGCACACATAAAAGAGCGCCTTGGGGAAATTCATTCGCCACGACTTGCAGATCAGGCATTTGCCCGCCCGCAATTTTCTTTACCGCGTCAAAAGGCAACGTCACCGTGCGCGGGACCGGTAAATCCAGCCGCACCAACCGTTGCAGACACTTCGCCCGCCCACCGTGTGTTGCAGTGGTGATCAGGGCGTTTTGGGTCACAAGCGTTGTTATTGGTGTTGGATTTGGCGTTTTCTGCACTGCGGCACCCTTTTGGTTTCATCGCAGCATAAGGTTTCAAGGATGTCTGGCAAGACTTGATACGCCTTGCCAGATCACACAAGCGCTGCGTTACCCGTCGATTTTAGTCAGGTCCGCGACGGACGAACAGATCGTCCGGATCCGGCTGAGCAGATTCAGGCGGTTACGGCGCACCGTGCCGTTGTCAGAGTTCACCTGCACCGCGTTGAAAAACGCATCAATCGGGCCGCGCAGGGATGCCATCGCAGACATGGCAGCGCTGAAATCCTGAGCCTCCATCGCGGGTTTGATCTGCGCTTCTGCGGTGTCGAGTGCGTGAAAAAGCGCGCGTTCCTTGTCGGTTTCGGCAAATTTGATGTCTGCCCCAAAGGAGTATTCGACGCCATCCGCCTCTTCCGCCTGCGTGAGGATGTTATTTGCGCGCTTGAACCCCTGGATCAGGTTTTCCCCGTCATCGGTTTTGAGCGTTTCCGACAGCGCCTTGGCGCGTTTGACGAGGAGTGTCAGGTCGTCGTTGCCCTCCATCGCGATGCAGGCGTCGATGATGTCGTGCCGCACACCTTGGTCCTTGAGGTAGACCTTGAGGCGGTCGTGGAGGAAGGCGAGGAGGTTGGACTCAATACTATCCATCTTCTCTAAGAGCGAAGTTTCTGTGGCGCTGGCATTAGCATCAACAATCATATAGGAAATTTCGCTCATTTTTTCGGAGCCCAAAAGTTTGGACAACTCCGGAGAGAGAAGCTTTTCGCCCTCATTCCTAAATTCCGCTCCCTTAAGTATGATGAGAGTTGCAAGTACTTGCCTATTAAGTACCCCAGCGATCAAATTTACAGAAAGATCATTCTCAACCAAAATCCGAATAACACCCAACGCCGCGCGCCGCAGCGCAAAGGGGTCTTTCGATCCGGTGGGCTTCTCATCAATCGCCCAGAAACCAGTCAGCTTGTCGATCTTCTCGGCCAGCGCCACGGCGATGGAAACGGGTTCTGTGGGCACGTCATCAGACGGCCCAAGCGGTGCATAGTGTTCCTTGGCCGCTGCGGCGATAGCGTCAGACTTGTCCGCCGCTTTCGCGTAGTAGCTGCCCATAAGCCCTTGAAGTTCGGGGAATTCATAGACCATTTCCGACGACAGATCGGCCTTGGCGAAACGCGCGGCCTCGCGGGCCTCGTCTGCGTCAGCACCGACCATCGGGGCCAACTCACCCGCCAGTGCTTCCATCCGCGAGATCAACTCGGCTTGGGTGCCCAGCTTGTTGTGGAACGTCACGTTGGACAAACGGTCCACCCAGACCTGCATGCCGGCATCGGAGGTGGCAATGCGCAGGTCGTTTTCCCAGAAGAATTTGGCGTCGGACAGGCGCGCCGACAGAACTTTTTCATTGCCTGCCAAAATCGTCGCACCATCATCGGCGGTCGTGCGGTTGGCCACGGTGATGAACCGCTCGATCCGGCCCGTCTTGGGGTTGCGCACGGAAAAGAACTTCTGGTGCTCGCGCATACTGGTTTGCAAAACCTCCGGCGGCAGATCAAGGAAGGCATCGCCGATCTTGCCCATCAGCACGACAGGCCATTCCACCAGCCCTGCAACCTCGGCCAAAAGGCCAGCGTCTTCAACAACTTCAAGGCCATTTGCAAAGGCCATGTTGGTCGCATCATGCCAGATCGCATCGCGACGCTCGGCCGGATCCAGCACCACAAAGGCACGTTTCAGCTTGGCGGTATAGTCGTCAAAGCTGTTGACGGTGAGGGTGTCGGGCGCAAGAAAACGGTGCCCGCGTGTCGTGGCCCCGGCTTCGATACCATCCACGTTCAGGGGCACGACCTGCGCACCGTCTTGCGCAGACAACAGACACAGGATCGAATGGAGCGGCCGCACCCAACGCAACGTGCCATTGCCCCACCGCATGGATTTGGGCCACGGAAAGTTGCGAATGGTTGCCTCGAGGACCTCGGCCACGATCTCGGACGCGGGGCGGCCCGGCTTTTTGATCATCGCAAACAGGATCGCACCTTTGGGTGTTTCGCGTTCCTCAAGCTGGTCGCGGGTCAGGCCTGCACCGCGCAGGAACCCTTCGATGGCTTTTTCGGGTGCGTCGGCGCGGGGGCCTTTGCGTTCTTCGGTCAGCGACGGGCTGGCGTCCAGCATTCCGTCAACCGTCAGGGTCAACCGGCGCGGGGTCGAAAACGCGGCGGCAGAGGCGTAGGTCAACCCCGCCTCGACCAGACCGTTGGTCACCAGCTTTTTCAGATCATCTGCCGCCCGCGCTTGCATACGTGCGGGAATTTCTTCGGAGAAAAGCTCAATCAGCAGGTCGGGCATGGGGTGGTACCTTTCGGGGGCCGCGTATGGAGGGGACGGCTAAGAGATTTTTTGCGCTTCGCGCGAGGATATTTAAGAGCCAGAGAAGGGGCGGATCACTGAGCGGGCATTTCGGGGCACGCCTCGCCGACCACGGTGCCGTCATACGACTTTTCACCACAGTCATTCAGCTCGTGCCAGATGTAGCCGCGCCCGTCAGAGGTGATGGCCACGACACGGTCTACGCCAAAGTGGACGTTTTTCTGGCTCAAGAAGGTCAAAGCCGTGCCCGCTTCAAGCTCCATGCCGATGGATTTGGCGTCAAAACAGTCAAACCAGCCCGGTGCATTGCGCGGTTCGATATTTTCGGTGACGACATAGGTCTCTGACAACATGGCCAGACTATGCGTCGTCTCGAAACAGGCACGGTAGCGGATGGGCGAGCTGTCGGCGTCGATGGCGCTGAAGTTATTGGTCACGATTGGCTCTGGCATATCTGTGCCAAGCGATACCAGCTCAACGCCCAGTTCCGGTGACGGCACCTCGCGGTAATAGGCATAGATCTGCAGATAATAAAGTGTGACGCCCGCGATGGCTGCAGCGATCAAGATGGCACCTCCTGCGATTTTACCGTTCATGCTGCACCTTCCAGCCAACCGCCAGCGCGGGTTTGCACGAATGCGTCGGCGCAGGCTTTGGCCAAGGTGCGCACGCGTCCGATGTAGGCCTGACGTTCGGTGACCGAGATGACGCCGCGCGCATCGAGCAGGTTGAAGATGTGGCTGGCCTTGATGCATTGGTCATATGCGGGGTGTGCCATGACGATGCGCTTTCCGGTTTTAGGATCTTGTGCATCTTGCGACAGGATCGCATTGCATTCGTTTTCCGCCTCGACAAAATGGTCGAGCAGCACCTCTGTATTGGCCACGTCAAAGTTCCACCGTGCGTATTCTTCTTCGGTTTGCTTGAAGATATCACCATAGGACAGCGGGATCGGGGCATCCGGGTCGTTGAAAGGCATCTCCATCACGTGATCAACACCCAGAACATACATGGCAAGGCGTTCAAGACCGTACGTAAGCTCTCCCGAAACGGGGTGGCAATCATGCCCGCCAACCTGCTGGAAATAGGTGAATTGCGAGACTTCCATGCCGTCACACCAGACCTCCCAGCCCAGCCCCCATGCGCCCAAGGTCGGGCTTTCCCAGTCATCTTCGACAAAGCGGATATCGTGCAGCGCCATGTCGATGCCGATCGCCTGAAGGGAGCCAAGGTAAAGTTCCTGGAGATTTGGCGGGCTGGGTTTGATCAGCACCTGGTATTGGTAATAATGCTGCAAGCGGTTGGGGTTTTCGCCGTAGCGCCCGTCGGTAGGGCGGCGCGACGGCTGCACATAGGCGGCGGCCCAAGGCGTGGTGCCCAAAGAACGAAGGGTTGTGGCAGGGTGGAAGGTGCCTGCCCCGACCTCCATGTCATAGGGTTGTAAAATCGCGCAACCCTGCCGCGCCCAATAGGACTGAAGGGCAAGGATGATTTCCTGAAAGGAACGGGGGCGCTGAACCGGGTCGGACATGGGATAATTGCCTTTACTGCTGCGCGCCTTTCCTACGGCGCTGTAGCGCAAGGGTCAATTGGCAGGTTTGTGATGAATTGCCGCGCAACAAGCATGGCATTATGCGCCATTTCCTGCTTATCTGCTTTAACCTTAAATGCACGAAAGCAATTTTACCATGAAGCGACTGATTGTGGCCCTGTTTGCCGCCCTATTTTTATATCCCTTTGCCGTGACAGCACAATCTGCCGATGATGTGGTCTGGGTTCAGATCGAAGCGCAGCCAAACCTTGCTGGAGCCACCGAGCGCGCGCGCGAATACGACGTCATGTTGGAAGATGTTAACGGCTTTTCGCTGGGCGGTGGATGGTACGCGATTACAGTCGGTCCCTACCGCCGTGAAGATGCAGAATTGCTGCTGCGGGGGTATCGCCGCGAAGGCATCATTCCACGCGACAGTTTCATTCAGGTATCAGACCGCTTTCGTCAGCAGTTCTGGCCAGTGGGCGTCAATGTCCTTAACATTCCTCTGATCGCACCTGTCGATCCCGAGATTGCGGTCGATGAACCCGCAGTGACGCCGCAAGACTCTGGAACTGAGATTACCCAATCCACCCTGCCCCCCGCAGACGCAGCCACGTCGACCGAGGCAGAACCGGTTCAAACGACAGTTGCGCCGTCGCTTCCAGAGCCGCCCGCCGACGAGACATTAAACGAGGCGCGGCGCGGCGAACAGGCTTTGAGCCGCGCCGAGCGCGAGCAATTGCAGATCGCCTTGGAATGGGCCGGCTTTTACAACAATGCCATCGACGGCGCGTTTGGCCGCGGCACACGCGGATCTATGGCGGATTGGCAAAGCGCCAATGGTTACGAAGTGACAGGAGTGTTGACCACCTTGCAGAGGGCCGCGTTGAACAAGCAGTATAACGCCGTGCTTGAAGGCCTTGGGTTGCAGCTTGTGCGCAACACAGAGGCAGGTATCGAAATGATCATGCCAACGCAGGTCGTCGCATTCGACAAACTTGAGCCACCTTTCGTGCACTACAACGCGACGGGCGACGTCAACGCGCGCGTGCTGCTGATCAGCCAAGCGGGCGATCAGGACACGCTGTTCGGGCTCTATGACATCATGCAGACGCTTGAGATTGTCCCGAATGAAGGCCCGCGCGAGCGCCAGTCCAACAGCTTTGAGCTGATCGGCGAAAACGGCCGCGTGATCAGCCAAACCCAAGCCTCGCTGGAAAACGGACAGATCAAGGGTTTTACCTTGATATGGCCCGCCGGTGACGAAGATCGCCGTCGCCGTGTTATGGCAGAGATGACCAAAAGCTTTACCCGCATACCCGGTATTTTGGATGCCGCAGCGGGGGGTGGCAATGATCAGGCGATTGATCTTGTCTCCGGGCTGCAGGTCCGTCTGCCGAAACTATCGCGCTCAGGGTTTTTCGTTGACGGCGCTGGCACGGTCGCAACCACATCTCAGGCCGTTCAAAGCTGCGCCCGCATGACGCTGGATGACGACACTGAACTGGATGTGATGGTGGATGACCAGGCCAGCGGCATCGCCTTGCTCAAGCCACGCACCCGGTTGGCCCCGATTGAAGTCGCAAACTTCAACACCGTGGCACCGCGCCTGCAATCGGAAATCGCTGTCGCTGGCTTTCCTTACGAAGGCGTATTGGGCTCGGCAACGGTGACGTTTGGGGCCTTGGCAGATGTCCGTGGGTTGCAAGGCGAGGAAAACATCGCGCGTCTCGCGCTGGCGTCGCAGCCCGGTGATGCGGGCGGGCCGGTCTTTGATGGCAATGGCCGCGTGATTGGGATGTTGCTGCCGCGCGCTGACGGCACCCGGCAACTGCCTGATGACGTGAACTTTGCCGTCGAGGCGACCCTGATCGCACAGGTGGCGCAAAAGGCAGGTGTGGCGGTTCAGACCACGCAGGGTCTTGGCGCGTTGCAACCCGAAGATCTGCGCGCCAAGGCCAAGGGCATGACCGTCCTTGTCAGCTGCTGGGAATAAACAAGTCCGAAGGGCGTGGTGCTTTCACAAAGACCACGCCCATTTTCTTTCTAAGAAAACACCTTAGCCCGTGATGCTGGGTGTCAGGTAGATCAGCGTTGGACGATCAGCACCCAAGGCTTGCTCAAGAACATCCGGCAAGTCTTGCAGTGATGTCGGAGCGGCAGAGAGCGCCCCAAAAGCTTCGGCCAGTTTACAAAAGTCAGGATTTTGCGCAACGACGGCATTTGGTGCGATCTGCGCTCGGGTCATGCTATCCTCGATCTCGCCCAGTTTGCCATTGTCCCAAAGGATGATGGGCAGTGGCAGGCCCAGCTCGACCGCCACGCCAAGTTCCTGCATCGTATAGTGAAAACCATAATCGCCAATAATTGCCATCGTTGGCATTCCCGGCCTGCCGATCGCGCCGCCAATGGCCGCAGGTGTGGCATAGCCAAGCGTGCCGAACCCATACGGGTGGTGCCAGTGGCCGGGACGGTCCATATCCCAGACCTCTTGCGCGGCATAGGCAAACTGCGTCATGTCCGAATAGATCATCGTTTCTTCCGGCACCGCCTTGTGCAAGGCATCCACCACGGTCAGGAGACCGGGTCGCTCTGCTTCGATCTCTGAGCGCCAGCGCACACGCGCAGAAGCAACCTCTTGCAGGGTCCAGTCTGTGTGCGGCTTTGCGACATCAAGATCAGCTAAATCGCGGATGAACGCGTCAGCGTCACAAAGAATCTGCACCCCTGCGCCTTGCGCGTCGTTCAGCACTTCTGGGTCAATATCCACGCGTACAAGGGGCGCATCATGGCCAAGATGCACCCGCCAAATGTCCACCTCTGCCAGTTCGGTGCCTATAGCGATAACAAGATCGGCCGTTGCGATCACATCGGCGCTGCCCGGGCGCGCGAGGTTGGAACCAAGATGCAAAGGCGCATCCGGAGCCACCAAACCGCGCCCTGCATAGGTTGTGAAAGAAGCTGCCTTGGTTGCCTTCAAAAGCCGGGCAACCGCAGTCGTATCCCCCACGCCGCCACCGAATACAAACAGCGGACGGCGGGCATCTGACAGCAACGCCTGAACCTGCGAGATATCGCCGGAACGTGCCAGTGCAGGCTGCTGCCTTGCCTCAGTTCGCGGCGCAAAGGCCTGCGCCTCAGCCTCGAGTGCTGCAATCGGCACCTGAATATGTTTGGAACGCGGGCGCTGTAGTTCAAATTCGCTTAGGGCGCGGTCAATCAGGGTATAGGCTGCCTCTGCCGTGCGCGCCTCATGCGACCAATCGCACACGGTCTCAGCCGCTGCCCTTTGATCCTTCATCTGGTGCAGCTGTCCCCTTTTGGCCGCAACCTCGTCCAGACAGGATGACAAGACCAGCATGGGCACCGAGTCGCTATAGGCCTGCCCCATCGGCGTCATGATGTTGCACAGCCCCGGCCCCGTGATCACATACGCCACCCCCGGCCTGCCGGTGGCCCGCGCATAGCCATCCGCCATGAACCCCGCCCCTTGCTCGTGTCTGGCGAGTATGTGGGTCAGGCCAGCTTCCTCGATCCCACGGTACATTTCCTGATTATGCACACCCGGAATACCAAAAATGACCTCGATCCCACGATCTTTCAACATATGCGAGATTTGCGCGCCCAAAGGGCGGGTCTGCTGTGGGTGAACGGTGTCGGCCATCATGCTCTCCAGAATTTCAACGTAAGAATGACATATACCGCCATCAGCTCCAGCCGCCCGAGCAGCATCGCCACCATCAAAATCCATTTGGCCGTGTCGTTCAGTGTGCTGAAATTGCCCGCCGGCCCAATGATATCGCCAAGGCCGGGTCCGATATTGGCCAGCGCTGTCGCTGCCCCCGATATCGAGGTCACAAAATCAAGCCCTGTCATGCTGAGTGCCACGGCCACAAGCCCCAACGTCAGCGTAAAGAACATGAAAAACGACATCACCGAAATCATGACATCACCGCCGATCACCCTGCCGTCATAGCGCGGCTTGAATATCCCATGAGGTGAGCGGATTCGCTGTAGCTGCACGCGGATAGAGGCAAATAAAAGCTGATAGCGGAAAATCTTGATCGAGCAGGCAGTCGAGCCAGCGCAGCCACCGATCAAACCGGTAAAAAAGAACAAGGCAACCGGGAACGATCCCCAGATCATATAATCCACCGACGCGTATCCCGTGCCCGAGATGATCGAGGTGATGTTGAAAAGCGCCTCGCGGAACGACTGTTCCCAATGTTGCGGGAACAGTTCGCGAATGGAGAAGAAAACGACGCCCACAAGCACCGCAATAACCGTGAGGAAACCGCGCACCTGCGGGTCACGGTGCAACGCCAGCGCATTTCCGTTCAGCAGCTGCACGTAGCGCACAAACGGCAGCGCGGCGAGGATCATGAACAGCGACGCGGCGTATTCAGCATTCCCCGAAAAAGTACCAAAGGATGCATCATAATTAGAAAAGCCCCCCGTGCTCATCGTGGTCAGCGCATGCACGGTCGCATCGAAAACGTTCATCCCCAAGGCCAGATAGGTCAGCGCGCACACGAAGGTCAGCCAGACATAGATAACGGAAATCTGACTGGCAATCTGCCCCGCACGCGGCAGGATCTTTCCGAAAGTTTCAAACGCTTCGGACTTGAAGATCTGCATGCCGCCGACCCGCAATTCAGGCAGGAACACCATCGCCACAACAATGATACCGATGCCGCCAAGCCATTGGAGGATGCCGCGCCACAACAATAACCCTTTGGGAAGATCGTCCAACCCGGTGAGGACCGTTGATCCGGTGGTTGTCATCCCCGACATGGCCTCGAAAACCGCATCGACCAGCCGCGCTTCGGTCGCGCCAAGCATAAACGGCAGCGCGCCAAACAAGGGCAATATAACCCAGACCCCGGTGGTCAGCAAAAAGGTCTGCTGGATCGTAAGGCCTTCCTTGACACCGTTCGCGCAGGCCAATGCGATCATGCTACCGCCCAGAATCGTGATCAATCCGGCTTCGACAAACACAGGCCAATGGCCGCGCCCTTCGGCAATGTCGACCAGCATCGGGACGATCATCGCAATGCCAAGCACCGCGACCAACAGGCCGATCACATATCCAACTGGGCGCATGTCCAACATCCGCGCAGCGTTGGCGTGGCAAGGCGGCGGTGTCAAGGATCAGCCCTGCCAGAAAACGAAAACGACCCGCGCTGTGCCAGCGGGGCCGCAATTTCACCCGTTGGTGAACGGATCAGATATAATAGAAATCACGGAAAACATGCTGAAGGACATCTTCCCGCTTCAGACCCATTGCAGCCAACGCGGCACCGGATTTAGCGTGCAGCATTTCGACCTTGCGCATCCCGCCAGCAGCCGCAGAAGATATGCGCGGCGTAAAAACTGCAGAGGCATCAGGTGGCTTAGCTTAGCCGACGTGGAACAAGGTGCTGAACAGCTTGGGATCGATGCTTTGCGCAGCAAAGGTGTCGCCTTCGGTCAGGATGCTGATTGCGTCATGGCTGTGCAGGCTTTCCTGGTGGCTGGCCACAACCCGGAAATCACCGATCCGTGGATCCGCCTGCAATTGCTCGCAAAACAGCCGCGCTGCGTCTTCGACAAATATCGGGTTCGCGGCATTCAACTCGGCAAACGCCTGTTCATCCTCGCGCTTGACCATCACTTGCGTCTCTGTCGGCACGGCACGTCGGGCGGCCTCGATCAGGTCTTCGAACCACAAGCAATCTTCTTCGCAGTTCACATCCACCGAAATCCGCGCGACCGACCGTTGCGAATGCGGTGTCGCAAGCTGGCCGCGTGTCGCGCGCGCATGCTCTGACAGTTCAAGCGAACAGGGGCATGTGGATGAATAAACATAATCCAAGTGCATGATTTTCTTTCGGAAACCGTTCGCTTCGACCAGTTCCAACGCGATGTCGTAATATTGATAGCCAGACAGCCCGGACCGCAGGCTTTCAATCTTCATCGGGAAAGAAAAGCGCATCTGGATCCGCGCATCATAGCTTTCCAAGTCGGCCTTATAATCATCCAACGCGGCTTCCATCACCTCAAAACTGAAGGTTTCGTCGCCGTGCTTGTAAAAGCTGCGCATGATGCGGGACATGTTGATGCCCTTTTTATCCGCCTCAAGGCTCACCGACCCTGTCACTGATGTTTCCAGCGTAAGATCGCCATTGTCGCGGGTGTGAAAGCGCACTGGCAAGCGAAAGTTCGAAATCCCCACATGCTGTATTTGCTGCTTGGCCCCACGGATCAGGCTGGAAGGGCCATTTTGCAAGTCAGGCAGGGTCGCCTTGTAATTGTCACCAACCGCAAAGTCTTCGGGATAAACCCGGCTAAATTCAGGATAGTCATCCACGTTTTTCAGCAAACGCGCCAAAGACGGGTCAAGCCCGTCTATTTCGCTTTTGCTGGCTTCAGATGCCCAGGCACGCAAGGTATCAAGCGCTACGACAGCCGCATCGCGATCGGGTGCTGCAGCTACAGGTGCGATAACATTCATGGATAGGCCCCCTTCGGTCACTCAACGACATATAGGTCGATCAGCGCGAAGTTTCCAACAAACTGCCAAAAATAATCGACAGACGCCGCAGAAACCTATCGCGCGTGATCAAGCGCCTGTTTGATGTCTGCAATCAGATCGTCGACATCTTCCAAGCCTGCTGACATCCGCACCAACCCCGACGAAATACCCAAGGCGTCATTTTGATCTTGCGGCAACCGCTGATGCGTCGTGGTGGCGGGATGGGTCGCAATCGACTTTGCATCGGCGAAGTTATTGGAAATAGTGATGATTTCAAGAGCATTGAGGAATTTGAAACATGCCTCCTTGCCACCTTTGACCTCAATCGCCAGAACAGTCCCGCCCGAGAGGGTCTGCGCTGTCGCCAGCGCTTGCTGCGGATGCGACGGGTGTGTCGGATAGCGCACAGCACTCAGCATCGGGTGGCCATCCAGGGCCTCGGCCAGTTTCAGCGCAGTGTCGGCCTGCGCGCGCACCCGCAGGTCGATCGTCTCAAGCGCTTTCAAATGTGTCCAAGCCGTAAACGGGTTCATCGCCCCGCCGGTGTGCTTCATATAGGCCTCGACGGGACCACGGATCAGTTCCTTGGATCCGCAGATCGCCCCGCCCAGCAAACGCCCCTGCCCGTCCACGTGTTTGGTGGTCGAGATGATGGCGATGTCCGCACCGCAGGCACGGGCATAGGAAAACACCGGCGTCGCCATCGCATCATCGGCCAAGACGAGGGCACCGACGGCATGGGCCTTGGCCACAACATGCCGCATGTCGACAACTTCCAAGGTCGGGTTCGAAATACTCTCGAAAAACACCAACCGCGTGTCAGGCCGGATCGCCGCGTCCCATGCGGCGTTGTCCGTGCCGTCAATCATCGTGATCTCGACCCCGAAGCGCGCAAGGATATCCTCGAGCACATACAAACATGACCCGAAAAGTGCCCGCGCAGCAACCACATGATCGCCAGCTTTCAGCAACGCCGTCAGCGCGCCACTGACCGCCGCCATGCCCGACGTGCAGGCAAAGCAATCCTCGTAGCCCAGCATCCCAGCAATCCGGTCTTCAAACATCCGCACCGTAGGGTTGCCATAGCGGGCATAAATGAATTCATCGTCGCCCAGCGACTGAAAACGCGCCTCGGCTTGTTCGGCGCTCTCATAGGCAAAGCCCTGGGTCAGAAACATCGCCTCTGAGACTTCGTTATACTGGCTGCGGCGCGTGCCCAAATGGACGGCCTTGGTGCGCGGTTTCCACGTGCTGCTCATCTTCATCATACCTCATGGCCCAAAGCGGTTCGGGCGTAAAAAAACCCCAGACGCGGTCAAGCGAAAGGGGGCTTTCATCCTGACCTTTTAGCGGAATTTCAGCAAGTCGCCCTGCCCGTGGCCCGCAATCCGGTAACAAATCACCACGCGCATTGGCTACGCCTGTGGCGTGCCCGCGTCAACAGGGGCACCCGTTGAAGGGGACAATATCTTAAAGCCACGTTCGAAAACAGAACGGTTTTCCTTGCGGCCCCCTCCAAAACAAGCTTCATAAAAGATGCAAACCGTACAAATAGGTGTCTGGTGTCAAAACCTGTTGATCTTTACTACTGGCCTACGCCCAATGGGTGGAAAATATCCATCGCTCTGGAAGAAATGGGCCTGCCCTACACGACGCATCTGATCGACATTGGGGCGGGCGACCAGTTTGCACCGGATTTCCCCAAAATTTCACCAAACAACCGCATGCCAGCCATTGTGGACCCCGATGGACCAGAAAGCGCACCCGTCTCGGTCTTTGAGTCCGGTGCGATCCTGAATTACCTTTCGCGCAAGACAGGCTTGTTCGGAGGCACCACGGCGCGTGACCGCATCGCGGTGGATGAATGGCTGATGTGGCAAATGGGCGGCCTTGGGCCAATGGCAGGCCAAGCACACCACTTTTTGAAATATGCCCCCAACATGGATCCGCCCAATGATCTGCCCTATGCGAAAGACCGCTACCGCAGCGAGACGGCGCGGCTTTACGGCGTTTTGGACAGACAGCTGGCGCGCAATCAATTTGTGGCATGCAACGACATTACGATCGCGGATTTTGCGATCTGGGGATGGGCGTCGCTTTGGGAGGGGCAGCAACAAACGCTGGACGACAAGCCCAACATGGCCCGCTGGCTGGAAACGATGGGCACGCGAAAAGGCGTGCAAGCAGGCCGCGCCCTTTTCGCTGAAAAACGCGCTGACTTCAACAAAAACACTCAGGCGCAGGATACACTTTTCAAGACCAGATAACTGCGCCGTGGTTCATCCCTTTGCATTTCAAGGAAGGGGGTCACGGGCGCACGTAGATTTTAGGGATAACAGTTTGAACGATCCATTTTTTACGGCCGATATGCTCGTTTACGCGGCGGGTGTCTGTTATGTATTGGGTTTATTGATCATCAACCAAGTCGCCTTGCGCGTGATGCTGTTGTTCGGCACCTTCTTTTATATTTTGTATTACTGGTTCGTTGCCCAAACCCCCTTGTGGGATGCAATCTATATCAGCAGCCTGATCGGTGCGGCCAATTTGTCTGGATTGCTTGCCCTGGTGGCGCGCAAATCGCGCCTTGCCCTCCCGCGTGCGCACCGCGACATCTATGATCACTTTCCCGGATTGCCCCCTGGCGACTTTCGGACCCTGATGCATTACGCCAAACGCTACACAATTGACGAACCGACCCGATTGACCATTGAGGGCGCACCCATGGCACGGCTGTTCTATACGCTGTCGGGTGAAATAACGATCACCAAGAAAAACGACCTGTTCAAAATGCCGTCAGGCGTCTTTATCGGCGAAGTGGCTTTTCTGACCCATCAGCACGCTTCAGCCACGACCATCATGAGCGCGGGGTCAGAGCTTATTGAATGGTCTGCGGCCGACCTGCGCCGCGCATCAGAAAAATCCTCGCAGTTCAAAATGGCGCTTGAGGCGACATTGTCTTTGGATATGGCCCGAAAAGTGGCCTATTCTGTCGCTCCGGACGAGGTGAAACGACGGCCAAATCTTACTCAGATAGCGTCAGGATCTTCTTCTTTCTCCAACCCGTAGATCTGAAACAACTTGGTTTGGGCCATGAAGAAAACAAAGACCGCTGCCGTGAGGCCGAAGGTTTTGAAATAAACCCATATTTCGGTGCTGGCAAAACGCCAGATCAGTTCATTCGCCAGCGCCAGCCCAAAGAAACAAAGCATCAACCGCTTGGTCAAAATCATCCAGCCTGCGTCTTGCAGTGGCATCATCTCTTCCATGACGAATTTCAGATAGGACTGGCCGCGCATCAGCCCGATGGCCAGCAATGCCGCGAACAGCAGATAAATCGCGGTTGGCTTCATCTTGAAAAACCGCTCGTCATTCAGCCAGACGGACAGCCCGCCAAAGACAGTTACCAAAATGACCGTGGCCACCTGCATCCTGCTTAACTTGCCCGTCAGCGCCCAAAGTGCCCCCGTAGAGGCAATCAGCAAGGGGACAAAGGCGGCGGTGACGATGATAAATCCGCTATAGCCTGTACCGCCAAGGGTGAAGATCTCATCCTTGTAGCGCAGATAAGCGATAAAAAAGAGCAACACAGGCCCGAATTCCAGCGCTGACTTCAAGAAGGGATTGATCTCGCGTTTATCGGTCATTTTGCTCTCCATTAACCACCCACCTCAACTATCACAGCGCCCGCCGCAATCAATGCCATCAGGGCAACACGCCGCGGTCCCACGGTTTCTTTTAGCACCAACCAGCCGATAATCGCCGCAAACACGGTCGAGGTTTCACGCAAAACCGCTGCCTCGCCCACTTTGTCCAACCGTGTCGCCAGCATGATTGCGCCAAAGCTGAAGAATGCGACAAAGCCCCCCGCCACGCCCCGTGTCATCAGCGGCCCCAAATCGGGCGGATTGGGCATGCGCAGATATCTGCGGGTGGCGATGATGGGCATGACAATCCCGTCGATCATGAAAAACCACGCGAGAAACGTGAACGGGTTCTCGGTCGCGCGGATGCCGTAGGCGTCATAGGTCGTATAAAGCGCCACAAACAGCCCCGTCAGCACCGCAAGCCCCATGGCCGCGTGCAAGGTGTCACGCTCGGACACCAGATAGACCATGTTATACAGCGCCAGCCCAAAGATGCCCGCCATCAACACGCCCACACCTGCCCACTGGATCAAGGTAAAGCTTTCATCGAAGATCAGATAGGCACCGATCACCGTAAAAAGCGGCCCCGTGCCGCGCACCACGGGGTAGACGACGGTAAAGGCCCCCTTGGTATAAGCCCAAGCCTGTAGCAGTTTGTAGACAACATGGATCGCGAAAGCGCCCGCAAAGATTGCCCACATATGCGGTTCGGGCCAGGGCACCACAAATAACGCAAAAGGTGCCGCCATGACGCCATATGAAAAATCAATCGCCCCGCGCGTCAACCAAGGGTCATGCCTGCCCTTTTGCAAGGCACCAAAGACAGCGTGCAAAAACGCGGCCAGCAAGGCCAGATAAAGCGCGACCTGATGCCCCTGTGCGGTGCCCTCGATCTGGGCCAGCCATTCGGTCACGGGTGCGCGCCCCAGTGAGACGCGCTCACTTAGGGTCCAACCCCATCAAAGCATCCGCGAATTCCTGCGGGTCGAAGGGCTGCAAATCGTCGATCTGTTCACCGACCCCGATGGCATGGATCGGCAGACCGAATTTATCGGCAAGGGCCACCAGCACACCGCCCTTGGCGGTGCCGTCAAGCTTGGTCATCACAAGTCCGGACACATCCGAAATCTCTTGGAACACCTTTACCTGATTTAGCGCATTCTGCCCTGTCGTCGCATCCAGCACCAACAAAGTGTTATGCGGGGCCGAGGGATCTTTCTTGCGGATCACACGGACGATCTTGGCCAGTTCCTCCATCAGATCACCCCGGTTTTGCAGGCGTCCGGCCGTGTCAATCAGCAACAAATCCGCACCATCGCGTTCGGCCTGCCCCATCGCCTCGAAGGCCAGGCTGGCGGGGTCCGATCCTTGGGCCGCCGTCAGAACGGGCACACCTGCGCGGTCGCCCCACACCTGCAATTGTTCGACCGCTGCGGCACGAAACGTATCTCCGGCGGCAATCACCACATGTTTTCCCGCCGCTTTGAATTGGCTTGCCAGCTTGCCGATAGTTGTCGTTTTACCTGAGCCGTTGACCCCCACGACCAGCACAACTTGCGGCGTTTTGGGATAAAGCGGCAGAGGCTTGGCAATCGGATCCATGATCCGCGCAATTTCAGCCGCCAACAAACGTTTGATTTCCTCAACCGACAGCCGCTTGCCAAACCGTCCTTCCGCCATGTTCGCGGTCACACGCAACGCCGTATCAACGCCCATGTCGGTCGAGATCAGCAACTCCTCCAGTTGCTCAAGCATCTCGTCATCCAAGACGCGGCGCAGCACCGGGGCTTCGACACTGCGGCCCATCAATCGACCCATCAAACCGGGCTTGGCAGGTTTTGGCGCGTCTTGATCGACAACAGCAGGCTGAATTGTTTCGCGAATGGAAACGGGCGCAGGTGCCTTTTGCTCATCCGCAGGCATCGGCGCGGGCTCCGGGTCGACCGTTTCGGGCAGGGCCTCAACCACAGCCGAGGGCGTTTCCATCACCTCATCAACGGGCACCTCGTCAATGGTTTCGGGCGTATCAACTGCCCCGCCTTCTTCGACAATTGCCTCTAGCCCCTCGTCGATCTTGGACGAGGATTTGAACAGTTTGGATTTCAGTTTTTTGAAAAAGGCCAAGCGCGCTCTCCGAAAAAGTGTCAGGCGTTACGTATGACCTATAGGCTCATCTGACCAGAGGGAAGGGTGACAACAGGAATTGACAGGACCGCTGCCCTGCACCACCAAAGTGATATGCGCTTGCTGATGATATTTACATTCCTGTTGCTGTTGCCGGGAAATGCGGGGGATGCAGAGCCCGATCAGCGCTACTGCTCGACCAGCAAATGGGGGCATGTCCACTGCATCCGGCCAGTGCATTTCATCTATGACACCTGCAATGCAATCAAGGTGTTTTCAGACAGGCACGGGCTGAACAGCGGTTTCTTTGCCCGACTGATCTGGCAGGAAAGCCGCTTTGACCAGAACGCCCTAAGCCACGCCAACGCCCGCGGCATTGCGCAATTCATCCCGTCAACGGCCAAGCTGCGCGGACTGGCGGACCCCTACAACCCTACGGATGCGTTGGAACACTCGGCACAATACCTCGCTGAAATGGTTGAGAAATACGGCAACGAAGGCATGGCGGCGATTGGTTATAACGGCGGCGAACGCCGCGCTGAAGGGTTTCTGGAGGGCAAGGGCCTGGCCCCCGAGACGGTCAATTACGTGCCGATCATTACCGGACTGCCCGCCGAAACCTGGCGCGACACTCCTCCGGAAAAACCCGATTTCCGCTTGTCCAAAGACAAGGCCTTCCTGCCCGCCTGCTATGAAATGGCCGCATCGCGACGCATTTCGCCTCTCAAGATAACGCCACCAAAGCCCCTGCTAAAGCCATGGGGCGTGCAGGTCGCCTTTGGCACCAACACCAAAGCGGCGCAATCCAAGGCAAAATCCAGTCTTTCATCCTGCAAAGGATCGTTGAAAGGCCAAACGCTGGACATGGTCTACAAGAAAAACCGGGTGTCAGGGCGCAAGGGGTTCTATTTCGCCCAATACGGCTCGGACACCCGGCAAAAAGCGCAGGCGCTGTGTGACCAGTTGCGCAAAGGCCGATGCAGCTGTCTGGTGGTAAAGAATTAGCGATTCGGTTTGGTTTGCCTGAAAGGACCCTGCGAAAATAAACGATCTACACCGATACGCCTAAACCTCATCCGGGAAATGCTTCATCACAAGCCGGATCGGGTTGGGTGCCGCCTGCCCTAACCCGCAGATTGATGCGTCAACCATTGCTTGAGAGAGTTCCTCCAGCAAAGGCTGGTCCCATTTATCGGCTTGCATCAGCAGCACCGCTTTTCCGCAGCCCACACGGCAAGGCGTACACTGACCGCAGCTTTCATCCTCGAAGAACCGCAGCATGTTCAACGCCGCCGCCTTGGCACTGTCTTGATCTGATAAAATCACGACCGCCGCCGATCCGATGAAAGATCCATGTTGTTGCAACACGTCAAAATCCATCACGATATCCGACATCGACGCAGGCAGCAGGCCAGAAGACGGTCCACCGGGCTGGTAAGCCTTGAAAACGTGCCCCTCTGCCATGCCGCCAGCGGCCTCGATAATATCGGTGATGGTGGACCCGGCAGGCAGCAAATACATGCCCGGCTTGGCAACACGGCCCGACACGGAATAGCTGCGCAGCCCCTTGCGGTCATTCTTTACAGTGGCGTTCAACACCTCAGGTCCCTCGCGGCAGACCCGTGTGATCCAGTGCAGCGTCTCGACGTTATGCACCAAGGTCGGGCGGCCGAAGACACCAACCTGGGCCACGTAGGGCGGGCGATGGCGCGGCAGACCGCGCTTGCCTTCGATGCTTTCGATCATCGCGGATTCCTCGCCACAGATATAGGCGCCAGCCCCACGCCGCAGGTCGATATAGCCTTTTTCAACAATGCCTGCGTCTTCCAGCGCCGCGATTTCTGTTCTCAGCAGCGCCAGAACCTGCGGATATTCGTCGCGCATATAGATGAACACAGTGTCGGCCTCGACGGCCCAAGCGGCGATCAGCATCCCCTCAAGGAACTGGTGCGGCACACGTTCCAGATACCAGCGGTCCTTGAATGTCCCCGGTTCGCCCTCGTCCCCGTTCACGGCCATATAACGCGGGCCCTCGT
>JAGXHA010000010.1 GCA_024636475.1 Roseobacter sp. | reverse complement strand
GAGCGCCGAACACGGCTCGTCCATCAGCAGCACCTCGGGTTCCGTCGCCACGGCGCGTGCAATGCACAGACGCTGCTGCTGGCCCCCCGACAGGCCTGTGCCCGGCGATTGCAGGCGGTCCTTTACCTCGTTCCAAATCGCCGCCCGCTTAAGCGCGCGCTCTACAATATCGTCCAGTTCTGCCTTGTTACGGGACAATCCGTGGATGCGGGGGCCATAGGCGACGTTGTCATAAATGGACTTGGGGAACGGGTTTGGCTTTTGAAACACCATGCCGACCTTTGCGCGCAACTGCACGGGATCGACGTTGCTGTCATAAATGTCTTCGCCTTCGATCAAAATATCACCTTTGACACGGCAAATATCAATTGTGTCGTTCATCCTGTTGATACAACGCAAGAAAGTCGACTTGCCGCAGCCGGATGGGCCGATAAAGGCGGTGACCGTTTTGTCTTGGATCTCGACCGACACGTCCTTGATGGCGTGGTTATCGCCATAATAGACCTGCACATCACGGGCCGAGATTTTGATCTTGTCTGTGGTCACGTCCATCTCCGATATTACGTTGTCTTTCATAGGCTTGCCTAGCTTTCTTACCAGCGGCGCTCGAACCTGCGCCGCAGCATTACAGCGATTGCATTCATCGTCACAAGAAACACCAGCAAGATGATGATACCACCCCAGGCGCGTTCGTAGAATGCCGGATCTGCACGCTTGGCCCATTCATAGATTTGCGCCGGCATGGCCGAGTTGGGGTCCATCAGACCAGACGCAATGCCATCCGGCGGGTTTGACGCGATAAAGCCCACCATCCCGATCAGCAGCAAAGGTGCCGTTTCGCCCAATGCTTGCGCCAGCCCGATGATCGTGCCGGTGAGAATCCCGGGGGCGGCCAAGGGCAACACGTGGTGGAAGACCGACTGCATCTTTGACGCGCCAACACCCAATGCGGCGTCGCGGATGCTGGGTGGTACCGATTTCAACGACGCGCGGGTCGAGATGATGATGGTGGGTAACGTCATCAGCGTCAGCACCAAACCACCCACCAACGGGGCCGAGTTCGGCAAGTGCATGTAGTTGATAAACACGGCCAAGCCCAAGATACCAAAGACAATGGACGGCACCGCGGCAAGGTTCGAGATATTGACCTCGATGATATCGGTGATCCAGTTTTTCGGCGCGAATTCCTCAAGATAGATCGAGGCGGCAACCCCGATCGGCAAGGCCAGCGCCAAAACGACCAGCATCATGAACAGCGATCCGATCATCGACACGCCCATGCCTGCTGCTTCGGGGCGTGCATCGGACGCATCGGAGCCCGTAATGAACGCCAGATTAAAGCGTTTCTCGAGCGCCCCATCCGCGCGCAAAGCATCCACCAGATCAAGCTGAGCAACGTTTATGTTTTTGTCGTTCGCAATGCTTTCGCGGGTCACACGGCCTTTTACATAGCCATCGACACGGCTGTTCGTCAGGAACCGGAACTCCACCGAGGTGCCAATCAGATCGGTGTTTTCCAGCACAAAATCGCGAAGCTGTGCGGCGGCTTGCTTGGACAGGATGTCCCCCAACTCTTTGGGTTCCAGATCCGTCACAATGCCTGTTTGCGCGACTTTTTCTTCCATCGCGGCAGCCATCAAAGGCGCGTAGCCGAAGGTCGAGACCTTCTTGATCTCTTCAAGATCACGGTTGCCGTTTTTGTCCAGTTTCGCCTCAAGCAGTTGCACATCAAGTGTCAGGAATGTCTGCTGGAATGCGCCTGTCCCTCGTCCAATGATGGTAGACAGCAAGATCATAAGCATCAGCATGCCTGCTGAAATCGCAGCGATCCCGTAAGCCTTGAACCGCTTTTCAGCCCGGTTGCGTTTGACCGTGCGGGCATCCTGTTTCAGCAAGGAATTGCGCGGGGCCGTGGTTTTGGACATGTCGGTCATTCGTACTGCTCCCGGTATTTGCGCACGATATAAAGGGCCATAACGTTCAGCCCCAGGGTCAGCACAAACAAGGTCAGGCCAAGAGCGAAGGCAACCAGCGTCTCGGGGCTGGCAAAGTCGGTATCACCTGTCAGCTGGCTGACGATCCGTGTTGTGATGGTGGTCATCGCTTCGAGTGGATTGGGAGAGATGCGGGCAATCGCCCCTGCCCCCAAGACAACGATCATCGTCTCGCCAATCGCGCGGCTGGCCGCCAACAAAATCGCACCAACAATGCCCGGCAAGGCGGCAGGAATAACCACTTGGCGGATCGTCTCGGAATGGGTGGCGCCCAGCCCAAAGGATCCATCGCGCAGGGATTGCGGGACAGCGTTGATGATGTCGTCGCTCAAGGAGGATACGAACGGGATCAGCATGATGCCCATGACAAGGCCTGCGGTCAGAACCGAGGTTGCCCCGCTCATCCAGTCTACCCCCAGAATGCCGTTTTCACCGCGGCCGAACAGATTGACCAGAAACGGGCCAACAGTCAGCAGCGCGAAAAGACCGTAGACGATGGTTGGAATGCCGGCGAGGATTTCAAGCAAGGGCTTGGCCACGGCGCGGACTTTGCTGTTGGCATATTCCGACAGATAGATTGCCGCAAACAAGCCGATGGGAACGGCGACAAGCAATGCAATGATCGAGATATAAAGCGTGCCCCACAGCAGCGGGAGGATCGACAGATCGCTATCACCGCGAAAGTTGGGCGACCAGGAGTCGCCAAGAAAGAAGTCCTGCCACGGATGCAGCGAGAAGAAATTGATCGATTCAAACAACATCGAGAAAACAATGCCCACCGTGGTCAAAATCGCGAGGGATGCGGCGATCATCAGCAGTGCAAGGATAAAACGCTCTACCATGTTGCGGGCGCGGAAGGTCGCTGTGGTGGCGCGCATCGCGACAAACAAACCGCCCAAGGCAATGACGCAAATGGCGGCTGTCATCAACCATTGGCCCGTCGCCTGCATGCTGCGGTAGCGTTGCGCGGCGTTCAGCACCTCTGCGCTTACCTCAGAGCCCAACGCGACACCGCTTTCGGCCAAAAGCCCGCGTATGTCTGTGGTGGCCGTGGATATGTCGCGTGCAGCATCTGCGCTCAGGGCACCCGCTTCAACGGCGGTGGTCAGCCCGTTTGCTACGCGGCGCACATCGCTCATCACCAGATTGACGGACGACCCATCGCTCACTGCGGCCTGCGGAATCATACTGATCACTGAATTCTGGATCATCATCGGCTGCACGAATAACCATATCGTCAGCATGAAAAGCGCCGGGATCGCAGTCATCATTGCAGCATTATAGCCGTAATAGTTGGGCAGAGAATGTAGTTTGCGCGCATCACCCCAGGCGGCTGCCATCGCCCTGGCGCGTGCCATGAAAAATGCAAGGGCTGTCAGTATCAAAACCACGATCACAAGCAACGTTGTCGGTGCCACATTCAAGAAATTGCCCAATTTGGTGGCCCCCGTCTTTTCCCCGTTTTAGGGGTCGTCGTTCAGATACTATAAGTCAAACAGAAAAATTCCGGAGAAGGGCAAACCCCCTATCCGGAAGATTTTGATAAGTTTAGGAACCGCCGCCCATAACAGCTTCGTCGGCTACGGTTTGCTGAACCGCTTCCAGCTCGGGATCAGACACCAGACCGTATTCAGCCAATGGGCCAGACGGGCCTGCAATCTCGTCAGCAACGAAGAACTCAGCGAATTCTTTCAGGCCGGGGATCACGCCGATGTGGGCTTTCTTGACGTAGAAGAACAACGGACGCGACACGGGGTAGTCGCCTGAAGAGATCGAGGCAACGGTTGGCTCAACGCCGCCCATGGTTGCAACTTGCAGCTTGTCTGTGTTGTTTTCGTAGAAGGCCAGACCGAACACGCCGAGACCGTCTTTATTGCTCTCGATGCGGGCCAGAGTTTCTGTGTAATCCCCGTCGATGTCGACAGATGTCCCGTCTGTACGCAGGGATATGCAGGCCTTTTCAGCCGCTTTCATGTCGCCGCCATTAGCAGCTGCATAGGCTTCGATGTCGCCTGTGTTTTCACAACCGGCCAGGATCACTTTTTCTTCGAATACTTCACGTGTGCCGTGCTTTGTGCCTGGGATATAGGCTTGGATCGGCTGGTCAGGGAAGTTTGCGTTTACTTCGTTCCAGGTCTTGTAGGGGTTCGCAACCAGCGCGCCGTCAACAACGACCTGCTCGCTCAGTGCTTTGTACCAGTCTTCTGGGGTGAACGCGAAAGAGCTGCCGTTGATGTCGGAAGCAAATACGATCCCATCATAGCCGATGCGGACTTCGATGATGTCGGTTACGCCATTGGCTGCACAAACTTCAACTTCGGAAGATTTGATCGCACGCGAGGAGTTTGCAATGTCGACTGTGTTTTCGCCCACACCTTCGCAAAAGCGCTTCAGACCTGCAGAAGAACCACCGGATTCAACAACGGGTGTCGGGAAGTCAAAATTTTCGCCAAAGGCTTCGGCAACGATTGATGCGTAGGGCAGAACGGTCGAAGAACCGGCAACCTGTACCTGATCGCGCGCCATGGCAGCAGTTGCACAAACGGCGGAAATGGCCAAGGCAGATGTAGTGAGGTTAACGAGCGACATGATGTCTCCTGTCAGCTTAGATTTTGTGACCACCCCCATGGTGATCTTGCAGTCACCCCTAGGGGTCGCATGTTTGGCTTTTGTGTCAGTTGTGTTACAGTTTTATGACAGTAACCGATTTGCCTGCAGTTTTAGAAAACTTTTCACATCTCAGGCAGTTTCGAGGGGCAACACGACCGTAAACTGGCTGCCTTGGCCCAAGGTGCTGGTAATTTTCATCCGACCACGATGCCTGTTGAGGATGTGTTTCACGATAGCGAGGCCCAAGCCCGTCCCGCCAAGGGCGCGGCTGCGGTGATTGTCGGCGCGGTAGAAACGTTCTGTCAGGCGGGGGATATGCAGCGGATCAATGCCCGCGCCATGGTCCGTGATGGTCACATGCAGTGCCGCCCCGCGTAAAGACGGGTCGCGCAGGGTCGTTTCCACGTCAATCTCGACCGATTTGGTGGAACCACCATATTTGATCGCGTTCTCGATCAGATTGGTAAAGACCTGCATCAACTGATCCGCATCGCCATTAATCGGCAGGGGGGCTGTGCCCAAGCTTGGCACCAGCTTTACATCGGCTTCGACCGCCAGAGGAGTCAAATTCCGCAAGGTCGATTGCAGCACATTGCGCAAATCGACCCGTTCGGTCGGTCGCACCCGTTCTTCAGCTTCGACCCGCGACAGAGACAACAGATCACCGACCAGCCGGTTCATGCGCTCTGCCTCTCCGGTCATGATGCCTAAAAAGCGGTCTCGGGTGGCAGCATCATCGCGCGCCGGGCCGCGCAGCGTCTCGATAAACCCCATCAATGAGGTCAATGGCGTGCGCAATTCATGGCTGACATTCGCCACAAAATCACGGCGCATCTTGCTGGCTTTGGTGACTTGGGTGATGTCTTGGAAACTCAGCACGACGTAATCGGTCCCCGGTACTTTGCGCACATGCACCTGAAACGTCGTGTCATTGATTCCGTCGCTGGACAGATAATGTGCCTCGCGAGGCTTGTCGTCGCGCTGACATTGCTCGACCGCGTCCACGATTGTGGGTTGGCGCAAAACGTTGATGAAATGGCGGTCAAGTGCTGCATCACCCACCAAAGAACTCGCCGCCGCATTCATCGCCACGATACGCTCGGCACGATCAACCGCGAGGGTCGGCAGCGGCAATGCTGCCAGCAGATCAGGCAAAAGCGTACGGATGACCATGGCTTAAACGGGTTTCAGATCGTTGCGAAACCGTCGGGCGTTGTCTTGATAATGCTTGGCGCTGGCCGTCAGCCCGGCAATCGCTGCCGCATCCAGCTCGCGCACCACCTTGCCCGGTGCGCCCATCACCAGTGACCCGTCAGGGATCAACTTGTTTTCCGTAATCAGGGCCCCTGCCCCGATCAAGCAATTCTTTCCGATCTTGGCGCCGTTCAGCACTGTGGCTCCCATTCCGATCAGGGAATTATCGCCAATCGTACAGCCATGCAGCATGACCTTGTGACCGATCGTACAGTTTTCGCCAATCATCAGAGGGGAGCCGGGGTCTGTGTGAAAGACGCAATTTTCCTGCACATTGCTGCCCTTGCCCACATGGATCAGCTCATTGTCGCCGCGCAAGGTGCTGCCGAACCACACAGAGGTGTCGGCCTCGAGCACGACATTGCCGATTACATTGGCGTCGGGGGCAACCCACGCGGTGGAGTCTACGGTCGGGGCGCTTTTGGCCAAGGCATATAGGGTCATTTGGTTTCCTCGAATTCGGATTGCAGGGCGCGGACATGGTCAACCAGTTTGGGCTGTTGGGAAAGGCGTAAACGCTCTGCCGTGATGATCGCTTTCAGCCGCGCTTCGGTTTCAACCAGATCGTCGTTAACCAGCACATAATGATAGCCGTCCCAGTGGCTGATCTCGTCCCAGCTTTTCTCCATGCGCAGCGCGATGGTTTCGGCGTTGTCCTGACCGCGTGTCTCAAGCCTGCGGCGCAACTCCTTGATGGACGGGGGAAGAATGAAGATCGAAAGCACATGCTGTTTCATCGACGAATTGCTGATTTGCTGCGCGCCCTGCCAGTCCACGTCGAAAAGCACGTCACGGCCGTTTTCGATGGCCTTTTGCACCGGGCCTTTGGGGGACCCGTAGTAGTTGTTGAACACGCGGGCATGTTCCAGCATCTCCCCCTCGTTCACCAAGGTGCGAAACTTTTCTTCCGACGTAAAAAAGTAGTCCTTGCCGTCGACCTCGCCCACGCGCGGTGCACGTGTTGTGGCCGAGACCGAGAATTGCAGCGACTCGTCCCAGATGCGCAGTTTCCGCGCCAAGGTCGATTTACCCGCCCCAGAGGGCGAACTGAGGATGATCAAAAGGCCGCGTCTTTCACTGATGATTGGGGCGCTCATGGGTTACTCCACATTCTGTACTTGTTCGCGCATCTGGTCGATTACGGCCTTCAGCGCCAGCCCGACCTGCGTCAATTCAGAATTCTGGGCCTTGGCGCAAAGAGTATTGGCCTCGCGGTTGAATTCCTGCATCAGAAAATCCAGCTTGCGACCAACGGGGCCACCTTGCTTAAGCAGACCTGACGCTGCATTGATATGGGCGGCCAGGCGGTCAATCTCTTCTGTGATGTCGGATTTGACTGCGATGAGCGCAAGTTCCTGCGCCAGACGGTCTGGCTCTACCCCTTCGCTATTGTCCATTACCCGCGCCAGATTGCGCCTGAGCGTTTGGGCCATCTCTTCTTTGCGGAGCTCGGCGAGATCGGCGGCTTTCGAGGTCAGGTCTTCGATTTCGGTCAGTTGGTTTTCGAGAACTTCGGCAAGGGCTGCCCCCTCGCTGGCGCGCATTGCATTGAAATCCGCCAGCACCTTTGGAAACTCTGCCAGCAGCGCTGCACTTAGGGCCGCCACATCATCAACAGTCGTCGCCTGTTCCAGCACGCCGCGCATGGTGACAATATCGGTCGCTTTTGAGGGGGCAAGCGAAATGCCAGCATCCATCGCGCGGGTTTCGATCTGGTGCAACGCATCCAGCACGGTTTCAAGCTGGGCGGCGTTCACGGTCAAACCGCCCGTCGTTTCGTCCCGTGCCACGCGCAAATTGCACGATACATTTCCGCGCCCGACCGCGTCGGTCAATTGTTTGCGCAGTCCCGCCTCCAGCCCTTCGATCCAGTCTGGCACCCGCAGCCGCAGATCCAGCCCCTTGCCGTTGACAGATCGCAACTCCCATCCCCAGCTATGGGGCGCTAGCGCGCCGCTGGCAGAGGCGAAGCCTGTCATTGAACGTATCATCTTTGGGTCCTGTCAACTGGGGATATGTGCCGTGTCTTAAAAGCCAAACCGCAATATTGGGCAAGTCGAAAGCCACGGAAGCGTTCAGCGAAGTGGTTGCCAACATATTAACCACTTGCAGAAATTTAGCTGCAAATTTGGTGTGAATTGGCGTATAGTCTATCAAGAAGACGGGTTGTGATTGATGTGGACGAAAGCGGCCGAATGCTCTGCACCCTGGCCGCATCCTCGTCGAAAGATATGAAAGACGTGGCCTTTAATGGAAAATATTAGCCAAAGTGCACAGAATGTTGTGAGGATGATAGACTTCAACACGGATCATAATTTTGTGGCCGTGTCGCAGGTCGAGGCCTATTGGGACGCATTGCGCGGTGATCAGGTGCTGCCCAAAAGGTCTGATATTGATCCACGCGGGATAGAGGCCGCGTTGGAATATACCTTTGTTCTAGAGCGTATCTCTCCCGGTGTGGCCCGTTTGCGCATTGCAGGTAGCCATCTGGGCGATGTGATGGGCATGGAAGTCCGCGGGATGCCGATCACCGCGTTTATATCCACCCCGTCCCGCCGCCGCTTCAGCGACATGATGGAAGAACTTTTCGAGACCCCAGCCACAGGCACCCTCACGCTGAAAAGTGAGACGGGACAGGTCACGGGGCGCATGATCCTTTTACCGCTCAAAAGCGATATGGGCGACGTCAGCCGGATGTTGGGATGTCTGGTTACCAAAGGCGACATTTCAGATAGCCACTGTCGCTTTGACATCGAACATATCCGGATCAGGCCCGTTGGCGACAAAGCACGCCATCTGCTGCCAACGGCCCCTGTAGCCGCCGCGCACACGGGCTTTGCCGAGCCAGTCAATCCATTCCCGCCCGACAGCAGCAAACGGCACCTGCCTTATTTGCGCTTGGTGAAGTCCGAAGACTAGACAGATCCGTAAAGCGATATGCCGACAGACGAGGGCCTGAATGAAAAAAGCCGCATATTAAAAAAATACGCGGCTTTCATTCTTGATTTAGGTGTGTCGGTTCAGCTTACCGCTTTCGCTTGTTGCGTGTTGCGGCGGGTCGAAAGCTCTTCTGCCACAAGAAACGCCAGTTCAAGTGACTGGCTGGCATTGAGGCGGGGATCACAAGCGGTGTGATAGCGATCAGACAGGTCTTCATCTTGCACGGCACGCACACCACCGGTGCATTCCGTCACATCCTGTCCGGTCATCTCAAAGTGCACGCCACCAGGAACAGTCCCCTCATCGGCATGAATAGCAAAGAATTCACGTACTTCGCGCAAGACAGAATCGAAAGGCCGCGTCTTGTAGCCGCTCGACGACTTTATCGTGTTGCCGTGCATCGCGTCACAGGTCCAAACCACGTTTGCACCTTCTTCCTGCACTGTCTTTATGAGGCGTGGCAAATGCTCGCCAACAGCGCCCGCGCCAAAACGTGCGATCAGGGTCAGACGCCCTTCCTCGTTCGAGGGGTTCAGGGTTTTCATCAACAGCTTCAGATCATCGCTGGTCATCGTCGGCCCACATTTCAGGCCAATGGGGTTTTGCACGCCGCGTGCAAATTCCACATGCGCACCGTCAGGCTGACGCGTGCGGTCGCCAATCCAGATCATGTGCCCTGATCCCGCCAACCACTTTCCGGTCTGGCTGTCCTGACGGCACAGCGCCTCTTCGTATTCAAGCAAAAGCGATTCGTGGCTGGTATAATACTCCACCGTTTGCAGAGTATGCGCGGTTTCAGATGTGACACCCGCAGCGGCCATGAAATCCAGCGTATCGGAAATACGGTTGGCAATCTCGCGGTATTTCTCGGCTTTTTCGTTATCGGTAAATCCCAAGGTCCAGCCATGCACCTGATGCACGTCAGCATAGCCACCAGTCGAAAACGCACGGATCAGGTTCAAAGTTGCGGCGGCTTGCGTATAGGCGCGCAGCATTTTGCGAGGGTCCGGAATGCGAGCTTCGGGGGTGAAGTCCAGTTCGTTGATAATGTCACCGCGGTAGCTGGGCAACTCGACGCCGTCCACGACTTCGGTAGGGGCCGAACGGGGCTTGGCGAACTGGCCTGCCATACGTCCCAGCTTGATCACCGGGACTTTGGCACCATGGGTCAGAACGATGGCCATTTGCAGCATGACCTTGAACGTGTCGCGGATCATGTCGCTGCTGAACTGCTCAAAGCTTTCGGCGCAATCGCCGCCCTGCAACAAGAACGCCTCGCCGCGGCCTGCTGACGCAAGATGCTTTTTCAAGCGCCGTGCCTCGCCCGCAAAAACGAGAACCGGATACCGGGACAATTCAGCCTCGACTGCCTGCAGGGCAGCCTGATCAGGATAGTCTGGCATCTGGATACGCGGTTTGTTGCGCCAGCTTGATTTTGTCCAATCGGTCATCTTATCTCTCCGAGGTAGGCAGCGCGCTAGATTCCCGACGCTAACAGTTGAACTTGTGGTATACAAAAGCACAAGCCGAGTGACCAGAACCGAAATTCACCCTATTGACGTTGCTTCCCCCCCGTGAGCAAGGTTTCCGGCAGGTTTTGCGGGATATAAAACGCCCACCTGCTTTACAGGCTTGTTTGAAAGGTAAGCGATGTCAGCCTCCCCTCCGGCCATGCGCATCCCGGTAAACGTAGATAAACCAAAGTTATTTGTCTTTGTTTTGCTGGATAATTTTACCATGCTGAGCTTTGCTTCTGCGGTTGAATGCCTGCGGATTGCAAACCGGATGGTGGGTCGCAAGGCGTATGACTGGCGTTTGGCGGGTGAAGGTGGAAGTCATGTCAGCTGCTCGGCTGGAGCGCAATTCAGGTTGGATAGCGATTTAGACGAACTCAAGCGCGAGGACACGCTGATCATTTGCAGCGGCATTGATGTGCAATCTGCAACCACCAAGAAACTGCTGAGCTGGCTGCGCCGCGAGGCGCGCAAAGGCATGATGGTGGGCGGGCTTTGCACCGCTGCGTTCACCTTGGCCAAAGCGGGTCTGCTGGACGGTAAGAAAGCGACGATACATTGGGAAAACCAGGACAGCTTTATCGAGGAATTCGAAGAGGTGAACCTGACCAAGTCGGTGTTTGTGGTCGACGGCAACCGGATGACCACGGCCGGGGGCACATCGTCGATCGATCTGATGCTGAAACTGATCGCTGATGATTTGGGCGAAGACCTTGCCAATGCCGTTGCCGATCAGCTGATCTATTCGTCAATCCGCACAGATCAGGATACACAGCGTCTGTCAGTGCCAACCCGGATCGGTGTGCGTCATCCAAAGCTGAGCCAGGTCATCCAGATGATGGAGCGCAACATCGAAGATCCGATCAGCCCGTCGACCTTGGCGCGCGATGTCGGGATGTCCACCCGCCAGCTGGAACGTCTGTTCCGGCGCTATCTGAACCGCAGCCCCAAACGCTATTACATGGAACTGCGCTTGCAAAAGGCGCGCAACCTGCTGATGCAGACCGACATGAGCGTGATCAACGTGGCCCTCGCCTGCGGCTTTGCCTCGCCCTCGCATTTCTCCAAATGCTACCGAGCGCATTACGACACGACACCTTACCGCGAACGCGGGTCACACGCTGCGCGGCTGTCGATCTGATAGCGCTCAAAGAGCGCAAGGCCGATGTTTGGTATTTGGGGGGATCGGTCTGCATAACGCTGGCCTAGGTTCGCATTGGGCCCGGAACTGCCGTTCACTCCAAACTTTGTCCGCTTCTATCCCTGCAAAAATGCTCACTTCGCCGCGACGCGATATATTGCGCCATTGCCCACAGAAATGAACCAGATCGCCCCGTCCGGTGCTTCTACGATGTCACGCACACGGTCGGTTTCATCGGTCATGATCTGTTCTGCCTCAACCAAAGGATCGCCATCAAGCCGCGCAATATAGTTGAATTTCAAAGCGCCAACAAAGATGTCACCATCCCATTCGGGGAACATAGTGCCGGAATAGACCAGCAGGCCGGACGGCGCGATCGACGGATCCCAATAGAACGCAGGCTGCTCCATGCCGGGCTTCGCCGTCCCCTCGCCGATCTTGGCGCCCGAGTAATGACGTCCGTAGGAAATCACCGGCCAGCCAAAATTGGCCCCTTTCTGGATGCGGTTCACCTCGTCGCCGCCGCGCGCACCATGCTCTGACACCCACATGTTCCCCTGAAAATCAAGCCCCGCCCCTTGCGGATTGCGATGCCCAAACGACCAGATTTCCGGCAATATGCCATCTTGGCCTACGAACGGATTGTCGCCGGGCACCGATCCGTCGCGGTTGACCCGAATGACCGATCCGTTGTGGGTGCTGCGATCTTGCGCCTTCACATCATCGCCGCGGTCACCAATGGTCACGAATAACGTCCCATCCGACCCTTCCACCACGCGACTGCCGAAATGCCGCCCTGCCCTTGATCCTTGGGCCATCACAAACAGGTCTCGCAGGTTTTCCAGCGACTGCGCATCTGCCGACAGTTCTGCGGCGGCAAGTGCCGTTCCAGAACCGCCCTGCATCGGCTTGGCGTAGGTGAAAAACAACGTGCGACTGATGGCAAAGTCGCGCGCGGCCGTGATGTCGAGAAGTCCGCCCTGCCCGTTTTCGGCGACTTTTGGGGTGCCGGAAACCACGTGGCTTGCGCCATCGGCGAACCGCAATAAACGCCCGTCAATTTCGGTCACCAAAACAGTCTCATCAGGCAAAATTGCCATCGCCCAAGGGGTGTCCAGACCCGAGATTTTCTGTTCGATTTTGATTCCCTGGGCAGCAACGGGCACCGCGCCAAAGCAAAGACCCACCATCAAAAATGCTGCTTTGATCATTCGAGCTCTCCTAAACCGCTTTAAACTTTAACTTTGGGTAAAATAGGCCTGTTTCATCGGCATTCCATCCCAACATGACCAATCGTGAACATCCGTTAGGACTTTTCTTTTCCAAACGCCCCGCTTAGGCTTTGCGCTGAACATCATGTTCCAACACGGGAGACGACACATGAAGAAGATGCTTATGGCCACAACGGCTGCGGCACTGCTTGCGACCAATGCTTATGCAGACGCGCACTCTAAAGAAGTTAAACTTGGTATCGTATTCGGCTTTAGCGGCCCGATTGAATCGCTGACGGGGCCGATGGCTTCCGGCGCTGAAATGGCGATGAAAGAAGTGACCGACAGCGGTTTGCTGATGGGCGGCGCAACAGTATCTTCACTGCGCGCTGATTCGGGCTGCATTGACAACGCGCTTGCCGTGGCCGGTGCGGAACGTCTGATCGCCGAAGGCATCAATGGTCTGATCGGGGCGGATTGCTCTGGCGTGACGGGCGCTGTCTTGCAAAACGTCGCTATTCCAAACGGCATGGCGATGATTTCGCCATCGGCTACATCGCCCGGCCTCTCGACAATGGAAGACAACGGTCTGTTCTTCCGCACGGCCCCTTCGGATGCGCGCGAAGGTGAAGTCATGGCAGAAATCCTGCAAGAGCGTGGCGTGAAGTCAATCGCCTTGACCTATACCAACAACGACTACGGCAAAGGCCTTGCCGATGCGATCCAGACATCTTTCGAGGCAGTTGGTGGCGAAGTCACAATCGTTGCCGCACACGAAGACGGCAAAGCGGATTACTCTGCCGAAGTTGGTGCCCTGGCATCTGCGGGTGGGGATATTCTGGTCGTCGCTGGCTACCTTGACCAAGGTGGTCCCGGCATCATCAACGCTGCACTCGATACAGGCGCTTTCGACACCTTCGGTCTGCCGGGCGGCATGATCGGTGACACGTTGCCTGGCCGTATCGGTGATGATCTGGACGGGTCTTATGGTCAGATCGCGGGTTCCGAAGGTGAGGGTATCGAAGTCTTTTCAAAGATGGCCGAAGACGCTGGTTTCAACGGCACCTCGCCTTACACCCCCGAGTCCTATGACGCAGCGGCCTTGTTCTTGCTGGCGATGCAGGCAGCAGATTCAATGGATCCAGCCATCTACGGCCCCAAGATCCTTGAAGTGGCCAATGCCCCCGGCGAGAAAATCTATCCCGGTGAACTGGCAAAAGCGCTTGAGCTGATCACGGCTGGTACGGACATCGACTATGTCGGTGCCTCTGCAGTCGAGCTGATCGGTGGGGGCGAGTCTGCAGGGACGTACCGCATGATCGAAGTCAAAGACAGCGTGATCGAGACCATCGGTTTCAAATAATTCGTCAGACAACGCGACTACAGCAGTCCGGGAAACCGGGCTGCTGTTTTCAAAAGACAACCACGTATTTATAATGTGGACACAGGGATATTCATATGATCGTCGTTGACGATGTACACAAACACTTCGGTGGCTTTCATGCGGTCGACGGGGCCAGCCTGACGATTGCTGAAGGCACAATCACCGGATTGATTGGCCCTAATGGTGCTGGAAAAACCACGCTTTTCAATGTGATCGCGGGCGTTCTTAAACCAACGTCAGGCCGTGTGACGATGGACGGTGAAGACATAACGGGCCTGCCTCCTCACGAGCTGTTCCACAAAGGGTTGCTGCGTACGTTTCAGATCGCGCACGAGTTTTCTTCGATGAGCTGCCGCGAGAACCTGATGATGGTGCCGGGCGATCAGGTGGGTGAGACGCTTTGGAACACGTGGTTTGGCCGCAAACGCATCGCTGATCAGGAACGTGCGCTGCGCGCCAAGGCTGATGAGGTTTTGGAATTTCTGACGGTCGAGCATCTTGCTGACCAGAAAGCCGGTCAAATCTCGGGCGGGCAGAAAAAGCTGCTCGAGCTGGGGCGCACCATGATGGTCGACGCCAAGATCGTCTTTCTGGACGAGGTCGGGGCGGGTGTGAACCGGACGTTGCTCAACACCATCGGCGATGCGATCCTGCGGCTCAATCAGGATCGCGGCTACACCTTCGTTGTCATCGAACACGACATGGATTTCATTGGCAGGCTTTGTGACCCTGTGATCTGCATGGCGGAAGGCAAAGTGCTGGCAGAAGGCACGCTGCCCGAAATCAAGGCCAACGAACAGGTGATCGAAGCATATTTGGGCACCGGTTTAAAGAACAAGTCCGCATGAGAATTCCCTTTGCTGCTTTGGTGATCTGCGCTGCGATTGGCACGCCACACATGTCCTCTGCCTGCGCGCAGCTGGCGCCCGAAGTGTGGATGTGCGACCGCGGAACCGAGTGGGAAACCGCCAAGTGGGATGTGGTTGGCGATGGGTCGACGCGCTATATCCCTGAATTCATTATGAATTTCACCCAAGAATGGCCGGGCTTCGCGATAACCGATAGCGTTGCGACCTTGGAAGAGCAATTTGCCACCTATGTTGAATGGATCGCTGCCGATAATGTTGTTGCCCCAGAGGTGTTGCAGGTCGACAAGATCGTGACGCCCCACGGCCTGACCCTGCGCCACTTGCAATATGACGAGGTTGACGGCGACCGCACGATGAGCGCCGTGATGTTATCAGAGGTCGGTGCGTCGCGTATCATGCTGTACCTTGATGCGGCTGACACAATGTCGCTTGAGCAGATGGAAAAGATGTCCTTTGACGTTGCGATGATGCTGCGCGACACCTGCGCCGATGCAATATCGTGCGCACCAGAAGATGAACCGCCCGCAGGCGGCACTGATTGAAAGAGGCTGACATGAGCGACCCATATAGTGACCGGGGCAACAAGGATCTCTCGATCGGCAATCCCAAGGGGCAAGGCACCGCGCAGCCTGTAAAGCAGGGCGGCAAAAGCCGTGCGGCCCCCGGCGGCCCCTTCCTGATTGGCGATGCCATGACGGGCGGGTACGGCAAAGGGCCCGACATTTTGCATGGCTGCACAATTGCTGTCGAAAAGGGTGAAATCGCTGTGATCGTCGGCCCCAACGGTGCCGGTAAATCGACCGCTATGAAGGCTGTCTTTGGCATGCTTGAAGTACGTCAGGGCCATGTGCGGTTGGACGGCGAAGACATCACCGCCCTGTCGCCCCAAGCCCGCGTTGCAAAGGGGATGGGTTTTGTGCCGCAGACCTCGAACATATTCACATCGATGACGGTCGAGGAAAACCTTGAGATGGGCGCCTTCATCCGCACCGATGATTTTCGCGATACTATGGCGCAGGTCTATGACCTGTTTCCGATCCTCAAGGAAAAACGCTATCAGGCGGCGGGTGAATTGTCGGGGGGACAGCGCCAGCAGGTGGCGGTTGGCCGTGCGCTGATGACCCAGCCGAAAGTCTTGATGCTGGACGAGCCGACAGCCGGCGTCAGCCCCATCGTGATGGACGAGTTGTTTGACCGCATTATCGAGGTGGCGCGCACCGGTATCCCGATCCTGATGGTGGAACAGAACGCGCGCCAAGCGCTTGAAATTGCAGACAAAGGCTATGTTATGGTGCAAGGGGCAAATGCCTTTACCGGGACGGGCACGGAATTGCTGAACGACCCTGAAGTTCGCAAATCGTTTCTGGGGGGATAGAAGATGCGCTGGCTTTCCCCCGCTGTTTTGCTGGTCTGTGCCGCCCCTGCGCTGGCGCAGGGCGTTGAAACAGACGAACCCCCTGCGCCGGATATTCCGGTAGACAGTTTAACGCTGGACAACGCTCCGTTTCGCCAGGACATCAAGATGTCTTGCAATTTCATCACCGAATGTGTCGAGGACGAGCCTTGCACCGAAGTGGAATTCACACCCGAGATCACGGGCAACGCGGGCGGGCTGACGCCTGACGATCTGGTGGTTCAGTCAGAGATGGTGACGGACGCCGAAACCATCGAACTGCTTGGCGTGAAATCAGGCAAATCATATTCGCTGTCGGGCGGCACGTTTGCCGCGCGGCATTTGCTAAGCATCACCAATGGCGGGGCGACCCGCTATACGGTGCACTACGCTGAAGGGCCATTCGTCATCAGCTATTTAGGGACATGCAACTGATGGATTTTTTGAACGCAATCGTAGCGCTTGCGAATTACGTGCTGGTCCCCGGCATCGCCTATGGCTCGCAACTGGCATTGGGCGCGCTCGGGGTGACGCTGGTTTACGGTATCTTGCGATTTTCGAATTTTGCCCATGGCGATACCATGGCGCTTGGGGCCATGTCTGCGGTGCTGATCACTTGGGGTTTTCAATTCTTGGGTCTGCATCTGTGGGTTCTGCCCACAGCGCTGCTGGCCCTGCCCTTTGCGATTATCGTCACCATCGGATTGCTGCTGGGGACCGACCGGATGGTCTATAAATTCTACCGCGAGAAGAAGGCCAAGCCGGTGATTTTCGTGATCGTGTCCTTGGGAGTTACCTTTATTTACAACGGGATAACGCGGTTTATCATCGGGTCGGATGATCAGAACTTTCTGGACGGAGAGCGCTTTATCATTTCGGCGCGTACTTTCAAGCGCATGACGGGCCTTGAAGAAGGTCTCGCGATCAAGACCACTCAAGGGCTGACGGTGATTACAGCAATCATCGTTGTTGCGGTACTGTTTTGGTTCCTCAACAAGACGCGGTCCGGCAAATCCATGCGGGCCTATTCCGACAACGAGGATCTGGCGCTGCTGTCGGGGATCAATCCCGAACGGGTGGTGATGATCACCTGGATCATCGTTGCCTGTCTCGCAACCACAGCCGGAGTGCTTTACGGGCTTGATAAGTCTTTCAAACCCTTCACCTATTTCCAACTTCTGCTGCCTGTATTTGCCTCGGCCATTGTGGGCGGGCTAGGCAACCCGGTGGGGGCGATTGCAGGTGGATTCGTAATCGCGTTTTCGGAGGTGACCATCACCTATGCGTGGAAAAAGGTGTTGGGCTATATGATGCCAGAAAGCTTGGCCCCCGACGGGTTGGTGCAGCTTTTGTCCACCGACTATAAATTCGCCGTCAGCTTCGTGATCCTGCTGATCGTGTTGCTGTTCAAACCCACGGGTCTTTTCAAGGGGCAATCGGTATGAACGAGACGCTTAGAAACACCGGACTGTTTGCCGTCATTACGGCTTTGATCATTTACACCGGATTTGCGCAAAGCTGGAATGCTGCGTTGCTGATCATCTCCATGGGGTTGATTTCAAGCATCATGGCGCTTGGTGTGAACATTCAATGGGGGTTTGCGGGCCTGTTTAACGTGGGGATCATGGGGTTTGTCGCACTTGGCGGTCTTGCTGCTGTTCTGATCGGCATGCCCCCCACCGAAGGTGCCTGGTCTGCGGGCGGCTGGGGCATCGTCAGCGCGTTGCTGCTGGGGGCCGGGACCATTATCGTGACCGTGCAAGTGATGCGGCGGATGGCCAAAGGCTGGCTGCGTACAGCGGTTGTTTTGGCGTTGCTGGTGGGCGGGTTCTTCCTGTTTCGTGCCATCCTTGATCCGTCTGTCGCGGCAGTCGAAAGCATCAATCCGGCTGGAACCGGATATTTGGGCGGGCTTGGCCTACCGGTGATCATCGCTTGGCCTGTGGGCGGGCTCTTTGCTGCCGGTGCAGCATGGATTATCGGCAAGACGGCGCTTGGGCTGCGGTCGGATTATCTGGCCATTGCAACGCTTGGCATCGCCGAGATCATCATCGCCATCCTCAAGAACGAAGATTGGCTGTCGCGCGGGGTCAAAAACGTGATCGGCATTCCGCGTCCTGTTCCTTATGAGATCGACCTGCAAAACGATCCCGGCTTTGTCGCCCGAGCGACGGATTTCGGGCTTACATCCGTCGAGGCATCAACGCTTTGGGTCAAGTTTCTTTATATCGTCTTGTTCGCGGCTGTCTTGCTGATCTTGCTGTGGCTGAGCCAGCGGGCATTGAACTCCCCTTGGGGTCGGATGCTGCGCGCCATTCGCGATAACGAGGTCGCAGCCGAGGCGATGGGCAAAGACGTGACCGCGCGGCACCTGCAAGTGTTCATCCTCGGATCTGCCATCTGCGGGATTGCCGGGGCGATGATGACGACGCTGGACAGCCAGTTGACACCGGGCTCGTATCAGCCGCTGCGCTTTACGTTCCTGATTTGGGTGATGGTGATTGTTGGCGGATCGGGCAACAACTTTGGTGCCGTGCTGGGCGGATTTTTGATGTGGTATCTGTGGGTGATGGTCGAGCCGATGGGGATGTGGCTGATGAATGTGATCACCTACGGTATGGCTGACGGCTATTGGCTGAAGGATCACCTCATTGAATCTGCAGCTCATATGCTGTTAATGACCATGGGCGCGGTGTTGTTGCTGGTGTTGCGGTTCAGTCCCCGTGGGTTGATCCCTGAAAAGTAGATAAAAGAATGGCCCCCTTCCCCAAGGGGAGGAGGACCTACTTCGGCGAGGATGTTTCATTTGGCGTCGGGTGTCAGCGCCCTTTGAACAGACCGCCCAATATTCCGCGCACGATGCGGCGCCCGGTTGTGCCCTTGAGCTCTTTGATCACGACATTGGCAAGGGCACCGCCAAAACTGTCACCGGATTTGGCTGCAGGTTTCGAGGTAGAGCGTGTCACCCCTTTGCCCGCATAACGGCGTGCTGCGTTGAACTCTCGCAAGGCTGGTGTGGCGTCTTCCGCTTCGACTTCCTGTTCGGCTTTTGCGGCGGCTTTTGCGGCATCGTCGGCACGTTTAGCCAAAATTTCGAACGCGGATTCACGGTCAAGGCGGGTGTCGTATTTACCCGACATCGGGCTTTGCGCCATCAAAGCTGCCCGCATCGCGGGATCAATTGGCCCCATTTGCGAAGACGGGGGCCGGATCAGGGTGCGTTCCACCACTCCGGGCACACCTTTTTTCTGCAACATCGAGGTCACAGCCTCGCCGACACCAACCTCGCGGATGGCCTCTTCAGTATCAAAACGCGGGTTCTCGCGGTAGGTTTGGGCTGCCATGCGCTATTCCTTGCGGTCTTTGCCGGTGAAAGCCCGCAGGGCGTGCTGGATACGGTTGCCCAACTGGCCCAAGATGTCATCGGGGACGTCAGCGGGATTTTGGGTGATAAAATAAACACCAACGCCTTTGGACCTGATCAGCCGCGCGACCTGTTCGACCTTGTCCACCAGCGCTTTGGGCGCGTCCTCAAACAACAGGTGCGCTTCGTCAAAAAAGAACACCAGCTTGGGTTTGTCGGGGTCACCCACCTCGGGCAGTTCTTCGAAAAGCTCAGACAGCAGCCAAAGCAGGAAAGTCGCGTACAGCTTGGGCGAACTCATCAGCTTGTCGGCCGCCAGAATGTTGATGAAACCGCGCCCATCCGTGTCGGTCCGCATGATGTCGGAGAGTTGCAGCGCCGGTTCGCCAAATAGATCCGCCGCGCCCTGGTTCTCCAGCACCAGCAAGCGGCGCTGGATGGTTCCGACCGACGCGGAAGATACATTGCCGTAGCGCAGGGCAAGCGTTGAGGCGTTTTCGCCAATCCAGACCAGCAAAGACTGCAAATCCTTGAGGTCCAAAAGGGGCAACCCGTCTTCGTCTGCGACGCGAAAGGCGATGTTCAGGATGCCCTCTTGCGCTTCGCTGAGCCCCAGAAGCTGGGCCAACAAAAGCGGACCCATCTCAGAGATGGTGGTGCGCACAGGGTGGCCTTGTTCGCCGAACATGTCCCAAAATGCCACTGGAAATGCGGCATAGGCGAAATCGTCAAAGCCGATCTTCCCGGCGCGCTCCATAAAGGGGCCGTGCAGTTTGTGTGTGTCAGACCCGGCATTGGCAAGGCCCGACAAATCGCCTTTTACGTCGGACAGAAAGACAGGCACGCCCTGCGCCGAGAAACCTTCGGCAAGGATCTGCAACGTGACGGTTTTGCCGGTCCCCGTTGCCCCTGCGATCAACCCGTGGCGGTTGGCGTAGCCGATGTTAAGAAACTGCTGTGTGGCATAGTCGTCGCCCCCACCGCCAATAAAGATATCATTGGTCACGTATTCATCATCCTTTTAGGCCGCGCCGCAGCGGGCAAAGTGCCAGTTGAGCATACAAACTTAACCTTTGGGTACCATAGTGAAATCGTCCCGGATCTTCATGTCCTTTTGGTCCGCGGGCACTTCCTCCCTGTCAGACTGGCCGTGCCCTCGGGTACGGCCTTTTTTTGCTGCAACGCGGCGTAAGTGTCCAACATAGCTGGTATTTTTTCTATTGACCGCCACCGTGGGTTTTCGTATCGTTCCCCCAATAAGTCGGCCAAGTCCGACGGGGAGATACGAAGAACGGGGAAAAGGGCGCTTTGCGTCCTTTTTTCTTTTTGAAAAGATAGCTGTTGCGAAGATAAGCAAGAAATTGCCTGATCCAGTGGCAAATCGGTTGTATCGTGCCTGACAATCCTCCTATGCCATGGTAATTAGAAACAAATTTAACAGATTTGGACCGAGCATGAACAAGTTTTTGAACATTCTTCCCCTGTGTGCGGCATTGGCAATGTCCCTTCCGGTGGCGTCGTTTGCACAAACAGAGACGACAGAAACACCAGCAGAAGCGGCGCCGGCGGCAGAGGCCGCACCCAAAGCTAGCGATATCGAAGCGCAGCTGAGTATGGGCGACGAGACTGAGGAGAATACTGAATTTGGCAGGCCTTACACCAAAGAAGTCGTAGGCGCGTGGGAAATGCGCTGCATCAAGACGGAAGAAGGAACAGACCCCTGCCAGATGTACCAGTTGATGGATGATGGCGAAGGTGTTCCGGTTGCAGAATTCTCGCTCTTCCGTCTGCCTGGTGGTGGAAAGGCCGAAGCTGGCGCGACCGTTGTCGTACCGCTTGAGACAGCCCTGCCCGCGCAGCTGAACATCAGCGTCGATGGTGGCAAGGCCCGCCGCTATCCTTATGCGTTTTGCAACCCTGTTGGCTGCTATGTGCGGATGGGTCTGACATCGGAAGATGTCGCTGCTTTCAAGCGTGGCAAAGAAGCAGTTTTGACCATCGTACCAGCCTTGGCACCTGATCAAAAAGTCGAACTGGTGTTGTCGCTTGATGGATTTACTGCCGGGTTCGACAAGTCATCGGTGATTGATCAGTAGATACGGCCTGATCTCGATCTAGCGAGGGCCGCCTTGGAAACAAGGCGGCCTTTTGCGTTTCAGACCGCGCGCATCGCGATCACAGCGTTCATGCCCCCAAAAGCAAATGCGTTCGACAAGGCGTAAGTGACCCTAGCATCGCGCGCCTCGTTGGGCACCACATCAAGCGCGCATTCCGGGTCGGGTTCCTGATAACCGATGGTGGGTGCGATCACCCCGTCGCGCAGCGCCATGATGCAGGCCAAAAGCTCGACTGCGCCTGTTCCGCCAATCAGATGCCCGTGCATTGATTTGGTCGAGCTGATCATCAGCCGGTCCGCATGGGGGCCGAACACATCGGCCACAGCGGCACATTCGGTTTTGTCATTCGCTGCCGTGCCAGTACCATGCGCGTTGATATAGCCGACCTGATCGGGATTGATCCGTGCATCGGCCAAGGCCCCTGCCATGGCGCGCGCAGCACCGGACTTGGACGGCGTCACGATATCGCTCGCGTCCGAGGTCATGGCAAAACCCACGACTTCGCACAGGATATCTGCGCCGCGTCCGCGTGCGTGGTCATAGTCCTCGAACACAAAAATGCCGGCACCCTCGCCTTGGACCATTCCGTTGCGGTTTGCCGAAAACGGCCGGCAGGCATCGCGGCTCATCACGCGCAGGCCTTCCCACGCTTTGACGCCGCCAAAACACAGCATCGATTCCGACCCGCCTGTCACCATCGCAGGCGCCATGCCAGAGCGCACCATCGCAAAGGCCTGCGCCATCGCGTGGTTTGACGACGCGCAGGCGGTCGAGACGGTAAAGGATGGCCCTTTGAGATTATATTCCTTGCTCAGATGGCTGGCGGCGGCATTGTTCATCAGTTTGGGGACCACAAATGGATGCACGCGGTTTTTGCCCTCTTCATAGACGGCGCGGTAATTGTCATCCCACGTGCTGACACCGCCGCCCGCCGTCCCCAGAACCACACCAGATTTAGCGGATAGCTCTCCCGAAAATATCAGGCCTGACTGACGGATTGCTTCATCCGCAGCGGCAAGGGTGAACTGCGTGAACCGGTCATAAAGCGACAACTGTTGACGGTTATACCGCCCTTCGGGCGGGAAATCCTGGACCTGCCCACCAATCTGGATCGACAGCCGCTCCACATCTCGAAACTTAAGCTGGCCAATCCCGCAAACGCCCTCGCGCATGGCGGCCATCGTGTCCGCTACATTCAGGCCAAGCGCGTTGATCGTGCCAGCCCCGGTGATGACGACACGTTTCAAGGTCTAGCCCTGCTCGGCCTTCAGCCGCTCAATGCCCGCCACAATGCTAGCCACGCTGGATATATCGAAATCAGACGCATCGGGCTGGTTTGCGTTGAAAGGCACCGAGATATCAAAAGTTTCCTCAATGGCAAAGATGCTCTCGACCACGCCCATACTGTCGATCCCCAGGTCTTCAAGCGTGCTGGTCATCGACACATCAGCAGGTTCAAGCACCGCCTGATCGGCAAGTATGGCGATGACCTGATCTTGGATGCTCATCTTCGATTTCCTTACGGCTGGCGGCGATCCGGTTTAATCGTCGGACGCGGACTGGGATAAATCTTTTTTCAAAAGAGTGAAATCACGGATCAGTCGCGGCAGGCGCCGCAACGCTTTGTAGCTGTCGATCTGTTTGCTCATCTCGGTTGCGGGATAGCCCAGCAAGGAGCGGCCCGCTGGAGCGTTCGACATGATCTTGGTACCGCCCCCGGCAATGACGCCATCGCCCACAAAGATGTTGTCGCTGACCCCACATTGACCGCCAAGCACCACATTGTTGCCGATGGTTGCAGAGCCCGCGATGCCCACCTGACCGCAGATCAGGCAATTCATGCCGATCACCACATTATGCCCCAGATGCACCTGGTTATCCAACTTCGTGCCATCCCCGATCACGGTGTTGCGGATGGTGCCGCTATCAATCGTGCAATTCATGCCACATTCCACGTCATTGCCAATGGTTACACTGCCAAGGCTGTGAATACGCGCCCATTGTTGCGCTTTTGTGTCGCCGCGATCACCCAGCGTTTTGCGTGTTTGTTCAACGGTGCTGGGCTCTGGGGTGACAAAGGAAAACCCGTCACCGCCGATGCGTGCTCCGGGCTGGGCGATAAAATCATCACCGATCTCAACCCGTGCCCCGATGCTCACATGATCACGCAGGTACGCGTTTTTGCCCAAGCTTGCATCTTGGCCAATATGACATTGTGGCCCGATAATGCTTCCGGCACCGATTGTTGCGCCTGCACCAATGATGGTCAGCGGCCCGATCGACACATCATCGCCCAAAATTGCAGTCGGATCAATGATCGCAGAGGGATGAACGCCCGGCGCAAACCCCTGCCCCGGATCCATCATGCGGGTCAGGCCCGACATTGCAAAGCGCGGGCGGTCTGGCAGGATGGCCGCTTTCAGGCCCAGGCTCTCCCAGTTTGCATCGGGCCAAAGCATCGCTGCTTTTGCCTTGCCTTCACCCAAGGCGCTTGCGTATTTCGGGCTCATCGCGAGGGCCAAATCGTCTGGCCCTGCCTGAGCAGGTTCAGCCAGTTTGCTGATCTTCAACGCTACATCGCCGACGGCCTTGGCCCCCAATGATGCCGCAATCTCTTGAATACTATAGCCCATGGTCATTTCCCCTTGTGGGGGACGGGTTATCCCTGAACAGCGCCCAATGCTACCCCTGCCTTGCTCAGAGCATCCCAGATTTTTGCATCGCGGCCATAGATATCATCGCGATACTGTGTGTGACCGCGCGCTGTCGTGAATGCGGTACGGTAGATGATGTGCACGGGCAATTCGACATCCAGATGGACAAAGGTCTCGCGCCCTGTTGCCAGCTGCGCCTTGAAGAAGCCAACAGGATCAGAGGTCTGTGCCGCTAGCAAAGTATAGGCGAAATCAAACGGATCGGCCAATCGCACACAGCCGTGGCTGAAGGCGCGCACATCGTGGGCAAACAGGCTTTTGGAGGGGGTATCATGCAGGTAGATATTGTATTTGTTGGGGAAGATGAACTTGACCAAGCCAAGCGCGTTGTTTGATCCGGGCTGTTGACGCATGCCGAACGGGAAAGTCCGAGCCGTGTAGCGGCTAAAGTTGACAGCACCCCGATTGACCACCCGACCACTTCCGTCAATCACGTCGATATGCCCGACCGCACCTGCATTGCGCTGCAAGGCTGGCAAATATTCCTTGGTGACAATGGACCGTGGGACGGTCCAGGTCGGGTTGACCACGATATATTCCATCTTGTCCGAAAACTCGGGCGTGTAGCGACCGGATTCCGTGGCCCCCACAACGGAGCGTGTTTCGAAGGTGACGCGCCCGTTGTCGATGATGGCCGCCGTGAAGGCAGGAATATTGACCAGAATATGACGCGCACCGCGTTCCTTGTTCAGCCAGCGCTCGCGCTCCATCGCGACGATAACCGATGTCAGCCGTGTCTCGACGCTTTTGTTGATTTCTGACATTGTACCGGAGCCGGCAACACCGTCACTGTTCAGTCCGTGGTCTTGTTGGAACTGGCGCACGGCCTCTTGCATCGCTTTATCGTAGATCATCGCATTTGACCGCTTGAGGTATCCCATGGCGATCAGGCGATTCCGAAGGGCGACGACCGAATTGCCCTGTGCACCTGGCTTGAGCGAAGAGACCGGCACGCTTGGGCCCCAGCCGCCCTTGGACATCAGCTTTTCCATCTTGAGCTTCTCACGCATCAGCGCGTTGTATTCCATCGTCCGGGGTCGCAGGTCGCGCATAAATGTCATCGGATCAGATTTGATGAAATCCGCGATATACCCCTGACGGTCGCGATAGGGCACCTCGCGCACAATCGAGCTGTCGACGCGCGACGGGATCAACACTCCGGTTTGCAGGTCACGCGCGTATTGCAGGAACACCTTGGTCATTTCGACTTCGGCCAAACCGCGATCGCGCGGCGTTTTGGCGTTTTTCAGTTTTTCCATAAGCCCGGTGGGGTCATAGCGGGCAATCGGCAAACCGTGGGCATCCGCCGATGCGATTGCAGCCATCAAGGCCGCACGACGTTCCCGTTGCGCATCAGACCCTTCTGTCCAAACAGGGGCATAATCATTGGTCCGGTAGTAGGCCGCGATGTCTTCATCTCGCGAGGCAGCCTCGGCGACGGCCTGTTTGAAAGCGGTGACTTGCGCCAAGACAGGTGCGGGAACGGTGAAAAATACAAGCGCTGTTGCTGCTGCGCCAAGAAATGCGGCAATCCCGCCCGTCTTGTGCTGCGTGTGGCTTATCTCTTTCATCATCGATTCCCCCGAAGGTTAAAATGTTGTTGATTAAGTAACGCCTGAAATCAGCATATTTTGTCCAATAACATTATATGTGAGGTCGAAACAAAGCCGGAAATGATGCGATTTCGCATCGCCCCTGTGGCATAAATGATCACCCAAATATTCTTTGCGCAAATTTTCGCCTAAAATTCTTGATAGATGGAACCCTTTGGATTCAGCACTTGGTTAAAGAATCGCTCTATGCCATACAAACGGAAGATCTGGGGATAGATGAGAATTTCCGTGTAACATCATGGAAGATCAGGCATAATACGGGACAAGATAACATGGATGGTACTAGTTCTTCGGGTATGACCCGCCGCGCGCTTCTGGGCGCTTTCGCAGCGACGACTGTAGCTGCAGCTCCTACTTTCGCAAATGCAGCAGGTTTTCTGCGCGGTGGAGGCGATATTCGCCGCATCCGGATGTATTCGGGGCGCACCGGCGAACGTATTGACATGATTTACTGGATTGAAGGCAACTATATCAAAGATGCCGTCAACGAGGTGAACCATTTCATGCGGGACTGGCGCACAGATGCTGTCAAATCAATGGACTTGCGCACGATAGATATCATGGCTGCGTCCCATAATCTTCTCGATGTGCACGAACCTTACATGTTGTTGTCAGGATATCGCAGCCCACAAACAAATGCGATGCTCCGCTCGCGGTCTCGTGGTGTAGCGAAAAACTCCCTCCACATGCGCGGGCAAGCGGCAGATTTGCGCCTTTCGTCGCGGTCGGTCCACCAAATGGCAAGAGCCGCAATTGCGTGCCAAGGCGGCGGTGTCGGCCGCTATTCCGGTTCAAACTTCGTCCACATGGATTGTGGCGCGGTACGCGACTGGGGCGGATAAACAGGGCTTCTTTCAACAAATTTGACGGGCTGGCTCCCTGCGGCAGCCTTCCTTTTTTGATAGAGGGGGTTCATATGCCCCGACCTGTATCGCTAACGGTAAATTTCGTCATGCGGTATACTTTAGGTAAACGCTTAGCTGACCGATTTCCTTATTTTCACCAACCTCACCGTTTAAAGTAGTATTTTCAGCCTGGTCACGAAGCCAGAACGCGAATTTGAGCGAAACGAACAGCCCGCACGTTAACTTGTCTTGTCTGGTTTTTTTGTGGTTCTTGATTTGCCAAATCAAGGATCCTCCCCACGTAATTCCCTATTGCCAACCGGTTGGGAACCAAGCGAGCGTGATCATTGCCAATGCCACATAGCGGGCAGCTTTGCCGATTGTCACAATCGCCACGAATGACCACAAAGGTTCGCGCAATACGCCGGCGATGATCGTCAATGCATCACCAATGATCGGCAACCAGCTTGCCAGCAGGGACCAGCGTCCATAGCGGTGGTACCAGTTTTCAGCGCGCACCAGCTGGCTATCGGTGGCAGGAAACCAGCGCTTGTGCTTGAATTTCAACGCGGCCCGACCCAGAATCCAGTTCACAACCGATCCCAAGACATTTCCAGCGGTCGCAACCACCAGCAGACCCACGACCGAATGCTGGTTGTTCAGCAAAAGCGCGACCAGCAGTGCTTCGGATTGCATGGGAAGAAATGTCGCGGCGATAAAGGCTGCCACAAAGAGACCCAAATAGCCGATCATCGACCGATCTTTGCGCGAAAAGGATCAAAGAAGAAGGCAAACATTGGGTTAATCCACTGAGCAGCTTGGCGTTTAGAGGTAAATTTAACTTTCACATCCCAAAACGGACATAAGACAAAATGTCTGTCCATGCGTCGCGCCGCTCAGCGGTTGGCGCACATGAAAAAAGGGCCGCAGTTTCCTGCGACCCCCGAAATCATGAACCGGATTGGATCAACCAACCAGTTCAAGACCCGAAAAGAAATACGCAATTTCCATCGCGGCTGTTTCTGGAGCGTCCGAGCCGTGAACCGAGTTTTCGCCAACGGATTCAGCGAAATCAGCGCGGATTGTGCCAGCTGCCGCATCCGCAGGGTTGGTGGCACCCATCACTTCACGGTTTTTCGCGATGGCGTTTTCACCTTCCAGAACCTGAGCAACGATTGGTGCAGAGGCCATGAATTCGCACAATTCGTAATAGAAAGGGCGTTCTGCGTGAACTTTGTAGAATTCACCAGCTTGGGCTTTGGACAGGTGAATACGCTTGCTTGCAACAATGCGCAGGCCTGCGTCTTCGAATTTCTTTACAATCGCACCGGTCAGGTTGCGGCGTGTTGCGTCGGGTTTGATGATCGAGAATGTGCGTTCAAGGGCCATGATAGCTCTCCTAAATGGTTTAATTTGGCCGCTCCCTAACATGGCGCCTGCGCCATGAAAAGCCGCGATTGACGCGGGGCGAGACATGGTTCACACCGCGCCCATGTTACGCATTTCAGAAATCAACTATTCCGTCGAAGGCCGCCCCTTGTTTGAGGAAGCCAGCGCTGTCATTCCCGAAGGTCATAAAGTGGGCCTTGTCGGCCGCAATGGCGCGGGCAAAACCACCTTGTTCCGGATTATCCGTGGTGAACTGGGGTTGGATGCCGGCGAAATCTCCTTGCCGTCGCGGGCCAAAATCGGCGGTGTTGCGCAAGAAGTGCCCTCGTCAGACGTATCGCTGATCGACACCGTTCTGGCAGCGGATACCGAGCGAGCGGCATTGATGGCCGAAGCCGAGACCACCAAAGACCCCGCCCGCATTGCTGAAGTGCAAACCCGACTGGCTGACATCGACGCCTGGTCTGCCGAAGGGCGCGCTGCCGCAATCCTCAAGGGGCTTGGGTTTGACGATCACGACCAGCAACAGCCCTGCTCTGCCTATTCGGGCGGCTGGCGCATGCGCGTGGCATTGGCGGGTGTTTTGTTTGCGCAGCCCGACGTTTTGTTGTTGGACGAACCGACCAACTACCTAGATCTTGAAGGCGCGCTTTGGCTGGAAAACTATCTGGCCAAATATCCCCACACCGTGATCATCATCAGCCACGACCGTGGCCTGCTGAACCGGGCCGTCGGTGGAATCTTGCACCTCGAAGACCGCAAGCTGACCTATTATCAAGGCAACTACGATCAATTCGCTAAAATGCGTGCCGAAAAACGGGCACAGCTGTCGGCTGCTGCGAAAAAGCAGCAGGCGCACAAGGCGCATATGCAGGCGTTCGTTGACCGCTTCAAAGCCAAGGCATCGAAGGCCAAGCAGGCACAGTCGCGGATGAAAGCCATCGAAAAGATGGTCACGATCACGCCCCCAGAGGAAGCGGCGCGCAAGGTCTTTACCTTTCCGCAACCTGACGAGTTGTCCCCGCCGATCATCAGCATCGAAGGCGGCTCGACCGGGTATACCGAAGGTAAACCCGTTCTGTCGCGCCTGAATCTGCGCATTGATCAGGATGACCGGATCGCGCTGTTGGGGCGAAACGGTCAGGGCAAAACGACGCTGTCGAAACTGCTGTCGAACCGACTGGTCTTGTTCGAAGGCAAAGCGGTCAATTCCAGCAAGCTGCGCATCGGTTTCTTTGCACAGCATCAGGTGGACGAGTTGATCATCAACGAAACCCCCTTGCAGCACATGCTCACTGCCCGCCCGGGCATCATGCAATCAAAATTACGTGCGCAACTTGCGGGCTTTGGCCTTGGTCCCGATCAGGCCGACACCGAGGTTGGCCGTCTTTCGGGCGGTCAGAAAGCGCGCCTGTCGCTGCTGCTGGCCACGCTTGATGCACCTCATCTGCTGATCTTGGATGAACCGACAAACCACCTCGACATCGAATCCCGCGAGGCGTTGGTCGAGGCGTTGACCCGCTATTCCGGCGCAGTGATCCTCGTCAGCCATGACATGCACTTGCTGTCGATGGTCGCCGACCGCCTTTGGCTGGTTTCGGATGGCACCGTCAAACCCTATGAAGACGACCTTGAAGCGTATCGCAAGATGCTTCTGACCGTCGAAAAACCCGTGAGCAAGAACGCCAAACCTGTCAAGGAAGCGCCCAAGCCCAAACGCGCCAGCCGCGAAGATATTATTGCCTTGCGTTCTGAGGTCCGCACCGCCGAGGCGCGCGTGACCAAGATCAACGACATGCGCGACAAGCTGGCCAAGAAACTTGCGGACCCTGCCCTTTACGAAAAGGATAAAGTCGGCGAACTTGAGGTGTGGAACAAGAAATACGCCGAAGTTATGGACGCGCTGGAGCGTGCTGAATCTATTTGGATGGCAGCACTGGAAAAGCTCGAAACCGCCGCTGCCTAACTTCTCAGGCTCTTGAGTATCCGGGGGACTATGGCTGCAACGGCCTTTCTCCAATGAAATGAACGTGGCTGGCCCGCGGAGACAACAGATGATGACACTCGACATAGCCTTTATGATCACGGCCTTCGCCACGATGATCGTCATTATCGATCCGTTCGCGATCGGCCCGATGTTTCTGGCGCTTACCCCCGGCATGACCGCTTCGCAACGCCGTCGGGTGGCGTGGCGCGGCGTGTTTATCGCTGGCCTGATCTTGCTGGTTTTTGCAGCCTTTGGTGAAGCCGTATTGGGCTTTATCGGAATATCGATGCCCGCTTTTCGCGTTGCGGGGGGGATTTTGCTGTTTCTCACAGCGCTGGAAATGCTTTTTGACCGGCGCACAAAGCGGCGCGAACAAAACACCACCGACCAAAGTCATGACGCGGACGACCATGATGATCCGTCGGTTTTCCCTCTGGCGATCCCCCTGATTGCCGGTCCCGGCTCAATCGCGTCGGTGATCTTGCTGACGGGCGAGAAACCGGGGGTCGAGGGCTTTGTGACTGTCATGGGCATCACCTTTGCGGTGCTGATCCTGATGGGGGTGACAATGCAGGCCAGCGGTTATCTGGAGCGCGCATTGGGCAAGGTCGGCATCAATGTGATCACGCGGCTTTTGGGCATGCTTTTGGCCGCTCTTTCGGTGCAATTCGTCCTTGATGGACTAAACGCGTTCGGTTTTGGCCCCGGTGCTGGCTGACAAACACCTTCCAAGCCCCCATATTGAGTGCGATGATAAAGGGGAATGTCCATGCCAGAGTTTGAAACAGGCCGATTGATCTATCTTGTCGTGCTGCTGGCAATGGTTGCGGGCTGGTTTTTCATGCAAGGACGCGGGGAAGGCTTTAACAAAACCCTGCAACAGGCCGCCGTCTGGGGCATGATCTTCGTCGGTGTCGCCGCAGGCTTTGGGTTGTGGAGCGACATCAGCCGAAATTCAGGCATCCCCCAACAAAGCTACGAGGCAGGTATGGGTAGTGTCACGATCCCGCGTGCGCGCGATGGCCATTACTACCTCACGGCTTTGATCAATGGGTCGGCAATCCGATTTGTGGTGGATACAGGGGCGACGGATATGGTGCTGACCCGCGAGGATGCGCAGCGCATCGGACTAGAGCCGGATACGTTGAATTATCTCGGCCGTGCCAACACCGCAAACGGACAGGTCCGCACCGCCTTTGTAAGGTTGAACGAAGTTCAATTGGGAGAGGTCAGGGATTTTGATGTCCCCGCCGTGGTCAATGATGGTCAGATGCAGCAATCGCTTTTGGGCATGGGCTATCTGCAACGGTGGGGTCGGATCGAGATTGCGAACAACGAATTGGTGCTGACCCGCTGAAAAAGCAGGGGGGCGATCAAGTCTCGGCCTTTTTCTCCCAACGGCCGCTCTCTTCTGACCAGTATTGCGCTGATGCGCCGGCTGTTTTTAGCGTCTTCCACTGGCCGCGCGCCGTATTCAGGGCCAGCTCGTCATTACCGTCGAACAGGATGCAGACCCGGTCAAGCGCGTCCACCTCTGCTGCTGACACCTCGGCCCCGTGAATCGAGAAGACACAAGTGGCACCATTGGGGGCGTCGACATCGGTCGTGAGCAAAATGGGCTGCTCCGCGTCATGAGGACCGCCCGCCAGCCCATGCGGCAAAAACCCGTCATCGGGGCCTTGCCACAAGGCGCTGTCGATCAGGGCCAGACTGCCCGTATCTTTGCCACGGACCGCAACGCGCCACCCTGCCCCTTGGGCTTTTCCCAACAGCATGATCAGCGTTTCTACCAAAGGTCGCTGCGTCAGATGGTAAAAATAAGCAGCGCCCATAATCTATTCGCCCTCAAAGTTGTCTAGGATCAACCGGTTAAGTGCTGTAACACCCCAGCCCGTCGCACCCGTCGGGGCCAGATCTGTTTCGCTTTTGACAGAGGCCACGCCGGCAATATCCAGATGGATCCAAGGCGTTTCATCTTTCACAAAGCGGCCCAGAAACTGGGCTGCTGTCACGGCACCAGCCATCCGGCCCCCAATGTTTTTCATATCTGCGATCCTGCTTTTAAGCAGGTTGTCATAACCTTTACCCATCGGCATGCGCCACGCACCCTCGTTCTCGGCGTCGGCCGCTTTCAAGAATGCGTTGCACAGCGCGTCATTGTTGGAAAACACACCGGCATTTTCAGCGCCAAGGCTGACAACGATCGCCCCGGTCAGCGTGGCCAGATCGATCATGCCTGAAGGTTTGAACCGCTCTTGCGCGTACCACATCACATCGCACAAGACCAAACGGCCCTCGGCGTCTGTGTTGATCACCTCGACCGTGTCGCCTTTCATTGATTTAATGACATCGCCGGGACGCGTCGCATTGCCCGACGGCATGTTTTCCACGATGCCCACCAGCCCGACGACATTTGCCTTTGCCTTGCGCAAGGCCAGGCTGCGCATGACGCCTGCCACAACGCCCGCGCCGCCCATATCCATGGTCATATCCTCCATCCCGGCACCGAGCTTGAGGCTGATACCGCCGGTATCAAACACCACGCCCTTGCCGACAAGCGCCAGCGGGGCCGCGCCTTTTTCACCGCCGTTCCAGCTCATCACAACCACAAAGGACGGGCTGTCCGAGCCTTGGCCAACAGACAACAACGTGCGCATCCCAAGTGTTTCAAGCTGCGCCTCGTCCAGCACCTCGACATCAAGGCCGATGCTTTTCATCTGGGTCAGACGGTTCGCAAATTCCGTTGTGGTCAGCACATTGGCAGGTTCATTGGTCAGATCGCGGGTCATGAATGCGCCCTCTGCGATGGCCAGCAAAGGGGCTGCGGCGGCTTGTAGCTCTTCAGGGGTGGACGACATGACATCGACCGATCCCTTACGTGGCTTGCCGTTGCTCTTGTTATCCTCGAATGTGTAGTCGCGCATCGCGAGACCAAAACACAGCTCCGCCGCTTTGCGCAGACCGCCCGTCAGCACCAGCAGATCGGCGCTCCCGCGCTTCTTGGCAAGGTTTGCACCAGCTTTGCGCAGGTCGTGAACGCCCGCGTTATTGGCCAATTGCACCACATCAACGGCTTCGGCGGCCATGCCTGAGGGGTAGCCCATGCTTAAAACGTCGCCTGCCTTAAGGTCACTGAACGTGTCACTTTTCACCAAACGCTCAAGCGCGCCCTTGGTCAGCTTGTTGATGCGGCGCGCGCCGGGGTTCATCTTGCCTTGCGCATCTACCGTCACGGCGACGCGGCCCACGTGCTCTGCAATCTTGTCGATGTCGGTTTCGATAAAGCTCATTGGCGTCAAAGCGGTCATGATGTGCGTCCCTTTTCATAAGAATTGCCCCATCACCTAGCGCGCAGGTGCGGTTAAGGCCAGATAGCAGTTTTCGTGGGCGTCATTTTGCTTTATCATTCCAGAAAATTGACTGTTCAAACACCCAAGGGATGCAGATTGGCCAAGTTCGACCGCTATATGTTGTCCCAGTTTTTGATCCTGTTCAGTTTCTTCGCACTGATCTTGGTGGCCATTTTCTGGATCAACCGGGCCGTTGTGCTGTTTGACCGCTTAATCGGGGACGGTCAGACCGCTTTGGTGTTTCTTGAGTTTACTGTTCTGGGCCTGCCCAGACTGATCACCACCGTTTTTCCCATCGCTGCTTTTGCCGGAGCGGTTTACGTGATCAATCGCATGACCAGCGAATCCGAATTGACGGTGTTGCAAGCGACAGGCGCAGGGCCTTGGCGGTTGGCGCGGTCGGTGTTTGTGTATGGGCTGTGTGTCGCGGTAATGATGTCGATATTGACCCATTTTCTGGTGCCCATGGCCAAAGCGCAATTGAATCAGCGCGAAGCAGAGATTTCGCAAAATGTATCTGCACGTCTGCTGACGGAAGGGGAGTTCCTTCATCCTTCGTCCAAAGTCACATTCTACACGCGGCTGATTGGCACAGACGGGGTTTTGCGCGATGTCTTTCTGTCGGACCGGCGCAACCCTCAGGAAGGGATGATCTACACCGCGTCAGAGGCGTATCTGTTGCGCAACGGTGAAGGCACGACCTTGATCATGGTCGACGGTTTGGCACAGCGTCTGTCAGTGGAGGGCAAGCAGCTTTCCACAGCCAAGTTCAGGGACTTCTCGTTTGATATTTCAGCATTGGTCAGCAACAAAACCGAGCAGTCCGTCTCGATCGACAGCATGGTGACCTCTGAACTGATGACGGATTGGACGGGCCTAAGCGAACGGGCGTCCACCAGTCCGGGGGTGATCGCAGAAGAGCTTCATGCGCGGTTTGAAGCGCCCTTGTTTTGTATCATCGCGGCTATGATCGGCTATGCGACGCTGATCCTGGGCGGATTTTCAAGGTTTGGCGTCTGGCGCGAGATCGTGATCGCTTTTGGCATTTTGATCGCTCTGGACGGGGGCAGCAATGTCTTTGTCGACGTCGTGCGCAACGATGCCAGCAAATGGCCTTTGATGTATTTCCCCAGCCTTGTCGGGGCGATATTGGTTACGGGCATGATCTGGCAAACGGCACATCCGGGTTGGACACGCCGCCTCAAAGCACGAAAGGGTGTGGCATGATCCTACATCTTTATTTCGCGCGGCGGTTTTTGGTCGGCTTGATTGCGATCACGATGGTTCTGTTTGCCCTCATCGTGCTGGTCGATATTGTTGATCAGGCGCGCAGGTTTGGCAGCTATGACATTGGGTGGCAGCGCATTCTGGGGCTGACCATGCTCAAGACGCCCGAGACGATGAACCTGATTTTGCCTTTGATCATGATCCTGGCGACCGTCGTGCTGTTTTTGTCACTGGCGCGCTCGTCAGAGCTTGTGGTCACTCGCGCCGCTGGACGCTCCGCTTTGAGTTCGTTGCAAGCACCGGTCTGGGTCGCGTTTCTTGTGGGGATCATGGCGGTCGGCATGTTGAACCCGATCGTTGCTGCAACCAGCAAGCGCTATATCCAACTGTCGGAAAACATCCGCGCAGGCGGTGCGTCTGCTCTGTCGATCAGCAACGAGGGGTTATGGCTGCGCCAAGGCGGCGCGCAAGGTCAAACCGTGATCCGCGCCTGGCGGTCAAATGCGGATGCGTCGGTACTCTATGACGTGACTTTCATCTCCTACAATCTCGAAGACGGGCCTGTGCGCCGCATCGAGGCGTCAAGTGCGGCCCTTGAGGATGGCAATTGGGTGCTGAGCGGCGTCAAGTCCTGGCCGCTTGAAGTGGGTGTGAATGCCGAAGGCAACGCAGAGATCTTTGAGACGCTGACCTTGCCGTCCAGTCTGACCCTTGACCGGATCCGCGAAAGTATCAGTAACCCCGGCGCGGTGTCGATCTATGACCTGCCCGATTTCATCCACCAGTTGGAACAAGCAGGCTTTTCGCCGCGCCGTCACAAGGTCTGGCTCCAGACAGAACTGGCCCGCCCGTTTTTCCTTGTGGCAATGGTTCTTGTTGCGAGCGCTTTCACCATGCGCCATACGAGGTTTGGAGGCACAGGGGTAGCTGTGCTGGCATCGGTTCTGTTGGGGTTTGGTTTGTATTTCATTCGCAGCTTTGCACAGATTTTGGGCGAAAACGGGCAGATCCCGGTGATCCTTGCGGCATGGGCACCGCCAGCAGCGTCGATCCTGCTGGCGCTTGGCTTGCTCTTGCATGCGGAGGATGGCTGACATGCGGCGCCTGCTGTTGATCCTTGCCTTGCTCTTGCCCCTGCCCGCCCTTGGGCAGGAAACGCCGCCCCGGCCCGCCATCTTGGTGGCAGATGATCTGTTGATCACCCGCGACCGCGTCCTTATTGCCCGCGGCAATGTCGAGGCATTCCAAGGCGATACCCGTATTCGAGCGAAATCCATCAGCTATAACGAGCAGACAGGTGCCCTGATCATCGAAGGGCCAATCGTACTGAACGATGGTTCTGGCAGCGTCATTTTGGCGGATGCAGCGGAATTGGACAGCGGTCTGCAAAACGGCTTGCTGATGGGCGCGCGCATGGTGTTGAACCAGCAACTGCAATTGGCCGCCGTGCAAATTGACCGCGTCGACGGGCGCTATAGCCAGCTTTACAAAACTGCCGTGACATCGTGCAAGGTCTGCGAAGACGGCGAAGTGCCGCTTTGGCAAATTCGTGCGCGCCGGGTCATTCACGACGAGGTGGGCCAGCAGCTTTATTTCGACGATGCGACGTTTCATATCAGATCAGTTCCGGTATTCTACCTGCCGCGTCTGCGGATGCCAGATCCAACGCTTGAGCGTGCAACCGGTTTTCTGACTCCCTCGGTGCGGACGACATCGCAATTGGGAACCGGGATCAAGGTCCCGTATTTCATCAAGCTTGGTAACAGCCGCGATTTGACGCTCACGCCTTATGTCTCGACCGCCACACGCACGCTTGAGTTTCGCTATCGCCAGGCTTTTGCGACCGGCCAGATCGAAATCGAAGGTGCCTATACCCGCGACGACCAGCTGCCTAATACCGCGCGCAATTACCTGTATGCGATCGGGTCGTTCGAGATGCCGCGCGGGTATCAACTTAGCTTTAACCTCAAAAGTGTGAGCGACGAGGCCTATTTCACCGAATACGGATATTCGAACGAAGATCGTTTGCGCAGTGATATTACCATAAGCCGGGCGCGGCGCGACAGCTATGTGCGCGCAAGTCTGTACAACTTCGAGACCCTGCGCCCAGGAGAGATCAATTCGATCCAGCCCACGCTTGTGATCGATGGTGAATTCGAGCGGCGGTTTTTCCCAAAATCGGTGGGGGGCGAAATCAGGCTGTCGTTGCAAGCGCACAGCCACCGACGCAGCTCCGTGATAGATGTCATTGGCCGGGATATCGCACGGATCAATGGGAACGTGGAATATCTGCGGCGCTTTACGCACCGCAGCGGGCTGGTAACGGATGCCCGCGCTGGTCTTAGCTTTAACGCCTTTGACGTGACGCAAGACAGCACCTTTGCGCAAAACCATGCCGAACTCGTGCCGACAGCTGCAGTGGCGTTTAGCTATCCCATGATGCGGCAGGGCGCGGGCGGTATCACGCAAGTGCTGACCCCGTTGGTGCAAGTCGCTTGGACAGGTGGCAACCGCTTGGCGATCCCGAATGATGAAAGCACCCGTGTCGAATTCGATCAGGGCAATCTGCTGAGCCTGTCACGTTTTCCGCGCCCTGACCGGCGCGAGCGCGGAACGGTTGCGGCCCTTGGGGTGAACTGGTCGCGGATCGACCCGCAGGGCTGGGATGCGCATCTGGCCATAGGTCAGGTTTTCAGGTCCGTCTTCGATGCAGATTTCACAGACACATCAGGATTGTCAGGCACAACGTCGGACATCCTGCTGGCAGGGCAAATCCGCAACAGCACGGGCATGTCCGTAACCGCGCGTACTATCGTTGACAGCGATTTCGAGATTTCAAAGGCCGAGTTGCGCGGGGATTGGTCGTTTGGCCCTGCCACGCTTGGCGGCACCTATGTGTGGCTTCAATCTGATCTGATCGAAGCACGCCCGCTTGCTGTGTCCGAGATATCGCTTGATGGAGCGTATGATTTTCGCAAACATTGGACGGCCAACGCCGAAGTGCGCTACGATGTCGAAAAAAGTCAGGCGGCAACAGCGGGGCTTGGTCTGACCTATAACAATGAATGTGTGAGCGTCGACCTTTCAGTGCGCAGACGCTATACCTCTTCAACAAGTGTTGAGCCCTCGACGGATATCGGGTTTAACATCGGCCTGCGGGGCTTTTCGGCCTCCAACGGAAAAGAAAGATTTGTACGATCATGTGGGATGTAACCAAGATGAACCTGAACCGTCTGACACGCAGCGTGGCCATTATCGGCTTTGCCCTCATGACAGCTGCGCCTGTGGCTGCACAGAATTTGTTCGCCCCCGTGGCCAAGGTCAATGAGTCCGTTGTTACAGAATACGAAGTCCAGCAACGCCAGCTGTTTTTGCAGGTCCTCAACGCGCCCGGCGCAACCCGCGAAGGCGCGATCGAGGCATTGATCGACGAGCGTTTGCGCAACGAGGCAGTCGCTGAATCAGGAATATCGCTGACCCCTCAAGGGATTACCGACAGCCTTGAGGAGTTCGCCGCGCGTGCAGAGCTGAGCGCCGAAGAGTTCACCAAGGTCTTGGGTCAGGCAGGCGTATCACCCGAAACCTTCCGTGATTTCGTCATCAACAGCGTAGGTTGGCGCGAGCTGGTGCGCGCGCGCTACGCCCCTCGCGTCCAGATCACCGAGGCCGAAATAAACCGCGCCCTTGGGTCCAGTCGCAGCGGCGGCGTGCGGGTTCTTGTGTCCGAGATCATCATCCCCGCCCCGCCCCAGAATGCGGCCCAAGTGAATGCCTTGGCCGAAGAGATTTCCCAGACCCGGTCGGTTTCCGAATTCTCCAGCTATGCCAGCCGTTATTCGGCGACCGCATCGCGCGGTCGTGGTGGGCGCCTCGATTGGCAAGACCTGTCGGCTTTGCCGCCCAGCTTGCAGCCTCTCATTCTGGGGCTTGCGCCGGGCGAAGTGACTGCCCCCTTGCCAATCCCCAACGCTGTGGCCCTGTTCCAGCTGCGCGATATTCAGGAAACAAGCGGCTCTGCGCCCAGCTACTCCTCCATCGAATACGCGGCCTATTACATGGCGGGTGGTCGCAGTCCTGAAACACTGGCCCAAGCCGAGAAGGTTCGCGCCCGCATCAACACGTGCAACGATCTTTACGGCGTTGCAAAAGGCCAGCCCGCCGAAGTGCTTGAGCGTCTGACCAGGACCCCAGCCGAAATTCCACAGGATGTCGCGATCGAGCTTTCAAAGCTTGATCCGGGCGAAGTCTCCACGGCATTGACCCGGTCCAACGGTCAGACGCTGATGTTCTTGATGATGTGTGGCCGTACCGCCGCCGCCAACCAAGAGGCAAGCCGCGAAGATGTGATCAACGCCCTGCGTCAGGAGCGTCTGGTTGGCTACGCGGATCAGTTGCAAGAGCAGCTTAGGGCCAACGCACGTATCGTCCGGCAATGAACCCCGCGTCAGCGCCTGTCGTGATCTCCTGTGGAGAGCCGGCAGGAATCGGGCCAGAGGTCGCAGCGCGTGCATGGGCGATCTTGGCGCAGGAAGTGCCGATGGTCTGGATGGGCGATCCCCGCCATTTGCCAACAGATATCCCGCACCGCGTTATTGAAAGCTGTCATCAGGCAAGCGCTATAGGTGGGAATGCCCTGCCCGTGCTGGCCCATCCTTTCCCCGCGCAAACTGTTTCCGGGCTCGCTGATCCTGCCAACGCGCAATCGATTATTGACGTGATCGCCCGGGGCGTTGATCTTGTGCGCAGCGGGCAGGCCTGTGCGATCACCACGGCACCGATCCACAAAAAGGCGCTTAAAGACGGGGCGGACTTTGCTTATCCCGGCCATACCGAATATCTTGCCGCTCTTGCGGGGGGGAAGGACGTTGTGATGATGCTCGCATCTGACCAGCTCCGCGTGGTTCCTGCGACAATCCACATCGCGCTCGATCAGGTGGCACTTGTTCTGACGCCTGCGCATTTGCGCCGGGTGATCGAGATCACTGCCGATGGGTTGAAGACACAGTTCGGCATCGCCGCCCCCAAGATCGCCATTGCCGGCCTGAACCCGCATGCAGGCGAAGGTGGGACAATTGGACGTCAGGAAGTGGATTGGATCGCTGGCCTGGTCGTGACCATGCAAGCCGAAGGCTACGATCTGATAGGCCCCCTTCCCGCCGATACGATGTTTCATGCAGCGGCACGCAGTCGCTATGATGCGGCCATCGCAATGTACCATGATCAAGCGCTGATCCCCATCAAGACGCTAGATTTTGACCGTGGTGTGAACGTGACGTTGGGCCTGCCGTTCATCAGAACCTCGCCTGATCATGGCACTGCCTTTGATATCGCGGGCAAAGGCCTCGCCAATCCTACAAGCATGGTAGAGGCCATTCGGCTTGCTTATAAAATGGCAGGGTCGTGATGCTTCTCTGGCTCTTAAATATCCTCGCCGAAGGCGAAAATCTTTTGTGTTCCATGCGTCCTACCAGAATGCAGGCGGTAAAATGACAGCCCTAGACAACCTTCCGCCGCTGCGTGACGTCATCAACAGCCATGACCTCAAGGCACGCAAATCGTTAGGCCAGAATTTCCTGCTCGACCTCAATCTGACGGCCAAGATCGCGCGCCAAGCGGGCGATATGTCGGCCTGCGACGTGTTGGAAATCGGCCCCGGCCCCGGTGGATTGACACGCGGTCTGCTGGCTGAGGGCGCCCGCCACGTACTGGCGATCGAAAAAGACAAGCGGTGCCTGCCTGCCCTCGCCGAGATCGCAGCCGAATATCCCGGTCGTTTGACCGTGATCGAGGGGGACGCGCTTGAGGTCGACCCGCTGGTGCATCTGACGTCGCCGATCCGGATTGCGGCGAACCTGCCCTATAACGTCGGGACCGAATTGCTGGTGCGCTGGCTCACCCCCGCCGACTGGCCGCCGTTTTGGGAAAGCCTGACGCTGATGTTCCAGCGCGAGGTCGCCGAACGGATCGTCGCCCAGCCCGGCTCGAAGGCCTATGGGCGGTTGGCGCTTTTGGCGCAGTGGCGGGCCGATGCCCGGATCGTGATGCACTTGCCACCAGAGGCTTTTACCCCACCCCCTAAAGTGTCGTCAGCCGTAGTTCACCTGACCGCCTTGGCGCAACCGCGCTATCCGGCTGATGCCGCTGTGCTCAGTCGTGTTGTTGCCGCAGCCTTCAATCAAAGACGCAAAATGTTGCGAGCCGCGCTTAAAGGTGTGGCACCCGATATCGAAGACCGCCTGATCGCTGCGGGGATCAAACCCACCGACCGCGCAGAGCAGATCCCGCTTGAACGCTTCTGTGCATTGGCCCGCGAAATCGCAAGGACATGATCCCCCATTGAAATGCAAAAGGCCCCGCAAATTGCGAGGCCTTTTTTACATCTTCTGGCGGCCCTATTCGGCGGCTTCGGTGTGATCCCCACCTTCGCTAGCCTGCTGCCCCGAGCTTTCTTCGGACTTTGGCTGCGGCTTGCGGCGCGGTGCGCGCCGCGGCTTTGGTTTGCTTTCAGGGGTTTCGACGAGATTACTGTCGTCCTCTCCGTCTTGAGACGAAACATCTGCCTGCGGAGCATCGGCCGGTTTTGGACCACGGCTGTTGCGCCGACGCTTGGGCTGTTCGTTATGATCTTGCGAGGGCTGATTGCTCTGCGCGCCATCATTGCCCTGCGTCTCGGATGCGTCACTGGTGATGGCGTCATCAGACTGGCTGGTGTCGGTGCTCTGGCCGCCGTTTGCGGCATCGCGTTCCTGACGCTCGGCCCGCTCGCGATCACGCTCTGACTGGCGCTCACGGTTCTGGCGGTCCTGCTCTTCCTGACGTTCGCGGTTTTGACGCTCTTGCTCCTCGCGGCGCTGATCAATCTCGCGCTGCGCTTCTGACAACATACGCAGGTAATGCTCGGCATGTTGCTGGAAGTTCTCAGCCGCCACGCGGTCGTTGCTGAGCTGCGCGTCGCGTGCCAGCTGGTTGTATTTTTCAATCACCTGCTGCGGCGTGCCGCGCACCTTGCCCTCCGGGCCGGAGCTGTCGAACACACGGTTGACGACGTTGCCACCTTGCGGTTGACGGTTGCGGGTATTCTTGGATCGGGAACGGGATCTTGAAGATTTCATGTAATTCGTTCAGCCTTGTTGTGCTGTGCTTCGAAAAAGCCGCCGGATGCGTTTACATCCTTCGAAAGCGCGCCATACGATCTGTTGGGCTTAACGCCGCGCGGGACCACCGATTGGTATCCACCGCTGCAACACCTTTGAATAAGCACGGTCATCCGGTACGATCAAGCCTAAACTGTCAACAATACCGATGAAATGGAATTTTTAGCGTTTTCGTGCCACTTCTGGACCGCTAAACCCGGTTCAGGCGGGTGTATCCGCCCAAAGGACACGGTCGCGGCCGTCAAGATCTGGCAATATCCGCACCCTGCCCCAGCCAGCTGTCTTGAAAATTCCTGCAACATCTGGTCCCTGTTGCCAGCCGATTTCGGCCAGCACACGTCCGGTGGCCGTCAGATACCCCTGCGCTTGTGAGGCGATGACACGGTAGGCGCTCAGCCCGTCCAATCCGTCGGTCAACGCCATCTCGGGTTCGTGAAGGCGCAACTCGGGGGCCACACCGGCCATTTCCGACTTCGCCAGATAAGGCGGGTTTGCGACGATCAGATCGAACCGCCCCTCCGCTGCATCGAACCAGTTTGACTGCCGGATGTCTGCGCGCGCCTCTACCCCGTGCAGCACTGCATTCGCGCTGGCTTGAAGGCAGGCAGCCTCGGATAAATCCAGGCCCAGGCCGTGCGACTCTTGCCGCTCTGCCAGCAGGGTGACAAGGATGCAGCCCGACCCGGTGCCAAGGTCCAGCACGTGATCGAACGTCTCCGAGAGAGCCAGTTCGATCAGGGTTTCGGTTTCGGGGCGCGGGTCCAGCACATCGCGGCTTATCTTGAAGTCGCGCCCGTAAAAGGCCCGTTGCCCAACCAGATGTGAAACGGGCACGCGCACGGCCCTGAGTGCGATCAGATTTTCGAAGCGCTCTGCGATCTCGGGGGCGATTTCCTCGGGCGCGATCAGAGTGACACGCGAGGCATCGACGGATGCGGCATGGGCCAGCAAGACCCGCGCATCTCGGGCTGGGTCGGGCACGCCAGCGGCGCGCAGCCGTGCCGCAGCAGACGCCATGGCTTGCGCAGCCGTTGGCGCGCTCATTGACCCATCTCGGCCATCATGCGCGCCTGCGCGTCTGCAGTCAGTGCGTCGATGATCTCGTTCAGGTCGCCCTGCATCACAGAATCAAGACGGTACAGGGTCAGATTGATCCGGTGGTCGGTCATGCGACCTTGCGGGAAATTATAGGTCCGGATCCGTTCGGACCGATCGCCAGAGCCTACCTGCGAGGCCCGATCTGCCGAACGTTCCTTGTCAACGCGCTGGCGCTCCGCATCATAAAGCCGCGCCTTGAGGACCTGCATCGCGATCTCGCGGTTGCGGTGCTGCGACTTTTCAGAGGACGTGACCACCATCCCGGTAGGAATATGCGTAATCCGCACCGCGGAATCAGTGGTATTCACATGCTGCCCGCCTGCTCCGGAACTGCGCATGGTGTCGATCCGCAGATCGTTGGGATCAACGTGAATGTCGACATCCTGCGCCTCTGGCAACACGGCCACTGTCGCAGCGGAAGTGTGGATGCGCCCGCCGCTCTCGGTGGTCGGCACACGCTGGACCCGGTGCACACCGGATTCGTATTTCAACCGGGCAAAGACGTTAAGGCCCTTGATGTGGGCCACCACCTCCTTGACGCCGCCAAGCTCGGTCATCTGCTCTTCTATCAGATCGAACTTCCAGCCTTGGGCTTCTGAATAGCGCTGGTACATGCGCAACAGATCAGCGGCGAACAATGCCGCCTCGTCCCCGCCGGTGCCGGGTCGGATCTCAAGCATGGCAGGTTTTGCATCGGCTTCATCTTTGGGCAGCAAAGCCAATTGCAAGGCGGCTTCGGCCTTTGGCAACACGGCCTTGAGACGCGGCAATTCTTCTTCGGCCAGTTCAGCCATTTCGGGGTCTTTCAGCATGGCCCGCGCATCGTCCATGTCTTGCAGCAAGCCGCGATATCCCTCGATCTGATCGACCACCGGGCGCAGGTCTGCGTATTCCTTTGCCAGCTTCGCGAAATCCGCACCATCTGACCCGGCAGACATCGACGCCTCCAGAAACTGGAAACGCTGGAGGATTTGGGCAAGGCGGTCCATGGGGATCATCGCATTTCTGTCGCTGATGATAAGCCTTTGGTCAAGGGCCGCTTTGTGCTAATCTGACTTCTATGAAACAGATTGCTCTGCTACTGGGCCTGATTGCCCAAACGGCTGCCGCGCAAAGCACCTATCCCAGTGGAAAGGCTGTTGATTGTTATTGCACAAATACCCAAGGAAACCGGATCGAGCTTGGCCAGACCATTTGCATGGACGTGGGCGGCAGGCTCTTTATGGCGCAGTGCCAGATGTCCCTGAATGTGCCGATGTGGCGCGAGGTAAAGCAAGGCTGCCTTAGTTCAGCCCTCCGGGTCGATCCCAATCGACGTGAGAACTTGTTGCAGTCGTTTCTTGTTCACACCCATATCTGATCCACCAAAACGCAAGCGGCTATAGATCGTTGCGCGGCTTTTACCGTCGTCAAAAGCCACTGTCGTATAATCAGGAAAACCCCACAAAAGAGACCTGCTGATGTAGATATGCTGCCCGTCAACCTCGGCCAGTTTTCGGGTGCGTGGCTGCGCCTTCATGGCATTGTCAAATGCCGCAAGAAAACTGTCTGCGTCCGTATCAATGGTGCTGACAACGCGGTAGCCACCCGCCGTCGCATATGCGCCCGGAGCGTCTTTCGAGGGGTCAATCGTCCAGTCCTGCGGATTGGAGGGGGCAAGGCGCACATAGGCTTGCAAGCCGATAAAGACCGCGACGACCAGCCAGAAAAACATCATCATAACTTTTTTCGCTTTCATTTTGCCACTCAAACCCATCACACAGCATCATCAGATCAACGATACACGACCCCAGGCAGGATACATAGAATTTCAAACAAGATATTGGCACCCGTCAGCGCGGTATTGCCAGACGTGTCGTAGGGGGGGGAAACTTCAACCAGATCCGCCCCGACAATGTTCAATCCCTTAAGTGCGCGCAAAAGCTCGAGCGCTTGCGGCGTGGTTAATCCCCCAATTTCCGGCGTGCCGGTGCCGGGGGCGTAAGCGGGATCAAGGCTGTCGATATCGTAGGTGACATAAACGGGGGCGTCGCCGATGTCGCGGCGGATTTCAGCACCCAGCGGTGCAAGACTGCGATGCCACAGTTCGTGCGCGGGGAATTGTTGGAAACCCCAGCCTGCGGCCTCGGTAAAGTCATCGGCACCGTAGCCCGACCCCCGCAATCCGATCTGATAGGTTTTTTGCGGGTTGATCAGCCCTTCTTCATAGGCGCGCCGAAAGACTGTGCCATGAGTTTCTCGCTCGCCGAACATCTCGTCATTGACGTCGGCATGGGCATCCACATGAACAAGCGCCAGCGGACCGTGCCGCTTTGCCATTGCCCGCAAGATTGGAAGCGTGATCGAATGATCCCCTCCAATGGCGACGGGCATCGCATCATACTTCAAGATCGCGTCGTAACTCTCTGAAATAATGGACAGGCTTTGGGAAAGTGAAAAGGTATTGATCGCCAGATCACCGATATCCGCAACTTGCAGTGAGTCAAAAGGGGCCGCCCCTGTAGCCAGATTATAGGGCCGCAGCATCGCACTTTCAGCGCGAACCTGCTTGGGGCCAAAACGCGTTCCCGATCGCCAAGAGGTGCCGATATCCAAAGGAATACCCAAGACTGCAACGTCCAACCCCTTGAGGTCTCTTGAAGAAGGCAGGCGCATGAACGTGTTGGGCCCCGAAAATCGGGCCAGATCATTGCCGCTAATAGGTTGGTTCTTATCACTCATGCGTTTCGCATCCTCCATCCCAACAGGCACAGGATTTCCGTCGCCACATGTGCGCCGGCAATCGCGGTGGCCCCAGTGGTATCAAACGGTGGCGAGACTTCGACGACATCGCCCCCCACAATGTTGATCCCCGCCAGATCGCGCAGTATGATCGCGCATTGTGCTGACGTAAGCCCGCCCCAAACCGGTGTGCCAGTCCCCGGTGCAAAGGCAGGGTCAAGCGCATCGATATCAAAGGTCAGATAGCAAGGGCGGTCCCCAAGTGTCTGTTTTATCTTGGAAACAGCCGCTAGGGGGCCCAGCTCGTGGACCTCGCGGGCGTCAATCGTGGTGACCCCCAACGTATCTGGATTTGTCGTTCTGATCCCCACCTGCACCGAGGTCGCAGGATCAACGATCCCCGATTTCACCGCCTTGTAGAACATCGTGCCGTGGTCGATGCGGTCCATGTCATCATCGGGCCAGGTGTCCGAATGGGCATCGAATTGCAACAGGCTGATCGGCCCGTATTTCTCGGCATAGGCCTTGAGGATGGGAAAGCTGATATAATGATCGCCGCCCAGCACCACGCTTGCGGCCCCTGCGTCCAGTATGCCCTTGATATGCTGGGTCAAAACGGCAGGAAACTGGCTGGTATGGCCATAATCGAACGCCAGATCGCCATAATCCGCGATGGCAAATTCGCTCAGCACATCGAAATCCCAGCCATAGGGCGGATCATAGGGTTGCAGGGTTGATGCCTCGCGGATCGCGCGCGGCCCAAGTCGGGTGCCAGGGCGGTTGGTTACGGCTTGATCAAATGGCACGCCAGTCACGGCGATATCCACGCCTCTCAGGTCTTTGGTATAGCGGCGGCGCAAAAACGACGTGGCCCCGCCAAAGGCGTTCTCAAAGCTTGGTCCCTTGAGGTCTGCACGCGTAAAGGCCTGATCGACTTGGGTTTTTGCGTCCTCCAGTGCCATTACTTTGCCCCCACAGGCTGTGCCCGCTCCACAATCCGGGCAAAGAAGGACGCGCCAACCGGGGCGATCTCGTCGTCGAAATTATACTTGGGATGGTGCAGCCCCGCTGTGTCGCCCTGACCTAAGAACAAATAGGCTCCGGGCCGCTTTTCCAGCATATAGCTGAAATCTTCCGCCCCCATTTCGCGACCATTATCCGCAACAACATGGTCCTCTCCGGCAATTTCTGTCGCAATCTCTGCCGCGAACTTGGCATTTTCGGCGGTGTTAATCGTTGCCGGATAGCCTTTGACGTAGTCCAACGTCGCCTCGACGTCATAGCTCGAGGCCTGACCATCGACGATCTGCTGCAACCGGCGCATCACCATAGCCTGAACCTCCTTGTCAAAGGTCCGCACGGTGCCGTTGATATAGGCCGTTTCGGGGATCACGTTATCGACCGTGCCGGTGTGGATTTGTGTGACTGACACCACCAGATCGTTCAGCGCGTAGTGGTTGCGGCTTACGATGGTCTGGATCGCGGTGGCAATGCCACAGGCCGCCACGACCGGATCGCGGGTGTCGTGAGGCATGGCGCCGTGCCCTCCCAAACCCTTGATATGAATGTGAAAGCTGTCCACCGCTGCCATGATAGGGCCCGGCGTGGTATAAAATCCGCCAACACCGAAGCCGGGTGCATTGTGCAGCGCATAAAGCTGGGAGATATCAAAGCGGTCGAGAATACCCTCTTGCACCATCACTTCGGCCCCGCCGCCGGTTTCTTCGGCCGGTTGAAAGATCAGCGCCACGCGACCCGAAAAATTGCGCGTCTCGGCAAGGTACTTCGCGGCCCCCAGCAGCATCGTCGTATGGCCGTCATGCCCGCATGCGTGCATTTTGCCTTCGTGGGTGCTGGCATAGTCCAGTCCGGTCGCCTCAAGGATCGGCAAGCCGTCCATATCCGCGCGCAAGCCAATCGTTGGCCCCTTGCCCTGCCCGTTGATGATCGCCACCATTCCTGTCGTGGCAAACCCTTCGTGCAGTTCATCCACGCCGAATTCGCGCAAACGCTCGGCCACAAAGGCCGCAGTCTTGTGGCATTCAACGCCCAATTCGGGGATTGTGTGCAAATGTCTGCGCCACTGGGTCATCAAAGAGGCGAAATCCGCGATGCGGTTCACGACGGGCATTGGGTGGACTCCTGCTTTGATCTTGGTCAGGTTGCATCTGACACCAGACACAAGGGCGCTGCAATGGCCGAGACGACAAATGACGCACTGATCCACGATCAAAGCGCAGGGATTGAGCGGCTTTTGGAAATCATGCGCCGCTTGCGTCATCCTGAAACCGGTTGCCCTTGGGATATCGAGCAGGATTTTGACAGCATCGCCCCCTATACCATTGAAGAGGCTTATGAAGTTGCCGATGCCATCGAGCGGCGCGACTGGTCCGAGCTTGAGGGCGAGTTGGGCGATTTGCTGCTGCAATCCGTCTATCATACGGCGATGGGCGAAGAGGACGGGCATTTCACCTTTCAATCCGTGGTTAGGAATATCTCGGATAAGATGGTCGCACGGCATCCGCATGTATTTGGAGACGAATCCCGCGATAAATCTGCCGAACAACAGACCGCCGACTGGGAGAAGATCAAAGCGGCCGAGCGCGCAGGCAAGGCACAAGGTGGTGCGCTTGATGGGGTTGCCGTGGGTCTGCCCGCTTTGCTGCGTGCTTATAAATTGCAAAAACGCGCGGCACGGGTGGGGTTTGACTGGCCCGATACCGATGATGTCATCGCCAAGATCGCCGAGGAAGCCGCCGAACTGGTCGAGGCCCGCGATACGCTGACCCAAGCAGAGGTCGAGGAAGAATTCGGTGATCTGATGTTTGTGATGGCCAATCTGGGGCGCCATCTGGGTGTGGACCCCGAAGCAGCCCTGCGCAGCGCCAACGCCAAATTCATCCGCCGCTTCGAAGGTGTCGAGGCCCGCCTGGCCGCGATGGGGAAAACCCCCGCCGACAGTGATCTGGCCGAGATGGATGCGCTATGGGACGCGGTGAAAGTGGCGGAACGCAGCTAAACGGTTTGTCCTTTGCTGGACAAGTGCCCCGGCTTGCGGCAAGGCTCTGCGCATCATCACGACAGGAGCCCCCATGACCCCGCGCAAGATCATTATCGATACCGACCCCGGTCAGGACGATGCCGTTGCCATTCTTCTGGCACTTGCCAGCCCCGAGGATGTCGAGGTTTTGGGAATTACCTGCGTCGCGGGGAATGTGCCGCTGGATTTGACCACGCGCAACGCAAGGATCGTGTGCGAATTGGCGGGCAAGACAGACGTCAAGGTTTTCGCTGGCTGCGACCGCCCTTTGGGTCGCGCCCTTGTCACAGCCGAGCATGTGCACGGCAAGACAGGTCTTGATGGTCCCGATCTGCCCGAACCCACCATGCCACTGGCAGATGGTCACGCAGTAGATTTCATTATTGAGACGTTGCGCAACCACGCGCCGGGCACAGTCACGCTGTGCCCGCTGGGGCCGCTGACGAATATCGCCACCGCGCTGACCAAAGCCCCCGATATTGCCGGTCGCATTGCCAAGATCGTGCTGATGGGCGGTGGTTATTTTGATGGGGGTAACATCACCCCTGTGGCTGAGTTTAACATTTACGTCGACCCGCAAGCTGCTGATATTGTGTTTAAATCTGGTGCGCCTATCGTCGTGATGCCACTTGATGTCACCCACAAGGCGCTGGTCACGGCTGCGCGCAATGACGCGTTTCGCGGGATTGGCAGCCCGGTGGGTATTGCCGTCGCACAGATGACCGAATTTTTCGAACGTTTCGACAAGGAAAAATACGGCTCCGAAGGGGCACCGTTGCATGATCCTTGTGTGACCGCCTATCTGATCCGCCCTGAACTTTTCACGGGCCGCCATATCAACGTCGAGATCGAGACGACATCTGAGCTGACAATGGGCATGACCGTCGCCGATTGGTGGGGGGTAACAGATCGGGTACCCAATGCAACGTTCATGAATGAGATCGATGCAGACGGGTTTTTCAGCCTGATGACCGAACGGCTGGCCCGGTTATGAGCGCCGCCTTTACACTGGGAAAGCCGGAACATCTGGACCAGCTTATTGCCCTTGTCGCCGCTTTTCAGGCCGAGCAAGACATTAAACAAACCGACGAGGCGCGGCGCAATGGCCTGGCCCCCTTGCTGGCGGGTATTCCCCACGGCGTTGCGTATCTGATCGGCCCTGCCCGCGCGCCCATCGGATATGTGATCATCACCTTTGGCTGGTCGGTTGAATTTGGCGGGCTGGATGCGATCATTGACGAGATTTACGTTCGTCCCGGCGTCCGCGGGCGCGGCATCGCGACAGAGGCGTTGTCATCGTTGCCAAATGCGTTGGCTGGTGGCGGTGTCAAAGCGATCCATCTTGAGGTCGACCGCGACAATGCCGTGGCTCAGAAACTGTATGCCCGCGCAGGGTTTCTCCCGCGCGAACGCTATATGATGATGTCGCGAAAGCTATAGGGGTTACATCATTCCGACGACGATCACCATCAGCAACGAATAAAGCATGATACCCCCTATCACGAGCCAAACGCCGTAATTCCTGCCAAAGCTCGCCTTGGCCATCTCCTTAGCCTGATAGACCAGATCGGGCCATGTGTAGCTGACGAAGTCGCCTTGCGTGAACACAGCCTTGATGCGGCCATCGGCGTCAACCACGGGCAAGCGGCGAAACCGCTCGTTTGACATGATCCGCAGCCAGTCCACCACGTCGTCGGTCTCCTTGGCAATGCGGGGGTTGCGGGTCATGATATCCGCAAGTTTGGTTTTTTCGGCGTCAAGCCCACCGTTTACCAGCTTTTTCATCACGTCACGCTCTGTCACCACGCCGATCACCTTTTGGTCAGCGTCAACAATAATCACCGACCCAAAGTTTTTCTCGCTCATCGCAGCGACGGCTTCTTTCACGCTGGCGTCTTCGCTAAACGTGAGGGGCTGGGGTTTATTTGAAAACTCAGGGCGGTCTTTCAGTTGCATTCCGACATAGTTGGAGGCGGCCATTGTTGATCTCCTGTAATCTGTTGCGACGTTGTGTCCTCGTTAAAACTAGACTGGTTCAGGAAATGGCAAGAAAACTGGTGATTGGGCACTGCCGCCCCTATATATACAGCATGACATTTATAGCCCCCTTCGATAACAGCTATGCGGCCCTGCCCGACGGCTTTTTCACCCGCATCAACCCCACGCCCGTTGCCGCACCTCAAGTGCTGGCGTTCAACTTGAACCTTGCCAGGACATTGGGCATCACCCACGCCGAAACCGCAGAACTGGCGCTTACCCTTGGCGGCAACGCGCTGCCTGCGGGTGCCGAACCGCTGGCGCAGCTTTATGCAGGTCACCAGTTTGGAAGTTATAACCCGCAGCTTGGCGATGGGCGCGCGATTTTGCTGGGCGAGGTCGTGGACACCAATGGCCAGCGTCGCGATATTCAGCTCAAGGGGTCTGGGCGCACGCCCTACTCGCGCGGCGGTGACGGGCGCGCCTGGCTCGGGCCTGTGCTGCGCGAATATGTGGTGTCAGAGGCGATGCACGCGCTTGGCATCCCCACGACCCGCGCTTTGGCGGCAGTCAGGTCGGGCGAAGACGTATACCGCGAAACGGCGCTGCCCGGTGCGGTGCTGACCCGCGTGGCCGCAAGCCACCTGCGGGTCGGCACGTTTCAGGTATTTGCCCACCGCGGCGAGCTTGAGAACCTCAAGACGCTGACCGATTATGCCATCGCCCGCCATTATCCGCAGGCCGACGGGCCTATGGGTTTGCTCAGTGCGGTCTGTGCGCGTCAGGCTGACCTGGTTGCAGCCTGGATGTCTGTAGGCTTTATCCACGGCGTGATGAACACCGATAACTGCACCATCTCGGGCGAGACGATTGATTACGGGCCTTGCGCATTCATGGATGTGTTCGACGCCAATCGCGTCTTCAGTTCCATAGACCGTCAGGGGCGTTATGCGTTCTCCAATCAGCCGCAAATAGTGGTGTGGAACATGGCGCAACTTGCCACCGCGCTGATCCAGCTGGCCGACGACAAGGACGCAGCGATTGAACAGGCAACGCAAATTGTGCATGCGATGCCCGCGTTGATCGAGGCGGCGTGGCTCAAGAGGTTCGGCGCAAAGATCGGGATCACGAAAATCCGAGAAGAAGACACAGCACTGATCAACGATTTGCTGGCACTGATGCAAAAAGACGGTGCCGATTTCACCAATGCGTTTCGCGCCTTGGGCAGTGAAAATGCCATCGACGAGTTTCTGGACCGCGACGAGTTCGAGGCGTGGCGCGCGCGGTGGAAAACGCGCATTGCAAGCGAAGCCAATGCTGAGGAAACCATGAAAGCCGCCAACCCCGCGATCATTCCACGCAATCACCGGATCGAGCAGATGATAGAAGCAGCCGTGGCAGGCGATATGGCCCCGTTTGAGCGGCTGATGAAAGCGCTGGCGACCCCCTATGATGATGCTGCCGATCCAGACCTGCGCCACCCGCCCACAGACCGAGAGATCGTGCCTGCAACTTTTTGCGGAACCTAGGCCAGACGGGGTTTGCGGTTGATCAGGTAAATTCCCGCTGCAACCAGAACCAAGGCGGCCCAGACCGACCATGCCACATGCTCCGACAGCAGCAGCCAGCCCAGGATGACGGAAAACACCGGCGACAAAAAGCTGAACGATGCGACTGTGGATGCAGGGTACACCGACATCAGCCAGAACCATGCAAGAAATCCAAGGCTCGCGACGGCGACGATCTGGAAACCCAGACCCGCCAGATGGATCATTTGCAGATCGCGAATGAGCGGACCAAACAGCGGCGCAATCAGCACCAGAATGGGCCCGGAGATTGCAACTTGGCACATCAGTTGCTGCGCAGGCGGCACCTTCTCAAGCGGGGTGATGCGTACCAGCAAGGCAATGCCAGCCCAACAAAGGGCGGATGTCAGGGCCAGCAAATCGCCCGTCCAGCTTACATGCCCGCCACTGCGGTCGCTCAGGGCCACAGCCACGCCGGACATGGCCATCACAAGACCCAGAATCTTGACCGGGGTCAGCCGTTCATTGGGTAATAAAAAGTTCGCGGCGATGGTCAGCCAAACCGGCATCGAATAAAAAATGACCGACGCGCGGCTGACAGTCGTGGTGTCTAACGCAATGAAAAGGCACGTGAACTCAAAGGTGAACAGCAACCCCGACACAATGGCCCAGCCCCAAGCCGGACGCGGAAAAGAAAAACTGACGCCGCGCACCTTCATCCAGATGATCAAGACAACGACGGCACCCAACGATCGAAGGCCCGCAGAAAACACCGGATTAAACCCGCCGTTCGTGACCTTGATCACAACCTGATTGAACGCCAGATTCAGGGCAAATAGGATCAGGGCTATGGCCCCGAACATGTCGATTTGTGTTTTGCGTTCCATGCCCTCACAAACCCGCGTTGGCAAAGGGTTGTCAATCGGTTTGACGCCCGCCGCGTGCGAAGCTTTGATCAAAGACTTGCGCCATCTTGGGATTTCGAACAGTGTCTTGCAAGAAATACCAATGGGGAATTGGACATGAGCTTGATGAAAACACTGGCCAAAGTGGCCATTGGCGTTGCGGTTGCCAAAGGGGCCAGCAGCATGATGAAGCAGGGCGGCAGAACACGAAACGCAGGTGGGCTGGGTGGTCTTTTTGGCGGCTTTACGGGTGGGTCTGGTGGTCGTGGCGCACAGGGCGGTGGTTTGCAGGATATGCTGGGCGGTCTGATGGCCGGAACCTCAGGATCCAGCGGTGGCCTGGGTGGCTTGCTGAACCAACTTGGCGGCAGTTCCGGGGGAACAAATGAGGGCCTCGGCGGACTTTTGAACCAGTTGGGTGGCAGTGCCGGTGGTGCGACTGGCAGTGGCTTGGGCGGATTGCTGGGGGGATTGGCTGGCGCTGCGGGCGCTGGTGGATTGCTGTCCGGCCTTGGCGGCTCAACCAGTGGCAAGCCAGAGCGCGAGGAAGCTGATTTCGGTGCCGTGTTGAATTCGCAATTCGACAGCAACCCGGCCCCCGCGATAGAGCCCTCCCAAGGGCAGGAAGTCATGGCTGCATTGATGATCGCAGCGATGATTCAAGCCGCTAAATCTGATGGGACCTTTGATGAGGGCGAGCGCGAAAAGCTGCTGTCGCATCTGGGGGACGTCAACGCGGAAGAAGCCGAATTCGTCAAGGCGCGGATGGATGCGCCAGTTGATGTTGACGGTCTGGTCGCGCAGACGCCCGATGGCATGGGCCCGCAGGTTTATGCGGTATCCTTGCTGGCGATTGATCTGGATACCCAGGACGAGGCGCAGTATCTGCACCTGCTGGCCAAGGGTTACGGCATGGAGCCTGCCGACGTGAACGACATTCACGCCCAGATGGGAGTGCCGTCACTCTACACCTAGAGGCTAGCCGTTTTCTTTGAAGAAAACGGACCGGAGTTTTTGAAAACTCCGGGGCCTCAACCCTTGGCTTTTTTGACCGCCTTTTCTTTGGCGATGAGATGTTCAGCCAGATCGCGGGCAATCGCAAAGGCCCCCTTGATCTTGTCAGTGTCGTTTTTCCAATCGCGTTTGACGACGATCTTGTTGTCTTTGACCTTGGCCAGCCCGCGCTGGTCCTGAATGAAGGTGACCAACCCCTCGGGAGAGGCGAATTTGTCGTTGTGGAACTGGATCGTGGCCCCTTTTGGGCCGCCATCCAGCTTTGCAATCCCTGCCCGCTTGCACATCGCCTTGATGCGAATGACCAAGATCAGCGTGTTGACCTCGCGCGGCAGTTTGCCAAAGCGGTCGATCAGTTCGGCTGCAAAGCCTTCAAGCTCGACCTTGGTGGTCAGGCTGGACAGACGCCGGTAAAGGCCAAGACGTACGTCAAGATCGGGCACATAGGCCTCCGGGATCAGCACTGGCACGCCCAGATTGATCTGCGGTGCCCATTGGCCGTCGTCGTCGATCACGCCCTCCAACTCTCCGGCCCTGATCTTGGCAATCGCGTCTTCCAGCATCGACTGGTACAGTTCGAACCCGACATCGCGCATCTGGCCGGATTGTTCCTCGCCCAGCAAATTGCCTGCGCCGCGAATATCCAGATCCTGAGACGCGAGCGTGAACCCTGCCCCCAACGTATCGAGGCTTCCCAGAACCCGCAGGCGCTTTTCGGCGGTGGGGGTCAGTTTGGTGCGGGGGTTGGTGGTGAGATAGGCATAGGCGCGGGTCTTTGACCGGCCCACGCGGCCCCTGATCTGGTAAAGCTGCGCCAGACCAAACATGTCGGCGCGGTGGACGATCATCGTATTCGCGGTGGGGATATCAAGACCGGACTCGACAATCGTTGTAGCCAGCAGGATATCGTATTTGCCGTCGTAAAAGGCGTTCATGCGGTCATCAAGCTCTCCTGCTGCCATTTGGCCGTGCGCCACCAGATAGGTCAGTTCCGGCAGTTGTTCTTTCAGGAACGCTTCGATTTCCGGCAGGTCGCTGATGCGCGGCACCACGTAAAAGGACTGCCCGCCGCGATAATGTTCGCGCAAGAGCGCCTCACGCAGGATGACCGTGTCAAATTCGCTGATATAGGTGCGCATGGCCAAACGGTCGTCGGGCGGCGTGCCGATGATCGACAGATCGCG
>JAGXHA010000112.1 GCA_024636475.1 Roseobacter sp. | reverse complement strand
TGGGCCTCGTCCGGCAAGACGGGCGCAACGGGCACTACGGGCTTGGACCTGCGGCGCTTCAGCTTGGGGCGTCGGCCATCAGCCAGTTCGATGTCGTCGATGCCGCAATGCCCGTGCTCGGACGTCTGTCGCAAGACCATGCGCAGGCCTTTACCCTGTCGATCTGGGGCAACATGGGACCGACGATTATCTACAAGCTTGACGGGCGCGACCGCAGCCCGTTTGTCGTGAAAGTGGGGTCGGTACTGCCGCTGCTGACAACCGCCACAGGGCGCACGTTCTTTGCGCATTTGCCGCAAAGCGAATGGTCCACGATCGCACAGTACGAGGAAACGCTTTCCCCGGGTGTGCTGGCAGAGGCGGAATTACGCGCAGACACCATCAGATCTACCGGGATCACAATGACCGAAGGCAATCTGCAGACCGGGTTCTACGGCATTTCCGCACCTGTCTTTGGTGTCGATGGCCGCATTCAGGCCGCGCTAACGGCCGTCGGTTCTGTCGCATTGGGCGAGCCTTCCAAGAACATCGCGCTTCAGGACGCGGTGCGCGCTGCTGCGGCAGAAGTCGGACGGCAAGGGGGCGCGGCGCTTCCCGAATAGGGCGGCTGCCGCGCGCCCGTTCAGTCGCTATGCCCGGTTGCCAGACGCAGGATTTTTGTTGCGTTGGGCGCGGCATCACCAGCCCAGGCGACAAAGTGATCTGGCCGGACGAGGATAAGCGACGCCTCATAATCCTGCAGTTTTGCATCGGGTGCCAACGACACAACATCAAGGGGGATGGACAATGCCTGCGCAGCGTCGACAAACGCCTGCGCCGCCGCCGGTTTGTCCACTGCAATCAGGGTGAATCCGGTGCCGAGGTGATCATACGTCGTCCCCCCGTGAGGCAGAGGGCGCGGCGCTAGGTGGTAGCCTGGACGCGCCTTGAAAAGATGCTCGGCGATCGCGTCCGCTGCGCCATCTCCCGCCCCGTCAACGATCGGCGATCCACGGTAATTCGGTTGATACGATCCTACCTCTGATGACGCACCTGCTGATCGCTCGGACCACGCAGCTTCGAATGCAGGTCTGTCGCGTTCAGGATCTTGCGCGGCGAGGAAATCGCGATCGGTTGATATCGAAGCCTCAATGAAATCTTCTGCGGTGGATTCGAAGACCGGCCGTCGTTCTGTATCATATGACGATAGCAGTGCGTCCCCGCCCCAATCGTGCAACCGGGCCGCCAGCTTCCAGCCCAGATTGCGTGCATCCTCGAACCCGGTGTTGATCCCGTAGCCGCCATAGGGCGGATGATTATGCGCGGCATCGCCCGCGACAAAGATACGGTCATGGCCGTAGTCGTCGGCAATCGCCACGCGACAATCCCAAAACCCGCGATGGCGGATGTCCATGTCGATTTCAGCCCCGACGGCGCGGGCAACATATGCCTTGAAGTCAAAGGTTTTGGGGTCGGCATTGGCGGGCAGGGGGGCATGAAAGAAGAATTCACCTTTCAGATCGACGCGTCCGAAGAAAAGCCAATACCCTTCAAGCTCCGGATTCAGGACGTTAAAGAAGCTTTTTCCCGGATGCTGATCGAGGAGTGCGCGGTGCAATACGTCGGACTGAAACACCAGCAGCACCATCAACCGGTCGTGATCCCGCACGGTCTGGGGCAGCCCTGCCGCTTCGCGCAGGGTCGACCTGCCGCCATCACAACCAACCGCATAGTCGCCCCGGACCTCAAACGTTTCGCCGCTGTCACGGTCACGGGTGCTGACCGTGACGCCAGCCTTATCCTGCGCCGCGCCCAAGACCTCCACCCCGGTCCGCATGGTGATTGACTTGATCTTGGACGCACGGTCTCGCAGCACGGATTCGGTCTGGTATTGGGGCAGGCGTTCATTGTCGGCGGCATAATAGGGGCGCACCAGTTCGCGCTTGAGCCAATCATAGTGATATTTGCCCAATAGCGTGCCATAGGCGGTCAGCCCACCGATCCCGAATTCTGGGGGTACGGTGCGTGCCGCACGCAATTCAGGTTCGGCCCCCCAGACCTGAAAATGCTCCATCGTCCGGGGGGCCAAATTCTGGCCTTTGGGGATCAGCTGAAGGGACGGGTATTTCTCAAGCACCAGAACTTCGATGCCGCGTTGTCCGAGTTCGATGGCAAGCCCCATGCCGACAGGCCCTCCCCCAGAGATGATGACCTGTGCTTCGTTGTCTGATCCCATGTTTCGGATCTCCTTGTATTTCAGATGATTGGTTGTTCAGGACCCTGCCGGGCGCAGGATCAGGGTACGAAAAACAAGAGCGAACCCAATGACGATTGCCACGGCATTAACTGAATGGCCAATGATTCCGTTCGCGATGGGAAGGATCGCTATCAGCGCGAGTAGTCCCAGGAGAGCCCGTTCAAGGGGTCCAAGTGGGCGCATCAGGGACCCGTATATCGCCCCTGTCGCAAACCAGATTCCAACAAGCGCACCGATGAATTGCCACACGATGTCCGCGACAGGGGCCTGCATAACAAGACCCGGTTCAAATACCATCACGAACGGAATGAGGTAGGCGACCCACCCCATGCGCACAGCGGCCCACCCAGTCTTCATAGCGTCGGCACCTGCCATCGTCGCGGCGGTAAAACTGGCCAGCGCGACAGGCGGCGTGATCATCGACAACATGCCGAAGTAGAGGAGGAACATATGCGCGGCGATCGGATCGATCCCAGCTTTGACCAACGCGGGACCGATCAGACTGGCCAGCAGCACATAGACGCCGACAGTTGGCATGCCCATTCCCAGAACGACGCTGACCAGGGCTGATATGGCCAGCAGCAGGATCAAGCTGTCCTGGGCCATCGCCACGAGCTTGAGTGTCAGAGCAAAGGACAGACCCGAGATGTTGAGAACGCCGATCACGATCCCCGCCGCCGCCGAGATCATGACAATCTCGACCATGCCAAAGCCCGTATCGGGCAACGCACGCGTCAGGGCCCGCAAACTTGTCCGCTGCCCGCGGTATGGCAAGATCAGCGCTAACACAGCAAGCGACGCCGCTGCGGTAAGGGCTGCCAGTTCTGGCCGCCAGCTTAGCCAGAACAGGCCATATATCAGGATGATGAAGGGGACGATGAATTGCCAGCCTTCGGCCAGCACCCGCATTAGGGGGCGGATTTCGATATCATCCGGCAATGTCATGTCATTCGCGGCCGCATGTGCATCAACGTAAAAGAAGATGGCGCAGTAATAGAGCGTCGAAGGAATGACCGCGGCCAATACGACTTGCGCAAAGGAAATCTGTAGGAACTCAGCCATCAAGAATGCCGCTGCGCCCATTATCGGTGGCGCGAGCTGCCCACCAGTTGAGGCAAGTGCCTCGATGGCGGCGGCCATGTGTGGCTTATATCCTGCGCGCTTCATGAGTGGCAGAGTCACACCACCGGAAGCCGCGACATTGGCCACTGCGCTGCCAGATACACTGCCGAAGAGGAACGAAGAGACAACGGCGATCTTTGCAGCGCCGCCACGTGTGCGGCCCACAAGGGACAGCGCAAGGTCGTTGAAGAATGCTGAACCGCCAGAGCAAATCAGCACTTGGCCGAGTAGAATGAATGCAAACACCATCGTAGCGGTCACCATCAACGGTAAGCCGAACAAACCATTGGTATCCATCACAACGTAGATGGACAGCCGATCCCACAGGATCTGGCGCGACATGCCGAACGGTAACAAATTGCCCAAAAGCCCGTAAATGACAAACAGAACGACGATAATCGTTAGACCTGTACCGGTCAGACGCCGTACCGCCTCGATGCTGAGACCGCCGATGACAAGGCTGACAACGATACCCTGCCAAGGCTTGTAGACCAATTCGTTGACCAAGTCGGGATATGCGATTGCCACATAACCCGCTGCCAGCACGCCTGCAAAAGACAGCAGTGGGTCAACAAAACGGAACCTGCCCGCAAAGCGGGGTTCGACGATAAAGGTTAACCCAAGTGCGAAAGCCAGAATCGCAGCGAGATATTGTTCGGTATACAGGCTCAGACCCATGCTTCTTGGCACATCAAGAGCATAGAGGATGGCCACGAGGGTCATTGCGGTGGCAATGATCGAGGCGACAAGCCCGCGTTTGCGGGGGTCGCGAATGTCGTCGGTCATGCAAACTCCGGGGTTTGATCGTCGAAATGCGGTAGGCGGGCCATAACCACACCTACCGCATCTGTTGGTGGATCAGTTGGCGGGCTTCAGCGCCTTCTCTGCACCGGGATGATAGGGTACGCCGACGTCCACAAACATTGCGTCGGGGTCCATGTCGCGAAAGGCGGCAAACGACTCAACCAGCGCGTCCTTGTTGTCGCGCAACGCTGTCACAATGGCGGTAACCGTTTCTTCTGGCACATGCGCGCCCACGACAAGCATGTAATCATACGCCATCACGGGCATTTCGCTGTCCACCCCAGTCAATCCTTCGCGGGGCTGGATCACATCGATATAGGCCTGCGGGACAACCTCCTGAAGCCGCGCTTCAGCTTCTGGTGTGCCAGGCAATGGCAACCAGTGCAGCCCGCCGACGGAAGCGTCCACTTCGGTCACCTTACCCGATCCAACGGCAAAAAACGCACCGTCAGCGCGACCACTGACAAAGTCATCGGCACCCCGGATCACATTGGGCACCATATTTTGTTCGATATCGTCAGGTGATAGCCCGCCCGCAGCCAGAATCGCTGTTACAATACGGTTAATGGTGACTTGGCTTGTGAAGCCATAGGTCACGCTTTTTCCAGCAAGGTCCGCGACGGTTTCGATCCCACTGTCATCGCGGGCAAAGATCCCCACACGGAACGGGTAAAGCCGTGCAGCCGGGGACACGTTCTTCAGGGCGCGGCCCTCAAAATCGCCAGTGCCGTTGGCAGCGTCGTTGACCTCGATCGCGTTTGCGATGCCTAGGTCAAGCTCTCCCATGTCGATAAGGGGCAGATACGCGCTGGTGCCCGCGCTGGGTTGGACAAGCGCATCAATGCCTTCTTGTGCAAGGACCCGCGCGATTGCGGCCCCGATCGAGTAGCCGCTGGTGCCCTGACCCATTGTGCCGATGCCAATCTGTTGGGCTTGCGTTGCAGGGGCCAGCGTAAGCAGCGCCGCAACAGCACCAAGTGTATGTCTGAGTTTCATGGATATCCTCCCTTTTGATGTTACCCTGACGCGCGGCCTCTCCTCAGGCTGTGATGCGCGCAGGTCGATAGTTTCTGCCAACATGATTAATGCATCGGCACCGTTTCGCCAACGATCCTGGTCGCGTCGTATTCGAACAGCCAGTCATAGCGATTGCGCACCTTTTCGGGTGCCCATTGTTTAGCGACATAGTCCCGCGCGGTTTCAGGCTGAGCAAGCTCTGCATTATGAAACCGCCCTGTGTTGCCAGATGATCCCGCGATCACTGCATCGGTCCGCGGCTTGCGCAGAGCTGCATATCGGCTAAGCCCAGTCTTCGGGTCAGAAGCACACGCAAGACAGTCGGCCAAGACTACAGCGTCCTCAATAGCCATTCCGGCTCCTTGGGCAAGAAACGGTAGCGTTGCGTGGCAGGCATCTCCCAAAAGTGCGATGCGGCCATCCACCCAAGTATCGATTGGCTGGCGCTCGACTAGAGCCCAACGATACGGCGTCTCGATGGCAGTGATCGTCGCCTGCACCAGCGGGTTCCAAAGTGAGAAATCTGCTGCGCAGTCCGCTTGCTTACCGGCTTCTGACCAACTCTCACTGGTCCATGAATCGTTCTCAACCACACCAACGAAGTTCAGCAATTCACCACCACGCACGGGGTACGTGATAACATGTGCACCCGGACCAACCCAGTTTGTCCCTACTGGTCGGCGCAGCTCTTCTGGAAGGTCAGCCATTCGTGCAAGGCCGCGCCATGCCATCAGTCCAGTGAACTTAGCCTTTGGTGAGCTGAAAATCGCGTCACGCACCGCTGAATGGACACCATCAGATCCGATCAGAATGTCGCCCGTCTCCGATCCTTGATCGAAGTGTAAGCTTGCAGTGCTATCGGCTTGCGTTACGTCACGCGCGGCTGCTTTCATGTGTAATGATTTAGGGCTGAGCCTTTCAAATTCATTAACTAACGCAGCGTGAAGATCGCCGCGATGAACCATCCAATAAGGCGCGCCGAAGCGTTTTCTGCAATCAGCGCCAAGATCGAAGAGCGGCCATATCTCTCCAGTATCCCAAAGCCGCACTTCCTTTCCCGCTGCTTCGCTAACAACGGGGCTCAGCGCAGCTTCAAGTCCGAGACTACATAGAACGCGCGTAGCATTGGGCCCAAGCTGGATACCAGCTCCAACCGGCGCAAACGTCTCGGCGCGCTCACATACCACGACGTTGATCCCATGCTTTACAAGGGCAATCGCTGCGGTGAGGCCCCCGATCCCGGCTCCTGCGATAATAACCCGCACAAATCCTCCAAAACCATTTGTTCGATAATATCAATGTTGATTTGCTATAAGTCAATTTAGTTTATTTTTGAGTTTGACTTCATGCCATGGCCTGATGTGTGTGTTTAAAATAATCGTGTCAGGTCGGGCTAAGTAACAGCAGCGACAGTCCCAGTCTTCAAAGTTCACTAAAGCAGAGAGATTACAAATGAAGCCTGTCATCCTTGAGGTCGCAGTAAACGGCGTCACAACTTCCGAACGCAACCCTGCAGTCCCGATTTTAGCCTCTGACGTTTCTGAGGAGATATTGGCATGTATGGAGGCCGGTGCATCTGTTGTGCATTCACATTGTGCAGCAAAGTCTGCTGATCCGCTTGAGGTAGCCGAAGACTATGCTCGAGCCTACCGACCAGTTATGGAAACATTTCCGGAAGCAATTCTCTATCCGACCATAAATACAGTGTTCGGAGCCAACGTTGACTACTCGCCAGAAAACAAGTGCGGTCATTTTCGACAACTCGGCCATGAGGGTCTTATCCGCATGGCTCTCTATGATCCAGGCGTTGCATACATTGGCGAAACTGGTGAAGACGGCCTGCCATCCCGCGGTGGCATCTACGACAATCGCCCCGAAGACATTCGATTGGTCAGCAAAATTTGTGACGAGGGCGGGTTGGGTGCCGCCGTTTCAGTGTTCGAACCTGGATGGCTGCATACGATTTGCGCATCGGCACGAAAGGGAACCCTTCCTAAAGGTTCACGGGTGAATTTCTATTTTGGTGGAAGCAGCCTGCTGGGCACCTCTTCGAGTTCGGATATAAGAGGCACTTGTTTTCCGCCCCCGATAAAGGAAGCATTGGACCTGTATTTGGCTATGATTGATGGGTTAGATCTGGTGTGGTCCGTGGGCGTTCTGGGGCAAGATATATTTGAAACACCGATCGCAAAGCTGGCCCTCGAACGAGGCGGAAATTTCCGCGTTGGACTTGAGGACAACATGGATGCAGTAAGCAACCTTTCCGAGTTGGAGAAAGCGAAACAGCTTTGTGAAGCGATGGGTCGCCCTGTCGCAACGCCAGTACAGTCAGCAGAGATTTTGGGTTTGCCCCGTTTGGCTGGAAGCTAGCAATCGGACGGGATTTCAAGCGCATTACCCCCCGATGTGGTGCGCGCTCGGATCTGTGATGCCAAGGCCAAACTAAAAGCCGAAGAAACATGGATTGAGGGTCTGAAATCTGGAAAAGCTGCAGCTGAGGTGTTCGGTTTATAACAGCTCGGTAGAAAGCAACATCATGATCGAAGCGGTACACTTGATGAGATCGAGCAGCGACTTTTGAGATTGTTGCACTGGTGCTCGACCTTGGGAGCTTTAGCCAAGCCAGAACCATTCAGGGCGTTTCTAATTACTTTGCCTTCGATGCAGACGTCATCGTAGACTCTGCAAATGAGTTCACGAAAGGCCGCCCAATTCGGAGCGCCACATAAACAACAAGGAGAAATACATGTGTGATATTTGTGTAATGAATTCTGTCAAAGACCGAATGCTGTCGAGAAGGGGATTCTTTACGGCCGCCGCGGCGACCGGAGTTGCAGCTGCCACAATCGGTGCAACAGCGCCTGCGGCCCTGGCTGCCGGGCATGGAAAGGTGGAGGATATGACCCACACTCTACACCCTGATTTCCCAACCTTTTTTGGTGAGCGACAATTCTCGATTGAGCAGCTGTTCAACTACGCGGAACATTCCTTCAACCTCAACCAGTTTACAGTGAACGAACACACTGGCACTCACGTGGATGCACCACTGCATTTCTCACCCGATGGCATGTCAGTTGATGAAATCCCAGTCTCTGACCTGTTCGCTCCGCTATGCGTTATCGACATAGCAGCGCGTGCGGCGATGGATGCGGACACCCGTGTGACGCCTGACGATATCAACGCTTGGATTGCGACGCATGGCGATATTCCGGCGGGAGCCTGCGTGGCGATGCATTCCGGTTGGGCCAGTAAGATTGATACTGACGGCTATCGCAATTTCGACGGTGAAGCTCAACATTATCCGGGCTTTCATGTGGAGGCCGTGCAGATGTTGATTGACGAAACTGGTGCCCGTTCAATTGCCACAGACACGTTGTCACTGGACCACGGAATGTCACCGGATTTTGCTACGCATTATGCATGGCTACCAACTGGTCGCTTTGGCATCGAAAACATTGCTGGTCTGGATAAAGTGCCTGCAGCTGGGGCCACACTGGTTATCGGCGCTCCAAAACATGCCGGCGGAACAGGTGGTCCAGCACGCATTTTCGCGATGGTGT
>JAGXHA010000111.1 GCA_024636475.1 Roseobacter sp. | reverse complement strand
CGTCCCGACGCCGAGATTACGGAAATTGATGCTGCCGCTGAGGGGATTACGTCTGTGCTGTGGTGCATCGGCTTTCGCCCCAATTATGACTGGCTTCTCGTGGATTGTCTGGATGCGCGGGGGCGTCCAATACATACGCGTGGCGTTTGTGACGAAGATGGGATCTTCTTTCTCGGGCTGGGCTGGCTCCATACATGGGGTTCGGGCCGTTTCCTGAGCGTGGCCGAGGATGCCGCCTATGTTGCAGAGACAATTGCGCGGCACCATAGGACTGCAAACAGACGAGTTAAGTCTGCTGTATGACCAGACGCCAGGATAGTCCGCAAGCGCGTGTTTCATTGTGAACTTAAAGTGAGCAATTACAGGAGGATATTGGATGGAAACTTCCGGCTCGGTTCTCACAGGTCGATGCAACCTAGACCCCAGATTTAAAAGTCCCTCATTTGCTCAACTCCGTCTGGTTCCGCCTGATCCACGACTTGAAAATCACCTTTGACACTTGCCTCAGAAATGAAAACTCCCATGGAAACCCGTCCCCCAGTACCACCGTTCACCCGCGAGACTGCAATTCAAAAAGTACGCCTTGCCGAGGACGGCTGGAACACCCGTAACGCAGCCAAAGTCGCCATGGCCTACACGTTAGACACCAAATGGCGCAATCGTGTAACTTTCGTCAACAACCGCGCAGAGGCGGAGGCGTTTCTAACGGCAAAATGGATCCGCGAAATCGACTACCGACTGATCAAAGAACTCTGGGCTTTTACGGATAACCGCATCGCCGTTCGGTACGCTTATGAATGGCACGACGACAGTGGCAATTGGTTCCGGTCATATGGCAACGAAAATTGGGAGTTTGCCGAAAACGGGCTGATGGCAAACCGCTTTGCAAGCATCAACGATTTGCCAATCACCGAGGCAGACCGCAAGTTTCACTGGCCTCAAGGTCGCAGACCAGACAACCATCCCGGGCTATCTGAGCTAGGTTTGTGAATAGGTGATGACCTCTCAGCTTGGGCGTAGATCAGTGAAAGTTCACAGGGGGTTCGCAAAACACCATTGCGTTCCCTAACGCGTGCTGGCTTGCATATTTGTCATTAGAGTTCCTAGAAACAAACATCGGCATATTCGCACTTTCACCATCCAGCTTGCTAAATTGCTGCATCACAGCGCCGGCCCTTTGAGGCATGGAATGGCCCAAGCAGTAGGCTCGGAAGGGGCCTTAGTTTGTAATTTGACAGTTATTGCTGTATAAGAAGGCAGTTGACCTTGATGGTTGACTGCATTCGGGGCTGCTGCGCCCGAAAAAGGATCAACTCAATGAAATCTGTTTGTTTCCCCGCGCTGGTCGTGGGGTCTATGCTTATTGGCAACTTGGCTCAGGCGCAGACGGCAACTGGTGAGATGGGTGTTTCAGCGGAAGTGACACGGACCTGTACGCTCTCGGCTGCACCGCTTGCGTTTGGCAACTTGAGTATTCTCGAAGTCAACGACGGCTCCGCTGTCGTTACGCTAGAATGCAACGGCACCTCGACCGTGACAACCATTCTGGTTGGAATGGGTGCCAATCCTGAACCGCCCACGACACAGCGCAACATGATTTCCGGGGCAAGCCTGATACCATATACACTGCATGTGCTTGAAGCAGGCGGTGCGGACATTGCAACCGAAGGTGCCGTTACACTTGTTCGGGAGGGAACGACAAATACCTACAGTGTGACGCTTTTTGGCAAGGTTCAACCGAGCGCAGGCTACCAGATGGGGTCATATACCGATACGGTGGTGCTGACTGCGGCATATGCGCCATGAAGCCGTTCGGACGCGCAGCCATTTATCGTCTTGCAGGGCTGAAATCGCTAGCTAGCGGCTTTGCCTTCACGATGTTGCTATGCAATGCAGCCTTTGCTGACGATTTCACGGTATCACCCACGTCGATCAGGGTGGCACCGGGAAATCAGGTCGCAACGCTGACCGTCAAAGCGGGCGGCCCGGGTGTGACCTTCGGACAGGTGCGGGTCATGCGCTGGATGCGCGATGGTGGCGAGGGTAACCTGCTTGCAACGCGCGATGTTGTGGCAAGCCCACCCGCGCTGCAGATGGCACCCGATCAAGAGCTGACCATTCGCCTGGTGCGGACCATTGAAACGCCAATCAGGGGCGAAGAATGCTACCGCGTTCTTGTGGATCAATTGCCGGGGGACAGTCAGGCTGACCAGACGGTGAAGTTTACGATCCGCCATTCGGTGCCGCTTTGCTTTGGCTCACCCGCCTGATCCCTGACGAACTACGGCTGCGCCATTTGGCACAGCCGTGAGAGACAGGCTGGAGGTAAACGTGAAAAACCGGAGTCGCGTCATCGCTGTTGTGACCACATCTTTGTGTGCCACCTACGCCCCTGTTAACACGTCAAGCGCGCAGCCGACTGAAGCACCAGTGCCGTTTTCAACATCCTCCGCTTCAACGGAAACATCGCCGGATTATGATCCCGACACGGATGAGGCCTTGTTTTTGCTTGTTTCGATCAATGGGCGCGAGATCGGCCTGATCGCGGAGTTTGCGCTCTCGCAACAATCGCAGCGCATGTCTGCACAACGCGATGAACTCGAGGGCATCGGGATTGACGCGCCTCGCAATCTGGGCCCACCCATTTTTCTGGATCAAATTCCCGGTTTCGACTTCGTCTATGAGGCTGCTTCACAAACCCTGCTCATCACGGTGCAAGGGCCGGCCCAAATACCGGTGGAAATTTCCGCCATTCCGCAAAAGAATATCCCCGAGACGCAAACCGGATACGGGCTGGTCCTGAACTACCGCGTGACAGCAAATCTTGGCAATGACATTCTCAGCGACGGATTTCAGGCGAACGAGGCGTTCGCTTCACTTGACCTGCGCGCTCATACCCCGCTGGGTGTGCTGACAAGCACCGGCGCGCTCAGCTTTCAGGGCGATGATTTCGGGTCGCCTGAACTGACCCGCTATGACACCTATTTTACTGCCTCGACTCCCGACCGTCTGATGACGATGACGGTGGGGGATATTACGTCATCGGGTATGGCATGGACCCGTCCGGTCCGCCTTGGCGGGATCCAGATCCGTCGCGATTTTTCATTGCGCGATGACATGGTGGCCAGCCCCCTTCTATCCTATTCCGGAACAGCCGCAGTGCCGTCAAGCATCGAGGTGTATATCGACAATGTGCGGGCTTATTCCGGTGCAGTGGGTCCGGGCCCCTTTAATTTGTCGGATGTGCCTATGATCAGCGGGGACGGCGAAGCTGTTTTCACGCTGCGCGACGCGGGCGGGAATGAGCGGGTCACCAAGGTTCCGTTCTTCGCGACGCAGAACCTGCTATCCAAGGGTTAAGTTGATTTTTCGGTCGAGGTTGGGCGCGTTCGAGCCGGATATGGCACGGGGGATGCCCGCTATGGGGGATCCACAGCCGGGGCTGTCAGCCTGCGGTATGGTCTTTCCGATAGCCTTACACTGGGGGGACATGCCGAAGGCCTTGACGGTTTCTGGATGGCGGGCCTTGGGCTCGACACTGTCCTGATGAACCGCGCCGAAGTCAGCCTTGCGGGGGGCGCGAGCGTCTATGGACACCAGAGCGGTCAATTCTTCTTCGGTGCGGTGCGCACAAAGGTGGCCGGGGTTGGCGCGCGGTACAGCACAAGACGAACTTTCGGAGATTTCCATGATCTTTCATCAGTTGCGGCGATGGAAAGTTTGGCGAATGACCCTTTGGGCACAAAAGATTCTGGCTTTGCAATGGCCACTGCGCAGGATGCCCTATCGCTGACTTTTCCTTTCTTGGTCGACGACCGCACCGTAGGGATGAACCTGATCCGCTCTGAACGGACAGGCTTGTCGAACACGATCCTGTCGATTTCGTATGCCCAGCCACTTCCGTCGCGGAGGGCGTCGGTTCGGGCCAATGCGTTCAAGGATATTGCAGGCGATGGCGGCTACGGTGTTTCTGTTGGTCTGTCGATGTCTCTGGGCGGCTCCAGATTTGCCAGTATCAATGTCGGGCGCGTTCGCCAGGGACGTATGGAAACAGTCGCAAGCCTGTCGCGCTTTGCTGATCGCAAGCCCGGCAGCTACGGCTACCGGGCCAACCTGTCACAGCAGAACCGTGCCGTTGATGCCACTTATCAGACCAGCTTTGGCAGAGCCGATCTTGGGTTGCGCGACAGCGGTCAGGGCACCAATGCCCGCGCCACATTCGACGGTGCGCTTGTTCTGGCAGGGGGCGGGCTGTTCGCCAGCAATCGGATCAGCGACGGATTTGCTGTGGTGGATGTGGGTGTGGCCGATGTGCCGGTGAGCCTGAACAATCGAGAAGTCACCCGCACGGGGAGGTTCGGCAAGGCATTGGTGCCAGGTTTGCTTTCCTACCGAACGAACAAGATCTCGATCAATCCGCTCGAACTGTCGATAGAGTCAAACCTTGTTGCATCGGCGATGGATGTCGTTCCCGCCCGGCGCTCGGGGGTTGCGGTTGATTTCGGAGGTCGGCCGAATGCTGCAGCCTTGGTCGTGCTACGCGACACCGCAGGAGAGTTTCTTTCACCCGGTGCCGATGTCAGTCTGCAGGGGACACAATCCAGCTTTGTCGTTGGATATGACGGAGAGGTCTGGATCGACGGGCTTGAGGCGCAAAACCGAATATCGGTCCGAACCAAAGAGAAAACCTGCAGTGCAGAGTTCACCTATGCCGCCCAACCGGGTGGGCAGGTCTATATTGACGGGATTGAATGCAAATGACGTTTTATCACTGTTTCGTGGCGACTGCCCTTTGCGGTTTGACCAGCCTGCCGCTACCCGCCCGTGCGGCTCTGGTCTGTGAGGCCAATATCGCGTCATTGAACTTTGGCCTGATTTCGGCACGGGACGGATTTACCGCGCAGATCAACAGTCCAGTGACAATTTCATGCTTTGGCGGCACTCCCGGGACGATGGTGCATGCTTGCCTCACGGTCGGATCGGGCAGCGGCGGAAGCGGAGCAGGTCTCACGCCGCGCTACATGGCTGGCGGAGAAGTAGCACCACTCGCATACCAGCTGACCAGCCAGAATACGCTTTCCGCAGGCGGGACGACATGGGATGTGGTCGCATTCAGTATGCCTTTGGATGTGACAACCGGCAGCTCTGCGATTGAATCGACACTTTACGCCGAATTGACGTCTATCGGTGCGCAGGTCACTGTCGGGTCCTACAATTCGCGCTTCGAGGCCGGCTCCGACGTGGCGCTGTCCTTTGGCGAAAACGCATGCGACACATACGGCGCAGTAAATACATTCACAGTCGATGCAGTGGTCACGCCTAGCTGCACGGTCAATGTAACAAACATGGATTTTGGCGTCATTGACGCCATCGTGGCCGCCCCGATCGATCAGATCGCGACCATTTCAGTCTCCTGCACAAATGCCTCCGCATATACTGTTGGTCTGGATCACGGCACCAACGCCGTGGCCTCCGGACCGACCGGGCGGCGCATGGCCAATGGCGGCGACTTGCTTGCCTACGGACTTTACCATGATGCAGCGCGCATTGCAGACTGGGGGCTGGTTGCTGGAACCACCGCTTCAGGCACAGGCACGGGTGGAAACCAAGAGCTCACGGTATACGGCAGGATACTCTCAAACCAGCAAGCGTTGGTCGGAACCTACTTTGACAGTGTTGTGGTCACCGTTTCATACTGATCTCGAACCGCCAATTCCTGAAAGCCAGAACACGCTTCAACTGACCCGCCCCTCAGTCACATCCGCATCATTCCGCGTCGAATTCCAACGGTCGAGAAGTCCTGCACACCTGCCCCCCAAACCGCTGCGAATGCTGCGCGATAAAATCACCAGACTCAGAGCCCGACGACGATCCGCACCGCGTGCTTTGCATCGAACTCGGTCACTGCACGAAAGCGAATTGCGTGAACACCAACCAGGCCGGCACTTTGGGGTTCTTTTGGATCGCGATGGAACACTGCCCCTTTGAGCACGTTTATCCCATGAGAAAACTAAGGAGAAATAAAATGGCTAACGAAGACCAAGTTAAAGGCAAAGCAAAAGAAGTCGGCGGAAAGCTGAAAGAAGAGGCCGGTGACGCCGCGAACAAAGAAGACATGAAGAACGAAGGCCAGGCGGATCAAGCCGAAGGCAAAGTGCAAAAAGGCGTTGGCGATGCTAAGGACAAATTGTCCGACTAATCGCGGACTAAAAATATACCGACCAAAGCTTGCCCCTGGCCATTGTGCCGGGGGTAAAGCGCCTCGAAAGACAATTCTCTACGCTTGATATTAACGTATGGGCTGGGCATTTCTCGCCCATTGCGGCAGTGCATAGGTTGAGATAGTTTGCAGTCTGGCCTTATATGACGCAAGCGGCGGACACACATTATAAATCTGCTCCATTATTTAACGTATCTCAGCGGCGATACCGGCTCGTTTGCCGTCACGTTGCCCAAATTTGCTGGCCATGGGGGATCAAGCGCCGAGTCCG
>JAGXHA010000110.1 GCA_024636475.1 Roseobacter sp. | reverse complement strand
GTGCAGCGTTGCCGCCTTCTTGATGCCCGCCATGTGTTTGGCCGAGGTGAACGCTCGGTTCAGTTGTCGTGGCGATAACGGGTTGATCTTGGGTTTTCCCGGAAACAGCCACCCCTCGGGGCGGGACTCAAGCCAATACTCTCGCAGCAAGGCGAGCAGGTTGGGTGACAGCATTGCTTTGCGGTCTCGCCCGCCTTTGCCTCATAGCAAACTTCAACTCAGTCGAGCCAGCAACCTCGAGTCACGTTCGATGGAGAGGACAACCATTTTTAAGGTAAGCGGCATCTGAACCCCGTTGGGGTTTCAACTTGACGGCTTTTGAAATGCCCACGGCATGAGGCGTCAATAGATGACGCGGGATAGCGGCTGGCTACGGCGGTAAATATTTCGCGCAGGTACCCCAAGTTGAGATTTCGCCAAGTTCCCTATCTCGGCTTGGCAAACTTACGTCGTGCTTCCTTCGATCAATTCTAAATCCAGACGGAACATTTGCTGCTTGGAATTACTCTCGCCGGCAATCTGTTTGCGGATGAGATCTCCCGCCAACCAACCAATCTCGTACCGCGGCGTGGAAATCGTCGTGAGACGTGGCGTGATTGATTGGCACAACTCGATCCCGTTGAAACCCGCAAGCGCTATGTCCTGCGGGACGCGAATGTTATTGGCTTGGCAATAGAATAATGCGCCCAAAGCCAGATCATCATTGGCGAAAAACACGGCATCAATTTTCAGATCATAATCCAAAAGCCGTTTGAAAGCTTGCGCACCATGTTGAAGCGAGGATTCACCTTCATGGATAACGGACGTCACAAGAGGCGTATTCAATCGTTCCAATTCGATCTCAAACGCCACACGGCGCTTAACCGATCGTTTCGGGCGCTCGCCCCATGCACCGACATAGGCAATACGCCGGTATCCTTTCGCGACAAGATGCCGAGCGATAAGGACGCCCGCCTCGGCCATTGAATTGCCGACCGCCATGTCTATTGCATCGCCGTCCGTATCCATAACTTCAACGATTGGTCCAGAAAAATTTGAGAGCATTTCCTTGGTGGAATCTGAATGTTCCAACCCGCTGAGTATGACACCTGCGGGGTTCCATGTCAGCATATCGCGCAGGATATCTTCCTCGCTGGAATCCTTGTATTTCGTCATCCCCAGGACAAGCCGCAGTTGGGACCCCTGCAGGGCGTCATCGATGCCATCTACGATATTTGGGAAAACATGATTGCTCATCGATGGAACGATAACAGTGATCAGATCGGTCGTTTGCCCCCGTAAAGAACCTGCAATCCGGTTGCGCCGATAGCCGATCATCTGCGCGGCAGTTTCGACTTTTTCGCGCAGCCCGTTGGAAATATTGGGGGCGCCGCGCATCACACGCGAAGCCGATATCACACTCACACCTGCGGGCGATGCGACATCCTTCAGCGTTGGCGGACGTGTATCGTTTCCCATTTTTTCCCTGTCCCGTTCCGCTCACCATGGCAGAGTAAAATATTATTGACAACGTTACCAATCAACATTGATAACGTTACCAATGTAGATTCTTTGGGAGGAGAACGATCCTATGTTGAAATATTCTATTGCCGCACTTGCGTTGGCCGCGTGCCCCGCCACAGTTTCCGCCGAGGGTTTCCCCGAGCGGCCCATCAACCTTGTCGTCCCTTTTAACGCAGGCGGCGGCACCGACCTGTTGCTGCGCGCTTTTGCGCCGCACATGGCCGAAGCCTTGGGCGGTAATGCGTTTGTATCCAACATGGCAGGCGGGTCCGGCACAATCGCTGCAGGTGCGCTTGCAGGTCAAAAGCCGGATGGCTACCAGTTGGGCTACTGGTCCGTAACGGTTGCAACCGTTCAACCACAGATCAAGGATGTCCCCTACGGTGTCGACAGCTGGACCCCTATCTGTTCCGTTGCAGCATCGCCGACAGTTTTGTTCACCCAAGCAGACAGCCCGTTTCAAACCATCGAAGACGTGGTTGCAGCTGTTAAGGCAGATCCGGGTAAATATATTTACGGCTCGTCCGGTCCAGGTGCGATCACCCATTTGACAGCCGTTGCAGCCTTTTCCGGTCTGGGTGTGATCGATGATATGAAGCACCTGCCGTTTCAAGGGTCTGGCCCTGCGTTACAGGCGATGGCAGCTGGCACTATTCAGTTTTTTGGCGATACTGAATTGTTGATGGCAAGCGGCGATTTCCGCCCGTTGGTGGTCTTCAACAGCGAGCGCTTGGAAAGCATGCCTGACGTTCCAACGGCAACCGAAGTCGGCATCTCAGCCCCCCTCAACGAACTTTATCTTTGGGGCGGTTTTTTTGGACCGGCCGGTATGGACCCTGAAATCACCGCGACTTTGTCTAAAGCCTGTGAAGCAGCGATGAACTCGGATGGTTTCCAGAAATTTGCAGCGGACACCAGTACCGTGCTGGACTACCGCAACGCGGCGGATTTCGACGCGTTTTTCCGCGCACAATATGAGGCAAATTCGACCCTAATCGAAGCTGCGGGACTGTAAGCATCCTCATGCCGCCACCCCCGAACACGTCGGCGGGGTGGCGGCATACAAGAAGGAGATCGTATATGTCTGCCCTGCTTTCAGAACGCCGTGTGGTTTCGCTGATCATTCTCATGTTGACGGTCGGCTTGATCCTTTCAACATTCGGACTTGAGTTTTCCGACCTCGGCGGCGCGTTCAGCCCGATGTTCTTTCCCAGGATTATATTGGGGGTGCTGCTGGTTTTGGCGGCTTTGAATGTTGTGATCGACCTCCTTGCCAATGATACCGCTAAACCCATTGAACTGTTGCCCGTGATGATCATAAGCGGCGCGTTCCTTGGGTATGTTTTATTGCTACCCACGGTTGGCTATTTCATCTCCTCGGTCTGTGTCGGCATCATTATTCTTTTGGCTCTCGGTCTGCGTAATCCAGTCCAAATTTTGCTGGTGCCGGTGTGTAGCGCTGGTGCGCTTGTCGGTCTGTTCAACCACGTCTTGAAAATGCCTTTGCCCAACTCACCGTTCTTTTGGTGGATTTGAAAGCACTCCAATGATCCAATCAATTCCAGAGGCTCTGAGCCTGATTTTGACGTTTGAAGGCATGCTGGTGCTGACGCTTGGCACGATGCTTGGTATTATTTTGGGTGCCCTGCCCGGAATCGGATCGACAGTGGCTGTGGCGATGATCCTGCCGTTCACGCTGACCATGTCGCAAGCACCTGCGATCCTGTTGCTGCTCGCCATTTATGCAGGATCGGTCTATGGCGGCTCGATTTCGGCCATTCTGATCAACACTCCGGGCACACCACAATCTGCCGCGACCTGTCTGGACGGGTATCCGATGGCACAACGTGGCGAGGCGGGAAAGGCACTGGGCTGGTCCACAATCGCGTCCGTGTGCGGGGGGCTCTTTTCAGCAGTTGTTCTGATCTTCGCGGCCCCACAACTTGCCGCATTCGCCCTTAACTTTGGCCCCATCGAAACCTTCGCGCTGATCCTTCTGGGTCTTACCTGTATCGTCTCCGTCTCGGAGGGGTCCCTGATCAAAGGTCTCATTGCTGGTTTCATCGGTATCTTCCTGTCGACCGTTGGCGGTGACCCGATCACCGGCGAGGCGCGATTTACATTTGGCCAGTTCCAGTTGATCGCGGGGTTTAATTTACTTGCGGTTGTTATCGGCGTGTTCGCGCTGTCCGAGGTCTTGATCCGCGCAGCAGCTTTGCGAGATGGCGACACACCTCTCGTAGATTTTGATGGCATCGTTTTGCCCAAACTTCGCGAATGGAAAGGTCGCATCAAAGGGCTGGTCAAATCAGTCCTGATCGGCACTGGAATCGGTATTCTTCCCGGAACAGGTGCGGCCACAGCGGCGTTTATTTCGTACGCCGAGGCACGCCGATCCGCCCCGACACGCGATAATTTTGGCAAGGGGGAACCGGACGGCCTGATCGCATCGGAGTCCGCCAACAACGCAGTCACGGGCGGTGCCTTGGTGCCAACAATGGCCTTGGGTATTCCAGGTGACGCGATCACAGCGGTCATGCTGGCGACGCTGACACTGCACGGTGTCACACCTGGAATCAGGCTCATGACAGAAAACCCTGTTCTCATGGCTGCGATTTTTTCTGGGTTCTTCGTAATCAACCTGATGCTGCTGCCGCTCGGAATGCTGGTATCGCGGATGGCAGCCCCGATCCTGCGGATCAAAGAAGCCTACATGCTGGTCATGATCACGCTTCTCTGCACAGTCGGTGTGTATTTCGTACGCGGCATTCCATTTGATTTGCTGGTAATGGCAGGGGCAGGTATCTTGGGCTTCACTCTGCGCCGTCAAGGATATCCGATGGCACCGCTGGTGATCGGCATGGTGCTTGGGCCGACGCTCGAGATCAGTTTGCGTCAGGGCCTGATCATCACAGACGGCAGTTTCGCGGCCTTCTTTGTCGGCCATCCGATCGCAGCGGTACTGGTCGCTGCCGCATTTGGCATACTCTCACTTCCGTTTGTCCGTATGCTGAAGAACCGTAAAGCGTCGTGATATGCTTTTGACATTCACGCTCCCGGCCCGCCTTTGGAGGACGGTCAGATGACGCCCCCCCACAAGCTGGTGACAAACGGCCTGACGGTGAACGTCCGTGTGGAAGGCATGGGACCAAACCTCTTGTTTCTGGGCGGATCGAACTTTGATCTGTCACTCAATCCTGCCGTTTTCAAAAGCACCCTGCCCCAACATTTCACGGTTGCTGCCGCTGACCCTCGGGGGTTGGGTGGCACAGACGCGCCAGATGGAGAATGGAGCATGCATGATTATGCGCAAGATGCGGTGAACGTGCTGGGTGCGCTTGGTTGGGACCGCGCCTATGTTTTGGGAGAGAGTTTTGGCGCAATGACAGCGCTTCATCTGGCGACATTGGTGCCTGAGCGCATCGCTGGCATGGCCCTTGCCGCCGGATCGGCGGGGGGTGCTGGCGGGTCGTCCTACCCTATTCAGACATTGCGCGACATCGCTGACCCACACGCACGCGCTGCGGCCGCTTTGGCGATTATGGATGACCGGTTTGACGCGCTTTGCAAAACATCGCCGACATTGGCTCGAAACAGAATTGATGCCCGCCTAAAGGCCGAAGCTGCATTTTTGGCGAGTGGTCAGAATGCTAAAAACCATCCCAGACTGCTTGCCGCCCGGGCCGGGCACGACGCATGGCAAAACCTGCCCGATATTACGATACCCACGCTCGTTTTTGCAGGGCGCTTTGACCAACAAGCGCCGGTGGAGCGCGCAGAAAATATTGTCAAAGCAATGCCGAATGCCGCGCTTCATATCATAGAGGGCGGCCATTCAATTTGCTTTGCGACCAGCGAACCGGGGGACTTGATCATCAAGGCGTGGATGCCCCCAACAGGCTGCGCATCGGGGTGACCGGGTCAATTTCGACCACCTCGTCTGGCTGGAATTCCGCAGCACGCAACTCAGTTTAATTTTTTTCTTTAAGGTTATTTGAAGATGTGACTGGACGTCGCCTCAGAGCGACTTCCACACTTTTTGTTAAAGAATGCTCTATTCGCTGAAAAGAAAGCGCTTGGGGGCCAGTCGTGTAACTACTATCAAAGGAGCCGCATCAAACCGAGACAGGTCCAGCGCGTGAAAGACCGCTTTCTTTCCGTCGTCCATTCGGGCCTGCAAGTGTAGCGAATGTCGAGTTTCCTGAAGGTTTTTCGATGCGGGCCGTGGCGTAACAGTGGCTGCCAGGAGATGGC
>JAGXHA010000109.1 GCA_024636475.1 Roseobacter sp. | reverse complement strand
TGCCCGCCTCTTGGATATGCCAGCGATGGGGCCGGTGAAGGACAAAGCGCGAATGCTCGGCCATGGGCCATCCATCTGAACCGGCTGGCCACCGCATCTTTATACGTCCAGCGCCGCTGTCACGGCGGTCGAAATCGTGCGAGAATTTGCCATAGGCAGCGCCAGATAGGTGCCGCCCATCAGTCTGGCCAGGTCGGACAGCTGCTGCTCTGGCCGTCTGCCCATATCAATGATCACTGCGTCAGATCCAGACGCGCGCAAAAGCTGCGCCATGCTGCGGGCGTCTTCGGAGGCTTGCGCGCGGTTTGGTGTACCGTCCAAGGCGATGTTTGCACGCCCGTCGGTAAGCAATGCGACGGTCGGCAACATCCCTTTTTGCAGCGCCGCTTCAGCAAGTGTGAGTGCTTCTCTCAGACCCAAAGCTAGCGGCGTGGCACCGCCACCGGGAAGTGCAGCCAGCTCTCGCTTGGTTCGCACAAGGGACCGCGTTGGGGGAAGCAGAAGGTCAGCCGTATCGCCGCGAAAGGCCACCAACGACACGTGGTCGCGTCTGGCATAGGCCGCCGCCAGCATCAGCTCGACCGCGCCTTTTGCTTCGGCCAACCGCGTGAGTGCCGCAGAGCCTGACGCATCAACGACAAAGATCAACAACCGGTCTGATTTTTCCTCGTAGCGGCGCAGATGGATGTCTGACGGATGAATGATCACGCCTTTTCGGTCAGGCTGGGACGCACGTCTGATCCGTTGCCAAGGGGCCGCACTGCGCAGGGTTGCAATCAGATCTAGCCGCGCCGACCCGCCAAGCCGCCCCGCACGCGATGGCAAAGGCCGCCCACGCCGGTTGCCGGATTTCGCAGCGCCGCTGCCGCTGCCCATCCCGCTGCGCCGCTGTTTTTCGGCCAGGCGGTCCAGAAAATCGGGGGGCAGCAATGCTTTTGCCGCTTCGATCAACATCTCATCGGGCAAACGGTCCTGTTGGTCTGAAGTGCCGTTATCGCTGTCATCGCCTTTTTCGGGTGGTGGCTGCTCATTCTCTGGTGGCTGCTCTTCTTCCTCGGTCTGCGGGACCTGGGTGGCGCGTGGGATCAGAACAAGGGCGATTGCCGCTTCAATGTCCTGGCTGTTTACAGCATCACGCCCCGCAAGGGCTGCGTTGATCTGGGCGGCACGCAAGGCAAAACAACCGGCCCGCAGGGATGGGACGCCAAACGCCTCGGCTACATTGGCGATTTGTTCGATATCAGCTTCGCTTAGACGGGCAGGGGCCAGCGGCTGGGGATCTTCAATGTCGATCTGCGCAAGATCACGATGCGTCAGTTCGCTTAGGTCAAGATGAAAGGCAAGGCGATCGGTAATCGTAACCGGTGTCGCCTCGTCATCTATGCCTTCGTCAAGTGCGATCAGGGGCGGTGCATCTGCGCGGTCCATCAATCGGGCCAGCCGCCCCGCAAGGGAAGCTGTTGCACGCTCCGCCATGCTGAGCACTAACAGCCCTTTATGTGCGGCCAAGCCCGGTTCCATCACAACGGTGCCGCTGGCAAGGGTGGCGTTTATGTCGATCCCACCGAACAGCTGGTCATCTTGGATATTTGGGTGCAAGCGGCGCGCGCTATCTGGCAGAAGCGCCAGAAATGCATCACGCACCGGCCCTGCGCGAGACCGCAAAAGGATGCCGCCCAAGCCTTGCGGATCGGCGGCAACCATATGCAGCGCCAGCCGGGCACGCGCCCAGACAGGGTTGACGCTATCGGTCATGCCAGGACGTTTTCCACAACCCGTTCCACGCGCACACCCGTGCCTGCATCGTCCAGTGGATCGCGGCGCAAGCGGTGGCGCAAGGCCAGTGGCGCAGTTTTGCGGATATGTGTGCGGGTCAGTGCGGTATCGTCGCGGAACGCTGCATAAGCGCGGGCAGCTTTCAGCAAGGCCAATTCGCCGCGCAACCCGTCAGAGCCAAGGGCGATGCACAACTCAGCCACGTCACGCATGATTGCATCGCCCGTTGTCAGCTTTTTCAGCGTGTTGCGCGCCTTGAGGATTTGATCGCGAATCATTGCGTCTTCGGCCTGCCAGCGCAGCATGAAAGCAGCATAGTCACTGTCATATGCATCGCGGCGTTTCAGGACTTCGATCCGTTCGTCCACCGTATCGGGGGATGCCACATCGACGGAAATGCCGAACCGGTCCAGAAGCTGGGGCCGCAATTCGCCCTCTTCGGGGTTGCCTGATCCGACAAGGACAAACCGAGCAGGATGGCGGATCGACAAGCCTTCGCGTTCGACCACGTTTTCGCCGGATTGGGCAACATCCAGCAGCAGATCGACGATGTGATCCTCAAGCAAGTTTACTTCGTCGATATATAGATACCCGCGATTTGCGCGGGCCAGTAATCCGGGTTGAAATGCTTTCTCGCCGCTGACCAGCGCCTTTTCAATATCCAGCGCGCCGGTTACGCGGTCCTCGCTCGCACCAAGGGGCAGTTCGACGACGGGGGTCGGCATTTCGTGCAGTTCTTTTGCCTCAAGCCTGGCCCAATCGGGGCTATCTTCGGGCGTGGCTGCGTTGACAGGGCACCCTTTTATGGCGGTGATCGGCGGGAGCAAAGCCGCCAGCGCACGCACGGCAGTGGATTTCCCCGTTCCGCGATCCCCGAAAACCAGCACACCGCCAATGGAGGGGTCAACTGCTGTCAGGATCATGGCCAGTTTCATGTCGTCTTGGCCAACAATGGCAGAGAAGGGGAAAGGTTGTTTCATAGCGGGTCCTGTTGGGCGAGAGGGGAGACACCGTTCCATGTGCCTTTGTCTGAGAGAACAGCAAAGCGGGCGTAAAGTTCTTCGCTGAACCAATTTTCGGCGCGCACCGCACGGATTGCTTCGGCGTGATGGCCTGTGCGGGCAAAATTGGCCATCGCTTGCGCGTCAGGCCAGATCGAGAATGTCACTTGATGCAGCCAGGGCACTTCGCCCACGCCAATCTTGAACAAGACAGTGTCGTCTCGCCCGATGACCTTTGAGATGTCCGGCACCCGTTTCCAAAATCGCGCAAGGATCCCCGGCCTGATTGTGGCGCGGGTCAGTGCGGCGAGGGGGCCATTAGGCTCTGCTCCAGTCTCTGTAAAAGGGTTTTTGCCGGACCATTCACCGCGGACAGAAGTCGGAGAAAGCAATACTGTCCAGCTTTCTGCCGCCTGTTTGGCATAGCGGCGAAAGGGGCCGGCTTGTTCTGTCTGGCGATTTGCAGTTTCCGCGTCAGGCCATGTGGCCAGTACGGCATAGACACCGAGGTTGGGAATAGGTGTAAAGCCAACGCCGCTGCCAGACCCGCAGAGCTTCCAAAAACCGATTCCCGCAACACGCGCCATCGCCGGGCGCGCCAAACCCATCATCGCAAAGGCCCATGCCCGCGAAAATAAGCCGTCAAAACGGTAAAAACTAAGGGTGACAACCTGCGTCAATGATACTTCTTTCTACCGTGTCGTCTCTAGGTGACAGTGGCAAGCTTGGTGCGTATTTAGTGAATTCGCCATAAAAACAAGAAGCTTGCGACCCTTTTTGTATAAAATACATCATGAACAGCTTTGCCCGATTGTCAACTTAAGTTGACACATGTAGGCTGGATTTATGATGTATTCGACTCCCCCACTGCCCACTCCGCAATCCAAGGTGATTGTCATTGGTGCGGGTCTTGGTGGCCTGGCCTGCGCGATGCGGTTGGGGGCCAAAGGCTACGCTGTCACTGTTCTGGACAAGCTTGACCGCGTTGGTGGTCGGGGCAGTTCGATCAGCCAAGACGGGCATCGCTTTGATCTGGGCCCAACGATTGTCACCGTCCCGCAGTTATACGAGTCGCTTTGGGCCGTGTGTGGAAGGGATTTTCATGCAGATGTTGATCTGCGCCCGATTGATCCGTTTTATGAAATACGGTGGCAGGACGGCACGAAATTTGCCGCTACCGGCGATACCGAAACGATGAAGGCCGAGGTCGCCAAGATCAGCCCTCGGGATGTGAAGGGATACGAGAAGTTCCTGCGTGGCAGCAAGGCCCGCTACAAAGTTGGCTTTGAGGGTTTGATGACCAAGCCGATGCACAACATATGGGAGACGATCAAGGTTTTGCCCCAGTTTGCGTGGTTGCGGGCAGATCGGTCGATCCATGCGCATGCCAAGTCCTGCGTCAAGGACGCGCGGCTGCAAATGGCGCTCTCTTTCCATCCGCTTTTCATTGGTGGCGATCCGAACAATGTGACGTCGATTTATGCGCTTGTCGGGTATCTTGAGAAAGAATTTGGCGTGCATTACGCGATGGGCGGTGTTCAGGCGATTGCAGATGCCATGGCCAATGTGATCCGCGATCAAGGCGGCGAGATCAGGCACAGTGTCGAGGTTGATGAGATCTTGGTGGAAGGTGGCAAAGCCACGGGCGTCCGCCTGATGGATGGCGCTGAAATCAATGCTCCGATTGTGGTAAGCAATGCTGATGCCGGCCATACTTATTCCCGCTTGCTGCGAAACCATACCAAGCGCCGCTGGACAGACGCCAAGCTGAAAAACCGGCGCTGGTCGATGAGCCTTTATGTCTGGTATTTCGGGACCAAGGGCACGGCAGATAAGTGGAAAGATGTCGGCCACCACACCATCGTGAGCGGCCCGCGATACGCTGCTTTACTGAAAGATATCTTCATAAAAGGTAAGCTGGCCGATGATATGAGCCTGTATATCCACCGGCCTTCCTTGACTGACCCAAGCGTGGCCCCTGACGGCGATGATACATTCTATGTTCTGTCGCCGGTGCCGCATCTGGGTTGGAAAGACGCGGTTGATTGGGAAAGCGAAGAACCTGTCTACCGCGAGAAGGTCGCGGCCGAGATCGACAAGATCATGCCCGGTTTCCGGGACCATATCAGTACCGAAACAGTGTTCACGCCACAGACCTTCCGTGATCGGTATTTGTCCCCCCATGGCTGCGGGTTCTCGGTCGAGCCGCGGATTCTACAAAGCGCGTGGTTCCGACCGCACAACATCAGCGAGGAAGTCGCCGGCTTGTATCTTGTCGGGGCCGGCACGCATCCTGGCGCGGGTGTGCCCGGCGTTGTAGGCAGCGCCGAGGTTGCTGCACAGTTGATCCCGGATGCCCCGCACAGTGCTGAACGTGCAAATGATCTTTCGGTCAACATTCAGACGGCCGCGCAATGAGTTCGCATATCAATCCCGCCGATCTGGCCCATTGCCGTGATGTTATTCGCACTGGGTCGCTGTCGTTTCATTCGGCGTCCAAACTGTTGCCGGGGGCGGTGCGTGATCCCGCACTGGCGCTTTATGCATTCTGCCGCTTGGCTGATGATGAAGTTGACGAGGGGGGCGACAAAACTGCCGCTGTCCTGTCTTTGGGCGACCGGCTTGACCGCGTTTATGCGGGATGCCCGCTGGATGCACCCGAAGACCGGGCCTTTGCCGCGATTGTAAAGCAGTTCAATATGCCGCGTGCCCTGCCCGAAGCCCTGCTAGAGGGGCTTGCTTGGGACGCGCAAGGACGCCAGTACCAGACGCTTTCGGGTGTGTGTGATTATTCGGCGCGGGTCGCCTCAACTGTCGGGGCGATGATGTGCGTTCTGATGGGGGTGCGTGACAAACATGCGCTTGCGCGGGCCTGTGATTTGGGCGTCGCGATGCAACTGACCAATATTGCGCGTGATGTGGGTGAAGATGCCCGCATGGGGCGCATTTACCTGCCGCTGGAGTGGCTGGCAGAAATGGGAATGTCGCAGGATGATTTGCTGAACAGCGATACTGCCACGCCTGAGATCAAAGAGATGGTGGCGCGGTTGCTGTCGATGGCGCGTCGCTTGTATCTGCGGTCTGAATCCGGGATTGCCAGCCTGCCAGTGCGGGCACGCACGGGCATTTATGCGGCACGGTTCATCTATGCCGGAATTGGCCAAAGCCTGCGCCAACAGAACTACGATTCTGTGACACAGCGCGCCCATACATCGAAGCTGCAAAAGATCGGCTGGATGGGAAAGTCGGTCGGCTTTAGTGCTGCGTCGGTGTTCATGCCGCAAGCGGCCACCGTATTCGCACCACCCCTAGAAGAGGTTGCGTTTTTAGTTCATGCTGCGGCAGTTGCTCCAATGGGAGTGGTAGGCAGGGGCGAAGGGCGCACCGGTTCCGTATTGCAAGCGTTGGCTGATCTCAAAGCGAAAGAGATGTTTGCCGCGCAAAACGGATCCAGTGCTGCTTCCTGAACTGACAAAGGTTGGACCAACATGGACTATCTGCTTTTCGGTATATTTCTGGCTGCTTGCTTTGGCGCGGGCACAACAGGAGCCGTTTTCCCGACGGGTAAGTGGTATGAAAGGCTGGCCAAGCCCAGCTGGACCCCGCCCAATTGGATGTTTCCGATCATGTGGACCAGCATCTACATTCTGATCGCTTTCGCCGGTGCGCGGGTGGCTGGTTTGGAAGGCAGTCAGTATGCGATGGCGTTTTGGGCCGCACAAATTGCGTTCAACGCGCTTTGGACGCCGATCTTTTTCGGGTTGCGCCGGTTGAAGGGATCGCTGCCCGTGATGGCATGTTTGTGGCTGGCCGTATCGGGTGCGACGGTGACGCATTTCCAGCTGGATTTCTGGGCCGGTGTCGCTTTTGTCCCGTATCTGGTGTGGGTCACCGTGGCTGCGGCGCTGAATATCGCGGTCGCGCGTTTGAACCCGCATGAAAAACCGCTGCGCCCTGCCGAGATCGAAGTTTAATCAAAGCGCCAACCGGGACGACGTGATACCCGAACGGCAAGCATCGGCTTGAGCCATGGCGATGCGAAGCGGTCAAGATCAAGCGCTTCGTGTACCCCAGTGACGGTTTCGCCGTTCAACACGGTTTGCACGGCAGAACGGGAATAAAACGGCGCGTCCAGCATTGGCAGGACCTGTTTCGGCGTATGACCGGGATCAGCGCGGGTTTCGCGGCGGACCTGCCACTTGGAGTTCTTGAAACGGACCGTGGGTGGCGCACTTCCTAGACTGGCATTTCCGGCTTGGTCGAAATCAATCGCCATATCCAGCGTCGTTCCATCCCGCCGCTCCGCATCATAGATGCACGTCGCGCCCGCTTTGGTGGGATAGCGACCCCATGTCCAGAAGCTGAAGTCCTGTTCCAGCGCGCGGGTACCGAAATTGGAGTCGAAATAGCCATGACCGGACCATTGCCACCCCGGTGCCTCTAGCTGCACATCAATATCTGACAGGGGCGCAAAGGGCCGCCAGACATGGGTGCCATCCGGAGTCAAAGCCAACTCGACCGAAGTGACAGCGCGCGGCGTTACCGTGATCGTGCCGCGAACCCTCGAGATGATAGGCGGCCCTGAAATTTCATCGACCTCGATGATCAGCTTATCGTCTTCCCAGCGCATTGATGAGGGGCCAACTGTCAATTGGTCGGATGTCTGGCGCAGCGCCTCTCGGCCTCGGTCTGTCATGGTGAACCGTCCGCCCTTGCCGTATGTCGCCACATTGATGCAACAGTTGTTAGCCGGATCGCGGCGGCCCGACCACGCGTACCAAGGTGAGAAAACTGACCCTATAAACCCGATGATCGAGATTGCTTTGGTGCCGCAGTCGCTGATCCCGTCAACGTACCACCAGGCAGAGCCGTTTTGGGGGACGTTGAGGTCGAAGTTAGGTCGTTCAATATCGCCTCGGCCGCGTGCTGACCTGAGAGGGTCGCCATCGGCAATCCCGCCCCCGGATGCGCTCCGCCGCCCGCCAGATAAAGGCCCTGCATCGCTGTGCGCGCCGTCGGCCGCGCGAATGCTGCCATCATCCCGTGTGGGGACCGCCCGTAAAGTGCACCGTCCGAGTGCGGAAACAGCCGTTCGAACATCTGTGGCGTTGTCAGCGTGCTTTCCAGCGGCGTCGGGCTGAAGGTTAGGCCGAACTGGCGAAGCCTGTCGAAGATCAACGGGTGGCATTGGCTTTCTCCTGTGGCGGTGGGCTGTGTTGTGGGCGGTGCGTTTAGGATAATCTCGAAACGTTCGATTTCTGGCGTGGTATGACCTTCGCCGCGATCTTGGGCGCAGATATAAAGGCTGGGATCGTCGGGCAAGCGGCCTTGGGCCAACGCGTTGAATTCGGCCTTGGGGTCATCGCCAAAGAATACCGTGTGATGCGCCAGTGCAGGCCCGCTGGCCTGTGCGGCAAAAGCATAAACGCAGGCTGAAAGGCTGCGGGGGCTCGTGGCCTTGGCGGCAACCGCTTTTTGAGCGATGTGCCCCAGCGCTCCTTTGACCAAAGCTTGGGGGTCGCCGTTAAACAGGACTGCATCTGTGCGCAGGCGCAGATCGCCCGCCGTGACATAGGCCACGCGCCCGCCTTGGGATTCGATCCGTTTGACATCGCAATCATAGCGAAAAATCACGCCCTTGCGTTTGGCAAGCTTCTCAAGCGCAACGGCAAGTTGGTGCATGCCGCCCTTGATGGTCCAGACACCTTGCGCTTCGGCGTGCCAGATCAACCCAAGAATGGCTGGCGACTGGTAGGGCGATCCGCCGACGTAAGTTGCATATCGGCCAAACAACTGCCCGAGCTTCTTTTCGTGAAACTGAGTGTTCAGCATCCCAGCAAGTGTCTTGAGCGGTGCCATTGCCGGGATCAGAGAAGGGTTTTGCAGCACATGTTTTGTAAGATCAAGCAGTGAGGGCTGTGGTGCCTGCATCATTGGCGCATCAAAGCCGTCGAACAATTTTTGCGCCTTGGTGCAGAACTGTTCGAATTCAGACCGGGCCTTTGTGCCAAAAACGGCCTCGATGTTTGCGGCACTTCTGGCGGGGTCTGCATCTAGGTCCAGCATGGTGCCATCGGACCAGAAGTGTCGGGCCAAAAGCGTTTGCCGGGTGAGCGTCAGGTGATCCTCAAGCCGCTCACCCACATCGACAAACAACTTGTCGAACACATGGCGCAGGGTCAGCACGGTTGGGCCTGTATCGACGGGCCCCGCAACAGACGGCAGAGTACGCAATTTGCCACCGGCTGTGGCATGCCGCTCAACAACCGTCACAGCGCAGCCTGCGTGGGCCAACCGCACAGCAGCCGCAAGCCCGCCGATGCCCGCACCAATAACTACGATCTGTTTTTTGCCAGCCGTCAAAAACTCGACTCCCTTGTCACCGGATTGTTGACTCGAAGCCTCAAAGTGTCCAGTGTGGTTTACAGTTTAGTGTAAATAATACTGGACACATATTGAAATAAGCGCTGGAGGAACGGGTTTTGAGGTTTTCTGATCGGATCGAAACGGCTGTCTCTGATGCTATTGCGCTTGGCCAAGCGGGTTCTACCCCCGGCAAGCTAAAATCAGCTTTGCATTATGCGGTGTCGCCTGGCGGCGCGCGGATCAGGCCAACGATTCTGCTGGGTGTTGCGGCTGCTTGCGGCGAGGACAAGCCCGAGATTTCTAATGCTGCTGCGTGCGCGTTGGAATTGATCCACTGTGCATCCCTGGTGCATGACGATCTGCCCTGCTTTGATGATGCAGACACGCGGCGCGGCAAACCCTCTCTGCACCGTGCCTATTCCGAGCCGCTTGCCGTTCTGGCGGGCGACAGCCTGATTGTGATGGGGTTTGAAGTTCTGGGGCGTGTTGCGCACCTTGACCCAATGCGCAGTGTGCAACTGGTTATGACTTTGGCACAAAAGACCGGCATGCCGGGTGGGATTTGTGCAGGCCAAGGCTGGGAGAGCGAAGAAGAGGTTGATCTAAAAGCCTATCATTCCGCCAAGACCGCTGCCTTGTTTGTAGCTGCGACCCAAATGGGGGCCATCGCAGGTGGTCAAGACCCCGAGGCTTGGGAAGAATTGGGCCAACGGATTGGCGCGGCCTTCCAAATTGCTGATGATTTGCGCGACGCGCTTTATGATGCGGAAACGCTTGGCAAGCCTGTCGGTCAGGACGAGTTGCATGCCCGGCCCAATGCCGTTGCAAAATTTGGTGTGCAAGGTGCGATAGATCAGCTTCATGACAGCCTGAGTGGCGCGATCGCTTCCATTCCGTCTTGCCCCGGAGAGGCGCAGTTGGCGCAGATGGTGCAGTCCTATGCCAAGCGACTGACCCCTTCTGCCCCTCATAGACGTACGGTGCCGGGCGAATAGGGTTCGACCATGAGCGATATTTCCCTACCGACTGGCGCATCTTCAAGAAAGTTGACGGTATCCGGCCGAATAAACCGTTTGATTGCGACACCAAAATTTCAGGCATGGGCTGCACGATTTCCACTGACCCGCCGCATGGTGCGTCGTGATGGCGAGGCGCTGTTTGATCTGGTGGCTGGGTTTTGTCACTCGCAGGTGTTGATGGCGCTGGTCGACTTGAGGGTGCCAGACATGCTGATGGACGGCCCGAGGGGTGCAACGGCACTGGGCCACCGCTGCCGGATCCCCGCCGACCGGATGGCCGTCTTGTTGCGTGCTGCTGTGTCGATGGATTTGCTCAAGATCACACGCGGCGGTGAATTCAAGCTGTCGCGAAAAGGTGCTGCGCTTGTTGGTGTGCCCGGTCTGCGCGAGATGATTCTGCACCACAGTGTTCTTTATGCCGATTTGGCTGATCCGGTCGCTTTTTTCAGGGGCGAGGTCGAAACGCAACTGGCCGGGTTCTGGCCTTATGTCTTTGGTGCAGACGGGCAAGGTGATCCGCAGGTTGCAGCGACATATTCTGATCTGATGGCACAAAGCCAGTTGATGGTCGCCCAGGATACGCTGAGCGTCGTATCCTTTAAGGGTACGAAAACTCTCATGGATATCGGTGGAGGCACTGGGGCGTTCTTGCGCGCGGCGCTTTTGGCGACACCTGATTTGCGTGGTACGCTGTTTGATCTGCCCGAGGTCGTCGCCAAGGCCCCCCAGGGCGAGCTGTCCGACCGAATCAACGTTGCGGGCGGATCGTTTCGGCACGATCCATTGCCCAAAGGCGCGGATGCGATCAGCTTGATCCGCGTTTTATATGACCATGCGGATGAAACTGTCGCAGCGCTGTTAAGCAAAATTTACGACGCGCTGCCCGACGGTGGAAAGCTGATTATTTCAGAGCCGATGACGGGGGGCGACACCCCGCACCGTGCCGGAGATGCCTATTTTTCGCTTTATACGATGGCGATGCGCACCGGCAAAGCGCGGTCTGCTGACGAGATTATGAAAGCCTGTCAGGCAGCCGGTTTTACCACAGTTTCAGCACTGAAATCGCAGCGGCCATTCATCACTTCGGTGGTTGTCGCGGAAAAGAAGCACGACAATCTGTAGAATATTGTGTCAACATAAGTTGACAGTTTGAAATGTAAGCGTAAACTGACACTAAGCCCTTAAGAGTGAATCACTCAACAGTTGGGCGTGAAATAAGTCTCTGGGAGGGACCTGTGCAGACCCAAGCTGTCATCCTTGAAGCACCGAAGAAGATTGGGCTTGAAACCCTTGATCTGAACGGCCCCAGTTCGCAGGACCTTGTGGTTGAAATCGCACATTCTGGAATCTCAACCGGGACGGAAAAGCTTTTCTATACGGGCCAGATGCCCCCCTTTCCTGGAATGGGGTATCCTTTGGTTCCGGGTTACGAGGCGATGGGCGAAGTCGTCGAAGCGGGTGCTGATAGTGGCTACCGCGTTGGGGATACGGTTTTTGTCCCAGGTGCCAATTGCTACACGGGCGCGTTCGGTTTGTTTGGCGGAGCTGCCAAGCGGCTTGTCACCAATGCAGATCGTGTGACCAAGATTGATGCTGCTCTTGGCGCTGAAGGCGCATTGTTGGCGCTGGCCGCAACCGCACGGCACGCCATGGCTGGCCCCGGCAAAGCTGTGCCCGATCTGATCGTGGGTCACGGTGTGCTTGGACGCTTGTTGGCGCGTTTGACTGTTGCAGCCGGTGCGCCAGCGCCCACGGTTTGGGAGATTGACGCAGACCGCAGTAAAGGCGCGGACGGGTACGAGGTCATCCATCCCGATCAGGATACGCGCAAAGATTACACCTCGATTTATGACGCATCCGGCAACGGTGGGCTGCTGAATGATCTGGTCGGCCGCATCGCGCGTGGCGGCGAGATTGTCCTGGCCGGGTTCTACACCCAGCCGCTGAGTTTCGCGTTCCCGCCCGCCTTCATGAAGGAAGCGCGGTTTCGCATCGCCGCCGAATGGCAGCCTGATGATTTGATCGCCACGCGGGCGCTGGTTGAATCCGGCGCTTTGTCGCTGGCGGGTCTGATCACACACCAACAATCGGCGGTCCAAGCGACTGCCGCCTACGAGACGGCGTTCACTGATACCGCCTGTCTTAAGATGATATTGAACTGGAAGGACATATCGTGAAAGACGAAGTGCCAAATCTGAAAGATTTCGACCAACGCTTGCGCGATGAGGCAAACGAAGAGCATACGCTTGAAGTTCCCCAAGGTGAGCCGACCAGCAAGACGCAGATCATCGCGATCTATGGCAAAGGCGGGATCGGCAAGTCTTTCACGCTCGCCAACCTCAGCCACATGATGGCTGAGATGGGCAAACGCGTGTTGCTGATCGGGTGTGACCCGAAATCCGACACGACATCGCTGCTGTTCGGCGGCAAGGCCTGCCCGACCATCATCGAAACCTCGACCCGCAAGAAGCTGGCGGGAGAAGAGGTCAAGATTGGCGATGTTTGTTTCAAACGCGGCGGTGTTTTCGCGATGGAGCTTGGCGGACCAGAGGTTGGTCGCGGCTGTGGCGGTCGCGGGATTATCCATGGCTTTGAATTGCTGGAAAAGCTGGGCTTTCACGATTGGGACTTTGATTACGTGTTGCTCGATTTCCTGGGTGACGTGGTTTGCGGTGGTTTCGGTTTGCCGATCGCCCGTGACATGGCGCAAAAGGTGATCCTGGTTGCGTCCAATGATCTTCAGTCGCTGTATGTGGCAAACAATGTCTGCTCTGCGGTTGAATATTTCCGCAAGCTGGGCGGCAATGTCGGTGTCGCAGGTCTGGTCATCAACAAGGACGATCATTCCGGAGAGGCGCAGGCCTTTGCCAAGGCCGTGGGCATTCCGGTGCTGGCCGCCATCCCGCAAGATGATGACCTGCGCAAAAAATCCGCGAATTATCAAATCGTCGGCACGATGCAATCCCAGTGGGGCGGCATGTTTACCGAACTCGCAGACGCTGTTGGCATCGCCCCTCCGGTCAAGCCGAAACCGCTGGATCAGGACGGTCTGCTGGGTCTGTTCGACGCCAAGGATACCGGTGGCGACTACCAGCTGGTTCCGGCGACAGACATCGACATGCGTGGCAAGAACGCGGTGCTCAAGGAAAGCCTTGAAGTCATCTATGATGAGGCTTGAGTTGTGAAAGATCACTTAAACCCAGAGGCAGAGACACCTCAAGACGCCCCCGCTGATGCTATGGGCTGCCATTCCAAGGGCGAAATGGCCGCTGCTGCGCGCAAGGCTGGCCAGTCCGAGATTCTGGATCAATACGCCAAGGATTATCCGACAGGGCCGCATGACCAGCCTCAATCGATGTGTCCTGCGTTCGGGTCGCTGCGGGTGGGTTTGCGGATGAAACGCGTGGCGACGATCCTGTCGGGGTCCGCGTGCTGTGTGTATGGGTTGTCATTCGTGTCGCATTTTTACGGCGCGCGTCGGTCTGTCGGGTATGTGCCGTTCAATTCCGAAACCTTGGTGACCGGAAAGCTGTTCGAGGATATCCGCGAGGCGGTGCATGACATTGCCGATCCGGAAAAGCTGGATGCAATTATCGTGACGAACCTGTGCGTTCCGACCGCGTCTGGTGTGCCGCTGCGCTTGCTGCCGTCCGAGATTGACGGCGTGCGTGTCGTCGGTATTGATGTGCCCGGTTTCGGTATTCCGACCCACGCCGAGGCGAAAGATGTCTTGGCGGGTGCGATGCTCAACTACGCCCGCGCAGAGGTCAAAGCAGGTCCGGTTCAGGCCCCTGTTGGTGGCAAATCCGACCGTCCGACCGTGACGTTGCTTGGCGAGATGTTTCCAGCTGATCCGATGATGATCGGTGCGATGCTGGCCCCCATGGGTCTGGCTGTTGGGCCTGTCGTGCCGTGTCGTGAATGGCGCGAGCTTTATTCGGCGCTTGATTGTGGTGCGGTTGCGGCGATCCACCCGTTTTATACCGCGTCGATCCGTGAATTTCAGGCGGCTGGACGTCCGATTGTGGGCTCTGCCCCTGTCGGTCACGATGGCACCGCCGCGTGGCTTGCCAACATAGGTGCTGCGTTTGATTTGCCTGCCGACCGTATCGCCGCCGCGCAAAACGCGTTCTTGCCCGCGATCAAGGGTGCTTTGGCCGCCAAGCCGATCAAAGGCACCATTACGCTGTCAGGCTATGAGGGTTCCGAGCTTTTGGTCGCGCGTTTGTTGATCGAAAGCGGCGCAGATGTTCCTTATGTCGGGACAGCCTGCCCCAAAACGCCCTGGTCTGCGGATGATGCAGCCTGGCTTGAAGATCGCGGTGTAAAGGTCAAGTTCCGCGCGTCGCTGGAAGATGATTGCTCGGCGATGGAGGCGATCCGACCTGATCTGGCCATCGGGACGACTCCGGTTGTGCAGAAGGGCAAGCAGATGGGCATTCCGTCGCTTTATTTCACCAACCTGATTTCTGCGCGGCCCTTGATGGGCCCTGCGGGTGCCGGGTCTTTGGCTGAGGTCGTGAATGCGGCCATCGGCAACAAAGGTCGGATGGATAGCATGCGCGAATTTTTCGAAGGCGTCGGGTCGGGTGATACCGCCGGTGTCTGGGAAGGGTCGCCCAACTTGCAGCCGCAGTTTCGTGCACTGAACGCCAAGAAGCTTGAGAAAGCCGCGCGGGCGCGCAAAGCGCAGGAGATGATCTGATGCTAGTTCAAGATCATGATCGCGCCGGTGGGTATTGGGGGGCTGTTTACGCTTTCTGTGCCGTAAAGGGATTGCAGGTCGTTATCGACGGGCCTGTGGGCTGTGAGAATTTGCCGGTGACTTCCGTGTTGCACTACACTGACGCGTTGCCGCCCCATGAATTGCCGATCGTGGTGACGGGTCTGGGCGAAAGCGAGATGGGGTCGGGCACCGAGGAAGCGATGAAGCGCGCTTGGCAGACGTTGGACCCTGCATTGCCAGCGGTTGTTGTCACCGGTTCAATTGCCGAGATGATCGGTGGGGGTGTCACACCGCAAGGGACGAACATTCAGCGGTTCCTGCCACGCACCATTGATGAAGATCAGTGGGAAGCCGCAGATCGTGCGATGACCTGGATCTTTACCGAGTTTGGCATGACCAAGGGCCGGATGCCGAAAGAGGTAAAGCGTGTCGAGGGCGAAGCGCCCCGCGTGAATATCCTTGGGCCGATGTATGGTGTGTTCAACATGCCGTCTGATTTGCATGAAATCCGTCGCTTGGTCGAAGGGATCGGGGCGCAGGTCAATATGGTGATGCCCTTGGGGGCCCATGTTGGCGAGATGCGCAATCTGGTGAATGCGGATGTGAACATTTGCATGTACCGCGAATTTGGCCGTGGTCTGTGCGAGGTGCTGGACAAGCCGTATCTGCAAGCGCCAATCGGGATCGACAGCACCACGAAATTCCTGCGTCAGTTGGGTGAGATGCTGGGACTGGACCCAGAACCGTTCATCGAGCGCGAAAAGCATTCGACGATCAAGCCGGTCTGGGATTTGTGGCGCTCGGTCACGCAGGATTTCTTTGCCACCGCGTCTTTCGCGATCGTCGCGAACGAGACTTACACACGCGGGATCCGGAAGTATCTTGAGGATGATCTGGGTCTGCCCTGCGCCTTTGCCGTCGCCCGGTTGCGCGGCAAGAAAACCGACAACGACAACGTGCGCGCCATGATGCACGAAAAGCGTCCGCTGGTTGTCATGGGGTCGATCAACGAAAAGATGTATCTGGCCGAGATGAAATCCGGCCACGGGCCAGCGCCAACGTTTATTCCGGCAAGCTTTCCGGGGGCCGCGATCCGTCGTGCGACGGGCACACCGTTCATGGGATATGCGGGGGCGACTTATCTGCTGCAAGAAGTCTGCAACAGCCTGTTCGACGCATTGTTCCACATTCTGCCGCTTGCGACAGAAATGGATGCAGGTGGGTCGGCCACACCAACCCCGCTGCGCCGTGACTTTCCATGGGACGAAGATGCGCAACGTCGGCTGGACGAAATCGTATCGACCCATCCTATTCTTACCCGTATTTCTGCGGCGAAATCCCTGCGCGATGCCGCAGAGAAAGCCGCGCTCGACTCTGGTGCAGAACGTGTCGTGCTGGAGACCATAGATCGACTGCAACCCGCCTTAGGAGGTGCAAAATGACCGACTTTACAACTGATACCCCGATGATCGAAACGCGCAGCATGCGCAGCGGACACAAGCGGGAATACATCGCCTATTTCGCAGTGATCTTTATTGCAACGCTGCCGCTGGCCTGCCTGACGTGGTTGCTGACCGCGACACGCCAAATGCGTCTGCCTGAAAAAGGCCCGATCAAGGCCGCCTGGAGCCAGGCCAACATCATCACGCCGATCATCTTTTCTGCATGATCAGGCACCCGAAATTCTACTGGCCCGTTAAACGGCCGGTGAATGAAGGCAGGGGATTAGCCCCTGTCATACCCCAACCGCGGGGGATGCGCGGACTCAGTTCTATTTTCCGGAGGAAGATTCATGGCTGATAAATCTGACCTGTCATTCACAGGTCTCACAGACGAGCAAGCCCAGGAGCTGCACTCGGTGTATATGAGCGGTTTCGCGATCTTCACGATCGTGGCAGTCGTCGCCCATATCCTGACGTACATCAAGCTTCCTTGGTTTGCTTGGTAAGGAGATCATAGCAATGGCACAATTCTACAAAATCTGGCTGGTGTTCGACCCCCGCCGTGTCTTCGTGGCACAGGGTGTCTTCCTGTTCTTGTTGGCTGTGATGATTCACCTCGTCCTGCTCAGCAATCCTGAAACCAACTGGTTCACTCAGGCATTTGGTTCGGCGGCTGAGTAAGCCCCTATCCTGCCTACGATAATAGCTAGGGGCGAGGGTCGCCCCCGCCCCTGGCAAACCAAATCGCAGCAAGGCCGACGCGCGTTTGACACGTGCCTGCCGGCAAATAATGGAGTTTGAAGATGGCACTGCTCAGCTTCGAAAGAAAATACCGCGTCCGGGGCGGGACGCTTGTCGGTGGTGATCTGTTCGACTTTTGGGTTGGGCCTTTTTACGTCGGATTTTTCGGCGTCACGACATTCTTTTTTGC
>JAGXHA010000108.1 GCA_024636475.1 Roseobacter sp. | reverse complement strand
TTGTGTTTTTTGGGTGACGTAAAGCTTTAATCCCTATACGATTAAGAAGATTGAACAAAAAATGCCCCGCAAGTGGGCAAAACAATACAGGCGGACGGCACATGACACTGAACCTTTCAATGCCCGGTCAGGGCGACCTGAAACCTCGGATCACCGTTTTCGGTGTTGGTGGGGCAGGCGGCAACGCGGTGAACAACATGATCGAGAAGAACCTCGATGGCGTTGATTTCGTGGTGGCCAACACGGACGCGCAAGCGTTGCAGCAAGCCAAGGCAGAACACCGCGTTCAGTTGGGCATTAAAGTGACCGAAGGTCTGGGTGCTGGCGCGCGCGCCTCGGTCGGGGCTGCGGCTGCCGAAGAAAGCATTGAACAGATCGTTGATCATCTGGCAGGTGCACACATGTGCTTTATCACGGCCGGTATGGGCGGTGGTACGGGCACGGGTGCCGCGCCGATCATCGCGCAGGCTGCTCGGGAGTTGGGCGTTCTGACTGTTGGCGTCGTGACCAAGCCTTTCCAGTTTGAGGGTGCCAAGCGCATGCGTCAGGCCGAAGAGGGTGTTGAAGCCCTGCAAAAGGTCGTTGATACGCTGATCATCATTCCCAACCAGAACCTGTTCCGTCTGGCCAATGAAAAAACCACATTTACCGAAGCCTTCTCCATGGCGGATGACGTTTTGTACCAAGGTGTCAAGGGCGTGACCGATTTGATGGTCCGTCCCGGCCTGATCAACCTCGACTTTGCGGACGTTCGTGCCGTGATGGACGAGATGGGCAAAGCCATGATGGGTACAGGCGAAGCCGAAGGCGAAGATCGCGCCATCCAGGCCGCCGAAAAGGCAATCGCCAACCCATTGTTGGACGAAATCAGCCTGCGCGGTGCCAAGGGCGTTTTGATCAACATCACCGGTGGGCACGATCTGACATTGTTCGAACTGGACGAAGCGGCCAACCGGATCCGCGAAGAAGTCGATCCAGACGCCAACATCATCGTTGGTTCCACGTTGGACACCGAACTGGGTGGCATCATGCGCGTGAGCGTTGTGGCCACAGGTATTGATGCGGTTGACGTGAATACGGAAATGCCCGTGCCGCGCCGTTCCATGTCGCGTCCGTTGCCGCAGAAAGTACAGGCACCACTGCCCGAGGCTTTTGAAGAAGTACCCGCGCAAGCACCGATTGCCGCCGAGACGCGCTATGAAGAAGAACAGCCACAGCTGTTTGGACAGGCCGCTGCCGATCACCAAGGTGACTATGAGGAAGACGTGTTCGCGGATGACGCCGAGGAAGTGGATGATCTGCCACCCCCTGCATACCGCCCCGATGTCGCGTCTTTCCAGCCGCGTCGCGAGGAAGTAATACATCAGCCCGCACAAGAAGCGTTTGTTGCACCACGTGCGCCAACTGCTGGCACGCCGTCGCCCGAAGCGTTGGCCCGTCTGCGCGCAGCCGCACAAAAGACAGCGGTTGCCCCCGGTCAGCAGCGTCCGAACCAGCAGCCTCAGCATCGCCAGCAGCCTGCCCCGGCAGAGCAGGGCGAAAAGCGTTTTGGTATAAATTCGTTGATCAACCGCATGACCGGACATGGTGGCGAAGCCGAGGCGCAGCAGCGCCCGACGCGCCAGCAGCCACCTGTGCAAACACGGGCTTCCTCTGCAGCACCACAGCCGCGTGACGCACAGGACGAAGATCAAGAGCGCATCGAGATCCCAGCGTTCTTGCGCCGTCAGGCGAACTAAGACCCTCGAAGACGACCTCGTAGAAGAAGAAAAAGCCGCCCCTTTGGGGTGGCTTTTTTGCTTTTATGGGTCTGATGGGGCAGGCAGGTAAGGCCTGAAAGATGTAATATTGCGCTGATATTTGTGAGATTTCGACTGAAATCTGATCACGCTTTTACCTTCTGTGACAGCCCAGTCAGGCCATATAATGTAAACTTATCAGTATGTTGAATATTTCTAGGCGTCTTTGTGCCCAATTGTAACACGCATGTTTCAGACCGTAGTAATGATTGAGTTGAGCAAGGTGAACCACATCGGTACGACAGAGTTCAACTTAAACAGACGATCTTTGACCATCGAGGTGCCGACGTGCAGACAACCATAAAGACAGCGATCAGTTTTAGCGGTAAAGGCTTGCACTCAGGCCTGGCTGCAACCGTGACGATCCGTCCGGCAGGTGCCAACTATGGCATCTGGTTTTCGCGCAGTGATCTTGAGGTGGGCGATCGCATGATACCCGCCCGTTGGGACGCAGTGAACCGTTCGCCGCTTTGCACCAAGCTTGAGAATGACGCGGGATTGCAGGTGTCGACTGTTGAGCACCTGATGGCTGCCCTCGCAGGCTGTGGCATTCACAATGCTTTGATTGAAATTGACGGCCCTGAAGTGCCGATCCTTGACGGATCTGCAGCACCCTTCGTGCGCGGCATCATGCAGCGCGGTGTTCGCGTTCTGCCGGCACCTGTGATGGCGTTTGAAGTTTTGAAATCGGTTACGGTGACAGAGGGCGACGCGTCAGCGACAATCGCCCCAAGTCAAACCATGCAGATCGACTTTGAGATCGATTTTGCAGATGCCGCTATCGGGTATCAGAAAAAGTCGCTGGTAATGAACAACGGATCGTTTGCACGTGAACTTTGCGATAGCCGGACATTCTGCCGTCAGGCGGATGTCGATGCGATGCAGGCCAACGGTCTGGCGCTTGGCGGCAATTCTGGTGAAAACGCCGTTGTGTTTGACGGCGACAAGGTGTTGAGCCCCGGTGGCTTGCGCTACGCGGACGAACCCGTGCGCCATAAAATGCTTGATGCTTTGGGTGATCTTGCGCTGGCTGGTGCCCCGTTGATCGGCCACTATACCGGTGTGCGGGCTGGGCATACGCTGACCAATACGCTGCTGCGCGCACTTTTCGCAACGCCAGGTGCCGTCCGTTTGGTGGAATGTGATACAGACATGGTTGCGCGTCTGCCGGGCTTTGGCCTTGTGTGGGATGAAATCCCTGCCGTTGCCTAAGTACCAAGCGTTGTAGAGTTGAAACTCCAGCGCGGCTTGGTTAATCATCTTTTTGAAAAGAAAGTCTGCAAAAGCAAGACTTGGTTTTGTGGTGTTAATCACCGTTTTTTTGTGTGATCTATTGTGGTAGTCACAGACAAAGCCGTAACTTAAGATCTGGCTGGTGGAATGAAGCGAGGGTGTAGGGCATGACAAGTGCGATGTCGCGCAAGAGGTTGGTCGGGGCAGTATTTGTGATTGCAGCACTCGGTGCATGTTCGGGCAATCGCGATCCTGGTCGTGTAACAAACAGCTTTTTCAATCCGCAGGAAATTCCGCTAGAAACCTACAGCGCAGAACAGATTTTCGAGCGGGGAGAGTTTGAACTCAACCGCAGACGACCTGCCGAGGCAGCCGAATATTTCTCTGAAATTGAACGCCTTTATCCGTATTCGGAATGGGCCAAGCGTGCTTTGATCATGCAGGCATTTGCGTTTCACCAAGACAAAGACTATCCCAGCAGCCGTTCCGCGGCACAGCGCTTTATTGATTTCTTCCCAGATGATGATGACGCAGCCTATGCCAGCTATCTTCTTGCGCTTAGCTATTATGACCAGATCGACGAAGTTGGGCGTGATCAGGGTCTGACATTTCAGGCACTGCAATCGTTGCGGCAGGTGATCGAAGTCTATCCAGACAGTGAATATGCCCGATCTGCCGTGTTGAAGTTCGATCTGGCTTTTGACCATCTGGCGGGAAAGGAAATGGAAGTAGGCCGCTATTACTTGCGCCGCGACCATTACACAGCCGCGATCAACCGTTTCCGTGTTGTCGTGGAAGACTTCCAGACAACCACCCACACCGCAGAAGCTTTGCACCGTTTGGTCGAATCCTATCTGTCGCTTGGCCTGACGGACGAGGCGCAGACGGCGGGGGCGATCCTTGGGTATAACTACCAGTCCACGGAATGGTACGAAGCAAGCTTTAAGCTGCTAACCGGTTCCGGCCTTGAGATGAAATCGTTCGGTAACAACTGGCTCACAGCGATTTACCGTCAAACCATCAAGGGTGAATGGATCTGACGGGCTACGTCGACTCGTTTCACACGGAAATTGACCCATGTTACGTGGCCTAGATATATCGAATATGCTGATCATCGACCGGTTGGAGCTTGCGTTCCAGCCGGGTCTGAATGTTTTGACCGGTGAAACCGGGGCGGGCAAGTCGATCTTGCTGGATAGTCTTGGGTTTGTGCTGGGTTGGCGTGGTCGCGCCGATCTGGTGCGGCAGGGGGCCGATCAGGGCGAGGTGACGGCGTGGTTTGATCTGACCGACAGCCATCCTGCGCATGCTGTGCTGGAAGAGGCGGGGCTGCCTGATGGCCCCGAACTGATTTTGCGGCGCGTCAATGCGTCGGACGGGCGCAAGACCGCTTGGGTCAATGACCGCCGCTGTTCGGGCGAAGTGCTGCGCGCGCTGTCTGAAACGCTGGTCGAGTTGCACGGCCAGCATGATGATCGCGGGTTGCTGGATCCCAAAGGGCACCGCGCCATTTTGGATGATTTTGCGGGAACCGGCGCGCTGCGCGATCAGGTGCGCCAAGCGTGGTCAGCGCTGGCCGCCGCCCGAAAGGCCGCAGCAAAAGCGGCAGCGGAGCGCGAAGCGATTGCTGCCGAAGAAGAGTTCTTGCGCCACGCAGTGGGTGAGTTGGACAAGCTGGACCCGCAGGCAGGTGAAGAAGCACAGCTTGATGCGCGCAGGCGGCTGATGCAAAGCGCCGAAAAAATCCGTGGTGATGTTGTCAACGCCTACGAGATGATGGGTCAGAATGGTGCCGAAACCCAACTGGGGGACGCGCTGCGCTGGCTCGACGGTGTCGCTGATAAAGCCGACGGAGCGCTTGAGGCACCCATGGCAGCGCTTTCTCGCGCCATGGTGGAGTTGGACGAGGCGATGGAAGGTGTTGTCGCTGCCATCGACACCATGTCGTTCAACCCGCTTGAGCTGGAAGAAACCGAGGAGCGTTTGTTCGCGATCCGCGCCATGGCCCGTAAACACGAAGTGCAGGCAGATGATCTGGCGGGCTTTGCCGATACCCTGCGCGCCAAACTGGACGCGCTTGATGCGGGAGAGGCTGCGCAAGCGGGGTTGGAAAAAGCCGTGCGCGATGCGCAAAGCGCATATGGTGCGGCGGCCGGGGAATTGACAGCGGTGCGGAGCAAGGCGGCTGGCAAGTTGGACAAGGCGGTTGGCGCCGAACTTGCGCCACTGAAGATGGAGCGGGCGGTCTTTCAGACCCAGATCGTCCCCGAGACCGCAGGCCCCGACGGCTGTGATGGCGTATCGTTTACTGTCGCGACCAACCCTGGCGCACCTGCTGGGCCCTTGGGTAAAATCGCATCAGGCGGCGAACTCAGCCGCTTTTTGCTGGCGCTCAAGGTTTGTCTGACCAAGGGGCAGACGGGCCTGACGATGATCTTCGACGAGATCGACCGTGGCGTAGGCGGTGCGACCGCCGATGCCGTTGGGCGCCGTCTGGCCGCGCTATCGCAGGGGGAGCAGGTGCTTGTCGTCACCCACTCGCCGCAAGTTGCGGCCCTTGGCGCACATCACTGGCGCGTCTCCAAGGCGGTCTCGAAGGGGATGACATTGTCCACCGTGACGCCCCTTTCTGATCTTGAGCGGGTGGACGAGGTGGCGCGGATGTTGTCTGGCGACACAATCACCGACGCAGCCCGCGCCGCTGCACGAGAGCTTTTGGCCGGTCAGTTTGCAAACTGATTGAGCACAATCATTTGCGGGGCTTTTCCTGAAGGCCGCTGTGGCCTAGACAGGGTGCACCCCTGATGAAAAGCAGCCGTGCCCGTGAACCCTCGTCCCTACATCACCCAGCAGTATGACGCGGCGCGCAGTTCTGTGCGCTTGGGGTGGGACGTGCTGCGGCAAAAAGGGCCGGGAAAGATCACATTCTGGTTCATCGCCCTTATCGTGGGCATTGCCGCAGGTCTTGCCGCGCTGTTTTTCCGAAAGGGAATCAACGCGATACAGGCGCTCTTGTATGGCACTGACGACGTGCAAAATCTGCACAGTTTTATTGGCAGTCTCGATTGGTACTGGGTTGTTTTGATCCCCACGATCGGCGGTCTGGTGGTCGGTCTTATCTTGCATAACTTTACCAAAGACGCCCGCGTGCGCAGCGTGGGCGACGTCATTTTGGGCGCTGCCATGCATGATGGCCGGGTCGAGACGCGTGCAGGTCTGGCGTCGGCACTGGCGTCGATGGTCACGCTGAGCACGGGCGGGTCATCGGGGCGTGAAGGGCCGGTCGTGCATCTTGCGGGTGTTATCTCGACCCTTGTGAGCCGTCGCATCAACGCAAGCGGAATAACAGGTCGCGACCTGCTGGGCTGTGCCGTGGCGGCTGCCGTGTCGGCCAGCTTTAATGCGCCGATTGCAGGTGCGCTTTTCGCGCTCGAGGTTGTTTTGCGCCACTTTGCTGTCCATGCCTTTGCGCCCATCGTGATTGCCTCTGCTGCGGGTACTGTCATCAACCGGATTGAATTTGGCGGGCTCACGGAGTTCGAGTTGCCGACGATTGGTGATGTAGCCTTTTACGCCGAACTTCCCGCCTTTTTGTTGCTGGGGCTGACCTGCGGGCTGGTGGCGGTGATCTTGATGCGCAGTATTTTCTGGGCCGAGGATATTGGCAACTGGATACAGGCCCGCAGCAAGTTGCCGCGCTATCTGCGCCCAGCGGTGGCAGGGGCCTTGCTGGGAGTGATCGCGCTTTGGTTCCCCCACATCATCGGCGTTGGCTATGAAACGACGACCCGTGCTTTGGCGGGGAATATGGTGTTGCACGAAGCGCTTGTGTTTGCGTCGCTCAAGATCGTTGCGGTGTCGATCACGCGGGGGGGCCGGATGGGGGGGGGCGTGTTTTCGCCCTCGCTGATGCTGGGTGCTTTGACGGGGCTTGCATTTGGATTGATCGCGACCAGCGTGTTTCCCAACGTTTCCGGCGTAACTTCGTTGTATGCGTTGGCCGGAATGGGCGCTGTGGCGGCGGCCGTCTTGGGTGCGCCGATTTCAACGACGTTGATTGTGTTTGAATTGACGGGCGACTGGCAGACCGGACTTGCGGTGATGATTGCCGTCAGCATGTCAACCGCGCTTGCGTCTCGCGTCGTGGATCGCAGCTTTTTCCTGACCCAGATGGAGCGGCGCGGCGTGCATCTGGCCGCGGGCCCCCAAGCCTATTTGCTGGCGATGTTCACAGTTGCGCGCATGATGCGCCGTCCTGACGACGCCCGCGCCGCAGACGAGGAAGTCTGCTGGACCCTGATCGGTGAGGGTACTTATATCGACGGCACAGCCACGCTAGAGGCTGCAATGCCGATCTTTGAGCAGTCAGGCACAGCTTTTATTCCGGTCGTCACGCTCAGGCCTGATTCTCCTCCGGAACTGCTGGGGGCATTGTTTCATATGGACGCCCTCAAGGCCTATAACCGAGCCTTGGCCGAAACGGCTGCCGAAGAACACTCTTGATTGTGCGGCATGTCGATACAATCAGTTCTACGCCATTCCATTGTAGGTCATTCGTCGCCAACCATCTGAATTGATACTATTTTAGAGTTTAACAGAGGCAAGGAATGCGTTGAAATCAAAATAACCTCATTTCATGGGGATGTAATCAGGCTGGGTTTATTTCTGCTGCCTGCTATAGCGCTTTTTGGTTTGGCTGGCCTTTTTGATAACGATGATGACGATGAAGAGTCGCAGGTTTCAAACCCTGATGACGATGAACCAGGTGTCGATAACAGCGACGGGAATGGTGGCAGCGATCTGTTGAACGGTACTGGGTCGTCCGATAATTTGAACGGCTTTGAGGGCAATGACACCATCAACGGCTTTGGTGCTGACGACACCATCAATGGCGGGTCTGGCAACGATCTGATCTCGACCGGGGGCGGCAATAATATAGCCGATGGTCAAGATGGTGACGACACCGTTAATGGGGGCCCCGGCATTGATTCCCTGTTTGGCGGCAACGGTGCAGATTCCCTGACTGGATTTGGGGCGAACGACAACCTTATCGGTGGCGACGGTGCTGACGCGTTGCGCGGGAATTCGGGTGATGATTTCCTTGGTGGCCAGAATGGCAATGACACGCTGGATGGCGGCGCAGGGAACGACACGCTAGAGGGCAACTTTGGCAACGACCTTTTGAATGGCTTTGGCGGTTCGGATGTTTTGTCCGGTGGCAACGGCCTTGATACGCTTAACGGTGGCGACGGTGCTGACACCCTGTTCGGAAACGAAGCGGCGGATACGTTGTTCGGTGGCAAAGGCAATGATGTGCTGCGCGGCGGCCCAAGTGGCGATTTGCTGAACGGTGGCACTGGCAACGATGATATGCAGGGCAATGCCGGGGCAGATACGCTGTTTGGCGGTCGTGGCTTGGATACGCTTTCGGGCGGTGATGGTGCCGATTATCTGGCTGGCAATGACGGCAACGACTCGCTGAACGGGAACGCGGGCGATGACGCGCTGAACGGTGGTGGTGGCAACGACAGTCTATACGGGGGTGTCGGCAATGACGCGTTAAGTGGTCTTTTGGGCGACGACTTTCTGGATGGCGAAGGCGGCAACGACGTGCTGAACGGAAATGCTGGCAATGACACGCTGCTGGGCGGTGGCCTGAACGACACGCTGAACGGCGGGTCGGGCGATGACCTGATGATGGGTGGGACGCAAAACGATCTGCTGAACGGCGGGAGCGGCAATGACAACATGTCGGGTCAAAGCGGTGCTGACACGCTGAATGGCGGCCTGGGCAATGATGTGCTGGACGGCGGCGAAGGGCCTGATCTTTTAGCGGGCAACAAAGGTAACGATACGATCTTTGGTGGGTTGGGCAGTGACGCTGTCTTTGGCGGCGTTGGAAATGACTTTATCTATGGCGAAGACGGCAATGACTTCTTGCTGACCGGAACAGGGGCAGACCTTGCCGATGGTGGTGCAGGAAACGACGTGATCCGTGCGTATGACTTCAACTTTGGCACAGACGTCGCGGGGGTCTCTGATACCTTGTCCGATACGGTTATCGGCGGGGCTGGCGATGACCAGATCAGCGTCAATAACGGCGATATCGTCACGGGTGGCGCGGGGGCGGATATCATCAACGCCATCGGCTATGATCAGGTCGGGACCAGCCCGGTGATCGTGACCGACTTCAATCCGTTGGAAGACGGCTTGTATCTGCAGGAAACCCAAAGCTCGCCTGCGAAATTTGCGCCGGGTGATGGCAAGTTCGAAATCCGTGCCGCTGCAAACGGCACAGATACCGAGATTGTCGTGGAGGGCAATGTCGTGGTGATCTTGCAAGGTGCAAGTGCCGCCGCGCTAAGCGCCGACACCAGCTGGTTGTTGAACGTCTAGGCGGACCTAGATCTGCTCGACGGTCACTTCGGGCAGGTTATAAAAGGCCAGATAGCCTTTGATCCCAGCGACAGCGTCGTTGGGGTTTTCGTATGACCACGCAACATTCTCCAGCGTCCGGCTTTTTGTGACGACGGAATAATAGCTGGCATCGCCTTTATGCGGGCAATGGGTCGTCTTGCTGGTCTTGTCCAAAAAGGCCATCGCGATGTCTTCGCGCGGGATATAGATCACTGCGTCCATGTCGCCCTCGCGCAGTTCCAGCGCATTCTTCGTCTCGGCCAGTACGGCCCCCCCGGCGCGCACTGTCCATGTTCCGTCGGAATTCAAAATCTTGATATGGTCTGTCATGTCGACGTTTCCCCTTGAAATATTTTAACTTTCCGGCGCTCAGATTGGCGCTGTTGCGGCATCCAACCATAGTTTTGCGGCGTGCGATAGTCGAGGCCCGATCTTTTCCGCAACGTCGCTGTGATAGGCGTTCAACCAGTCCCGCGTCGCCGTGTCCAACATATCGGGCAGGATCAACCGCTTGTCGATCGGGGCAAAGCTAATCGTCTCCCAGCTTAGCATTTTGCGGTGATTGTCGCCGCCGGGCAGGTCCGCCGCAGTGCGCACCACCAGCAGGTTCTCCAACCGGATGCCAAAGGCTCCCTCGCGGTAATATCCCGGCTCGTTGCTTAGGATCATACCGGGCATCAAGGGCACTGTGCTGGTCTTGCTCAGCCGCTGTGGCCCCTCATGTACGCTTAGATACGCCCCCACACCGTGGCCCAGCCCGTGGTCAAAATCTTGGCCTGCCAGCCAAAGAGGCAGACGCCCGATACATTCGATATCGCGCCCTGCAAGGCCTGCTGGCCAGCGCAGGCGGCTCATCGTGATCATGCCCATCAGCACGCGGGTAAAGGCTTGTTTCGCTTCAAGCGGGGCGGCACCGATGGCAACGGTACGTGTGATATCCGTGGTACCGTCAAGATACTGCCCGCCGGAATCAAGCACCAGCAGATGACCGTTTTCCAGTGTGCTGTCGGTATCCTCGGTCACGCGATAATGCATGATCGCGCCGTTCGGGCCCGTGCCCGCAATCGTCTCGAAACTGATGTCCTGCAGGGCGTTGTCGCGGCGGCGGAACTCCTCAAGTTTGGTAACAACTTGCGCCTCAGACAGTGTGCCGGGCGCTTGCGCATCCAGCCACGCAAGCGTTTCTACCAAGGCTGCACCATCACGCAGATGCGCTGCAGCAGATCCCGCCACTTCTGCCGCGTTCTTGCAGGCTTTGGGCAAGGCGCAAGGATCATCGCCCCATGCCGCGCGGTCGCCTATGGCATCGGCAATCGCAACCGGAACGGTGGTTTTGTCCAGCCTGATCGGGCCGGGCAATGTGCCAAGATAGGCCAGCAGTGCGTCGGGCGCATGAACTGTCACGCGATCACCCAGATGGTCGGCCAGATCGGCGACCTTGTCGGGGGCGACGAATAGGTCGACGGCCGCCGATCCATGCAGAACTGCAAAGCCATGCACCACCGGGTTGCGGGCAATGTCGGCACCGCGCATATTCAACAGCCAGCACAGGCTGTCGGGCAAGGTGATCACCGCCGCCACTTCACCTGCAACGCGCAAGGATTGCCCCAATCGCACACATTTATCAGCATGGGATTCGCCGGAAAATTCAAGCGGGTGGACCTTGGCAGGGAACATCGGCGGGGCAGGCTGGTTCTCCCAAATCCGGTCAACCAGATTGACGCAGCGGCGCATTTCGATCCCGCTGCCTTTCAGGGCCGTCTCAAGCTGTTCGATTTGCCCTACGGCATGAAGCCAGGGGTCAAACCCGATCACGCCCCCTGTGGGCAGCTCGCCTCTCAGCCACTCGGCCAATGACACTTCGGGCCAGGCCACAGGTGTATAGACATCGGCCACCTGCGCCTTCACCTGCGTGCGGTATCGCCCGTCGATGAACACGCCCGCCACGTCCAGCAAGGCCGCACAAAAGCCGGCTGATCCGGTAAATCCGGTCAACCAGCCCAGGCGTTCGTCATGGGGGGCAACATATTCGCCCTGATGCGCATCTGCGCGCGGCACCAGAAAACCGTCGAGGCCCTCGACCTTGATCTCAGCACGCAACGCCGCCAGCCGGGGCGGACCTTGCTCAGGCTTTGATGTCACCTCAAACGATTGAAACATGACGCAGCCCCTTCTTCATTTTGCTAAATAAACTCCCCGCGGAGCGTCCCGCACCCTCAGCTTGCGCGGCGCATGCCCATGATGCGGGCCCGTGCCCGAGGGTCATTGTCAAACAGCGCGGCCAGTTGCTCTGTCATTGCACCGGCCAGCTGGTCCACATCGGTGATCGTCACCGCGCGGTCATAATAGCGGGTCACGTCGTGGCCAATACCAATCGCAAGCAACTCAACCATCTTGCGTTTCTCGACCATGGCGATCACATCGCGCAGGTGTTTTTCCAAGTAATTCGCAGGGTTCACGGACAGGGTGCTGTCGTCGACTGGCGCACCGTCGCTGATCACCATCAAGATCTTGCGGGACTCGTGCCGTGCAATCATCCGGCGGTGCGCCCATTCCAGCGCCTCACCGTCGATGTTTTCCTTCAGCAGGCCTTCCTTCATCATCAGCCCCAGATTGGGCCGGGTCCGGCGCCACGGGGCATCCGCCGATTTATAGATGATGTGGCGCAAATCGTTCAAACGACCGGGCTGTGTGGGGCGGCCGTCGTTCAGCCACGCCTCGCGGGCCTGGCCACCTTTCCAGGCGCGGGTGGTAAAGCCCAAAATCTCTACTTTGACGTTGCAGCGTTCCAGCGTGCGCGCCAGAACATCGGCGCAAATCGCGGCGATGGAGATCGGACGTCCGCGCATCGAGCCCGAGTTATCCAGCAGCAGCGTCACGCAGGTATCGCGGAACTCGGTGTCTTTCTCCATCTTGAAGGACAAAGGCGTCGTGGGGTTCGCCACGATCCGCGCCAGACGGCCAGCGTCCAGCGTGCCCTCCTCAAGGTCAAACTCCCATGACCGGTTTTGTTGTGCCTGCAAGCGGCGTTGCAGCTTGTTGGCCAAGCGGCTTACGGCACCTTTAAGCGGTTCCAACTGCTGGTCCAGATAGGCGCGCAGGCGTTCCAGCTCGGCTGGTTCTGCCAAGTCTTCCGCGCCAATCACCTCGTCATGATCGTTTTGGTACACCAGATAATTCGGGTCGGCATCGGATGCTTTGGGCGGCGCGGGCGGCTCCATCGGCGCGTCTCCGTCCGGCATCTCGGCCTCATCGCCAAGTTCCTGATCGGCCATGTCATCCATCGACACTTGCGCTTGGGATTCGTCTTGCTGCTGTTCTTGCGACTGTTCGGGAGAGGCCTCTGCCTGCTCGTCGTCATCGTCGTCCTGACCAGTGCTATCGGGATCCTGCTCTTCTTCTGTGCCTTCTTCTTCGGCGCTGTCTTCATCATCATCGGACTGGTCCGGGTCATCGCCCAGTTGGTCGCCGTACCCCAGATCAAGGATCATCTTGCGGGCAAACCGGGCGAATGCCGCCTGATCATCCAATGTCTCGTTCAGCGTCTCAAGCGTGCCGCCAGCTTGCTCCTCGATATAGCCGCGCCACAACTCCATCGCGTTGGAGGCACCCGGGGGCAGATCGCGGCCTGTGGCCAGATGGCGCACTAGGTATCCCGCAGCTGTTGCCAGCGGCACATCGCTGGGTTGCTTGGCCTGATCATAGCCCTTTCGCAGCGAGTCGTATTTGATCTTGGCGTCGATATTCCCAGCGGTGCCTGGCATATCGCGGGCACCAACGGCCTCGCACCGCGCAGTCTCCATCGCCTCGTACAGATCGCGCGCCATGTCGCCCTTGGGCAGGTATTTCGAATGGGTCTGGCCATTGTGATAGCGCCGGTTCAGGGCCAATGCATCTGCCGTGCCGCGCGCCAGCATCACCTCGTCCCGGGTCATGCGGCGGCTGATCTGGGGCAGGCGCATCGCGTCGCCCGAGATGCCCGAAGGATCGACAGAATAGCTGACCGTCAAATCGGGGTCATGCGACATAACTTTGGTCGCTTCGGCCAAAGCCTTTTTGAACGCGTCGGCGGGGTTGTCTGATGGTTTAGACATCTTAGGACAAAAACCTCACGATTTCTTGATACAATCTAAAGTCAATGGAAAGTGTTTCATCTACAAGCTTTAAAAGATCGGCTCGATTAAACTGCAATTCTTCTGGCCTATCCTTGCTTTTGATGGAATCGTTGGAAAAAAAAGTGATCCGTAGTTCCTTCTCGTCTGCTGACCAAAGACCATGACAAACTGCATTTCTTATTTCCACTAACTCAGTAATTCGTTTGGCTTCTGAAATAAGCAGTTTTGACTTTTCAGTCCCCCAAAGTTCACTGTCGATTTGCTTTTTGAATTTTTTTGCTCTTGGCCCGAAGGTTACGGCTACATCATTTGTATGTAGACGAATGCTTTCTTGTCTTTGGTCCGATGCAGCGTCCAGTTGATTTTCCATTGCTTCCCAAAGGATGAGTTTTCCTAAAGTGTGATCAAGAACACTAAACGCAGCAGTTAGACGTCCAATCAGACTAAAGTCATCCTCGTTCAAACTGAGAAATGGCTTTGACACAATCACCCCAAGCTCACACTGGCCGCCGATTCAGGCAGTTCTTCGTCGAACAGGCGCTGGTAGAATTCGGCGACCGTCTGGCGCTCAAGCTCGTCGCATTTGTTGAGGAAGGACAAACGGAAGGCGTAGCCGATGTTGCGGAAGATCTCGGCGTTTTGGGCCCATGCGATGACGGTACGGGGTGACATGACGGTGGAGAGGTCTCCGTTCATGAAGGCTGTGCGCGTCAGGTCAGCGACGGTCACCATCTGCTTGATCGTCTTGCGGCCTTTTTCGGTGTTGTAATGCGGGTTCTTGGACAGGACGATTGCGGTTTCCGCGTCAATCGACAGGTAATTCAACGTCGCCACCAGCGACCAACGGTCCATCTGGCCTTGGTTGATTTGCTGGGTGCCGTGGTAAAGACCCGTGGTATCGCCCAAACCGACCGTGTTGGCGGTCGCGAAAATGCGGAAAAAGGGGTGTGGTTCGATCACCTGGTTCTGGTCGAGCAATGTCAGCTTGCCGTCAACTTCGAGCACGCGCTGGATCACGAACATCACGTCTGCGCGACCTGCATCATATTCGTCGAACACAATCGCAGTGGGGTTGCGCAGGGCCCAAGGAAGGATGCCTTCTTGGAAAGTGGTGACCTGTTTGCCATCCACCAGCTTGATCGCGTCTTTACCGATCAGGTCGATGCGGCTGATGTGGCTATCCAGGTTCACGCGCACGGTTGGCCAGTTCAGCAGGCTGGCGACCTGTTCGATATGCGTGGATTTGCCTGTGCCGTGATACCCTTGGATCATGACACGGCGGTTGTGGTTGAACCCTGCAAGAATTGCCAGCGTCGTATCGGGATCGAATTTGTAAGTGCTGTCCAGATCGGGCACGCGGCTTGTGCGTTCCTCGAACCCGTGCACGACCATATCGCTGTCGATGCCGAAGACTTCGCGAACCGAGATCTCTTTGGTGGGTTTCGCGTTAAGATCCAATGAGGTCTCGGTCATACTGTGTCGTCCTTCATATTCTTGTCCGCCCTGCGGGTCAGGGCCAATTTCTCTAGGCAACATATCTTTCTTAAGGCTGAGGGAAAGGGCCAATTGACATGTGCGGCAATCGTGGTGCGCTGCTTGTGCAAAAACTGAGCGCCGATGTCTTCAGTAAACCTTGCGCGCCACACCTCATGCCCGGTGGGGCGCGCAGATCACCCAGGCAGGGGCCTGTTATTGGTCTTTGAAGTTGCGGCTGGTTTTCAGCTGATCCCACGCCCAAACAACTTCCTGCAATTGCTCTTCCTGACTGCGGTCGCCGCCATTCATGTCGGGATGCAGCACTTTGATCAGCTTTTTATAGGCCTTGCGCACTTCTGGCTTGCTCCAGGTGTCCTTGGCTTCCAGAATCTCAAGCGCGCGGCGCTCTGTGGGTGGCAGGCGGCGGCCGGCAGCAGGGCCTTTGCCGGGGTTCTGCGTTGCGTTCTTACCCAACACCTGATGCGGGTCCTCGATGCCCAAGCGCGCCCATGCACGCGCCTCAGGATCGCCCAGCGGTTTGGTGGTGCGTTCCCAAACCTTGTCCTTGGACATCTGGGCGTTTAATTCCGCCTCGGTCGTGCCGTCAAAGAAATTCCACTTCAGGTTATATTCGCGCACATGCTGCTGGCAGAACCAGAAGTAGTCATCCAGAACGTCAGGCGCTTTGGGGGCGCGGTATTTGCCGGGCTCGTCGCAGCCTTCATGCGAACACAGCCGTTGTGATGTCTCGGATGCACCGGACATTCCCCTCCGGCCACGGGGGTTCTTCTTTTTGGAGGACGACACGGACATGTCGAATCCAAAGGGATCAGGCTTGGGCATGATATGGACCTTTCCGACTCAGGACGATCACTCTAAAGATTGCAGCGCCAGATTGAAGGGGGCTTTGCGAAAAAATGTCAGTAACTCAAGAAATTGCAGATCGGCTAGAGGCCACTTTCGCGCCTTCCGAGTTAAACGTCGTGGACGACAGCGAAAGCCATCGGGGCCATTCTGGCTTTCAAGAAGGCGGTGAAAGCCACTACAATGTGAAAATTCGCACCAGTCATTTCAAGGGCATGAGCAGACTTGCCCGCCACCGCGCGGTACATGCCGCCTTGGGGCCTGAGTTGATTGGTCGCATCCACGCGCTGGCGTTGGACCTCGACGTTTAGCCTTTGGGCGCAGGGGGTGGGGCGTCTTTGGGCGTCGCAACTTCCTGTGCGTCGCCGTCGGCATCCCGTTTGGGAGCGGACTTTTTACGCCGCGAGGCCAGCGTGCTGAGCAAGGCAGGCGCGGCGTTGAGATCATCGGGGTTCTCGACGCCGTTCTCGCCTTGAAAGAACCCCTCGTAGTCTTTGGGATTTTTAGCGATCTCGCCCTTCTTCGCCTCGAATGGGTCAAGCTCGGGGGTGAACTGATGCGGCGCGGGCAGCAACTCGGGGTTAAATGCCTCCGTGTCGCCTTCGCGGAGGCGGCGAAACACCAGCACATTGCGCCATTCGGTGGTTGATCCCGTCAGCCCCACACGCTCGATCGAGGGGAGGGTCTCGGCACGCTGATATTCCCAGCCATAGCCTGAAAGGCCGTTCATAAGCTCTTGGAGTGCATGAGAAAAGCGCGCTTCGGCACCTTTGACGTTCTTGCCCTTTAGGCCCTTGTTGGGGGCCGGTACGACTTTGTATTCGTAACGGGGCATGGGTGTCCTTTGGCTATTCCTTCTTTCTTTTAGCAGGATGATCGGGATTGGGGAAGCAGGCGATCAATCGTTTAGAGGCTCCCGTTTTAGGTGATTTCCGCCGATTTTCACGTTAGTTTTGAATGAATGGTTCAATCAAGGAGTGGGTCGGCAACAGGCCAGCTTTTCGCTGTGCTGCCGATGGCACAATGATTGAAGGAAAGCGTGCGCTGTGCATCCGATTGAATAACTACGGCTGTTTATGGCAACGCAGGGTCAGTTGGCCGGGGACGGACATCACGGCGGGCAATGACGGTGCCCATGACGGCAAAGGCGGAACAAATGGTCACAGCGTATTTACCCATCCCAAATACGCCTTGGCTGCGAAATTCTGTCAACGAACTTGACGGCTACCGACCCACCCAAGCGCTGATTGACGAAGCGGTGATAACCTATGGCGAGATCTACGCGAACTAACGGGCTAGCGCTTTAACCCGATCTTGCGCCCGGCGCGGTCGGGATAGGGCAGGCTTGCGTGCGCCTGCTTCATCTCTTTTAGCTTGGCCAGGATCGTGTCGGGCATCGGGGCCACGCGAGGGCCGGATTGGTCGACATGCAGGGTCAGCGCTTCGCCCGTCGCGGCAAGCCAGCCGTCGGAGTGCCAAAGCTCCACAAAACTGTGAAAGCGTTTTGCGTCGTAATCCAGCAGTTGGAAGGTGCAATAGGTCTGTGCGCCCTCATGCAATTCGCGGATATAGCAGATGTGAAATTCAGCCACATAGGTGGTGCAGCCTTGCTTTTGATACTCCGGCCCGAACCCGATCTGCGCATAGGCGTCATCGACGGCGTTATCCATCAGCACGGAATAATAGGCCATGTTCAGATGACCGTTAAAGTCGATCCATTCGGGTTTGACGATGCGCGCGGTGGAGCGGAAGGGAGTATCCATCTTTAGACCTTTCATGACGCTGGCGGGAAAACCGTTTTCTTCAAAGAAAACGGGCCGGAATTTTCGAAAATTCCGGGCCCAGCCGTTAGCTTTGCAGCTTTTTGGCGACCAGATCGTTCACCGCTTTGGGGTTTGCCTTGCCGCCTGTCGCTTTCATGACCTGACCCACGAACCAACCGGCCAGCTTGGGGTTCTCGCGGGCCTTGGCGACCTGATCAGGGTTGGCGGCGATGATTTCGTCGACTGCCGCCTCGATGGCTCCGGTGTCTGTGACCTGCTTCATGCCGCGGTCCTCGACGATCTGGGCGGGATCGCCGCCTTCGGTATAGACGATCTCGAAAAGGTCCTTGGCGATCTTGCCAGAAATCGCATCGGACGCAATCAGATCGACCACGCTACCCAGCTGGGCGGGGCTGACGGGGCTGTCGGTAATGGTTTTCTCGTCTTTTTTGAGGCGACCGAACAGTTCGTTGATCACCCAATTTGCCACCATCTTGCCGTCGCGGCCCTGCGCTGTCTGCTCAAAGAAGCTGGAGCTGTCGAGGTCAGCTGTCAGGACGGATGCGTCATAGTCACTCAAGCCAAAGTCATTGATAAACCGCGCCTTCTTGGCATCAGGCAGTTCTGGCAAGTTGGCTGCGATATCATCAACCCATGACTGTTCAATCACCAGTGGCAACAGATCGGAGTCGGGGAAATACCGGTAGTCATGCGCTTCTTCCTTGGAACGCATGGAGCGGGTTTCCATTTTGTCCGGATCGAACAGGCGCGTTTCCTGAATTACTTCGCCACCAGCCTCTACGATGGCGATCTGGCGTTTCGCCTCGACCTCGATCGCTTGCTGGATAAACCGCATGGAGTTCATGTTCTTGATTTCGCAGCGCGTCCCGAGATGGCTGAAATCCTGCGTGGCTTGGTATTTTTCATACTGGCCGGGCAGGCAGATCGACACGTTGACGTCGGCGCGCATGGCACCGGACTGCATGTCGCCGTTGCAGGTGCCCAGATAGCGAAGGATCTGGCGTAGTTTGCCAAGATAGGCGGCGGCCTCTTCGGGGCCACGGATGTCGGGCCGCGAGACGATCTCCATCAGGGCGACGCCCGTGCGGTTCAGGTCCACGAAGGACATGTTGGGGTCCATGTCGTGGATCGACTTGCCCGCGTCCTGTTCAAGGTGGATGCGTTCGACGCGGACCAGGCGCGCGGTACCGTCGCCCATCTCGACCAGCACTTCGCCTTCGCCCACGATGGGGTGGTAGAGCTGGGAAATCTGATAGCCCTGCGGCAAATCGGGGTAGAAGTAGTTCTTGCGATCAAACGCGCTTTCCAGATTGATCTGCGCCTTGAGGCCAAGCCCTGTGCGTACCGCCTGTTCGACGCAGAATTCGTTGATTGTGGGCAGCATGCCGGGCATTGCGGCGTCGACGAAGGACACGTTGCTGTTTGGCTCTGCCCCGAATTTGGTCGACGCGGCCGAGAACAGTTTGGCTTTGGACAGCACCTGCGCATGGACCTCCATCCCGATGACCAGTTCCCAGTCATGTTTGGCACCTGCAATCGTGGGACTTTCGGGGTGTCATAGGTCAGGTCAAGCATCGGGGCACCTTTGGCGTCTTTGGGATTATGCTTTGGTCATAAGACAGGGGGCTGTGTGCTGCAAGAGGGGCGCGCCGACAAGCGTTGGAAAGCCAAACGGCCGGAGCAGCGCGAGGGCTGATCCAGCGGTTTGTCAGGCAACCGTGAGGGGCTGCGCCCGATCAGGGAATTTATGCGCTGAAGGCCTGTGGTCCGTTTTCGGTAAATACAATTCGTTTGCCCGATGCGATCTCTGACTTGAACAGCCCGGCCATGATCCGCATCGCGTCTTCCCGACCGGAGGCGGCAAATCTGTGAGGGGATCGGATTCGAATGTTATTGTCAAAGCCATGTGCTGCATGCGCCCAAATCATCGGATGCAGTTCGGTCAGGTGTTCGCGCACAATCCACTGGGTGCAATCGGCAATCTGGGCGCGCACATGGTCGGCTTCATCGCTGCCCGAATGCATTTGTCCTATGGTATTGGCGCAGTAGGCGGCCAACAGATTGGCGGTATGGGGATTGGGATTGCGTTTCAGGATGTCGCGCAGGCCATCAATGAAAAATCCAAGATCCAGATTGGCGCAGGCCACATCATCAAAGGAAATCGCGTCAAACTGCACCCAGGTATATCCTCCTGCGCCCCAGATATGTTCGGTGCGGGCGGCCGTGCGGCGCGCCTCAAGCTCCAACTGTGCGTAGCTGCCGAACCATCGGGGCAAAAGATGGTTGCCCATGGCCCGCATCGGACGATGATTATGCGGGTTCAAATCAATCAGCTTCTCGTATTTGTCTGCCACGTGATTTCTTGTGGCAGCTGGACCGCTGACGCGGGCGCAATCGGTGGCTGCAAGCAACGGAGAGTGGGCATGGCTTTTCAAAAACGGCGCGATCAGATCGCCTGCGCGTTCGAAATGCGCTTCAAAAGCTTCGCGGTTGCGCTGCGGGATTGCCGCATCCCAGCCGTCACCGCGCCAAGCCCAGCCAATATCGATATGCGCCTGAGCGACGATACAGGCAATCACGTAGTCGCCAGGGAGTGATTCCACGACATGCTCAAGGTCTTCGATCCCTGTAAGCACCTCCTTTACCACACGGTTTTCGCTTTCTCTTATGGCGTGCTCTGCGGCCATCACGACATCGGCGCGCGCACCATATGCAACAAGCTCGGCCACGGGCATGGAGCCGGGGGTCAGGGCACCTGATTCTTCATGATTCGAGATACATTCGCTGAGGGCTTCCCAGTTTTCTTGACGGACCAGCCGTTGCCCCAGTTGTTGATGTTTATCGCGAATCCGATCTTCGGCCGTGGGATCAGGACATTTGATCTTGAACATATCTTGCAGGTTTACAGGGACGATCTTGCGGGCAGTACGGGTTTTTTCTTTGGCCGATTGCATTTTGTCTGACAAATCAGCGATGCTGGGCCGTGAACATTGGGTGGTGCCGCTCTGCGATAGAGCAGGCAGTTTTTTACGTTTGAAAATGTTTTTGATCTGCAGCATGTTTTGTCCAGTCTTTCGTTTGAACGTCCTCTGAGTTTCTCAACATGCCGCTACTTTTGGGCACGATCATGGATTTGCGAAGGTTGGGATAAGTTTTTTTGCATCTGGAAAGTGGGTTTGGGGCGAAAACAGCCCCCAGACATCGGACAATGGAAACGGTCTAGGGGATTGCTTGAACTTTGTTTCAATGGCCTTTGATATCCAGAAACGCCTATATTTAAAGGAATTTCACTCATGGTGGTGGTTTGATGCGATTTCTAACAGTCAGCACAGTGCTTTTGTTGAGTTTAACCTATGGGGCAGCTCAAGCCTCCGAAGTTGTGCTTCCGCTTGCGCGCCCGGATGCACAAGCGACAGCCGCCCCAAGCCCGACCGTTTTTGAGGTGTCACCACCCGCACGCCCGGCGAACCTGCCGCGTACGCGGTTTCAGCATCAGCAAGGTCACGCCTTGTGGACCAGGGCGGCTTTGTCCGCATTGAAAAGTCACGGCAAGCCTTTGGTTGATACCGTCCCCGCTGATATCGCTGATTGGTGCCCGGGCTATCTGTCGGCGGATGACGCTGCGCGCCGCGCGTTTTGGGTCGGCTTTCTTTCGGCACTGTCGAAGCACGAAAGCACCTATAAGCCCTCTGCTGTCGGCGGCGGGGGGCGCTGGTTTGGATTGTTGCAAATCCAGCCTGCCACGGCGCGGGGGTATCGGTGCAATGTCGGCACCGGCGAGGCCTTGAAAAACGGTGCAGCAAACCTGAGTTGTGCCATCCGGATCATGGCAGTGACCGTCCCGCGTGACGGCGTTTTATACGGTCGCGGCGGGCGCGGCGTGGCTGCCGACTGGGGACCAATGCGGAGTGAGGCAAAGCGCGCGGATATGGCAGGGTGGTTGCGGGGGCAAAGCTATTGCAAAGCGCTGGATGCTGTCCGGCCCACGGCGCGGCCCTGAGTGTTTTGCGGGCTGTCCACGCTGGGCAAAAGGCAAAGATATTTACGAGCCAGAGGTGCGGCGGGTCATTGCCTGAGGCTGAAATGATGCCGTTCGGTTCTTACCGCGTGGGCGTTCAGGGCGGTTTCGAACGGTTGATGGGGGGGCGTTGCCTCGAAGGGGATGCGGATCTTGCGGCCCGTTTTCAAGATCAGGGTCGCGCGAACGGAAAAGTCGAGCCTTGTGTCAAGGCGGATGTGATCGATCTCAGACAAGCTGGCTTTGGCAGTGCGAGAGGCGCTGTGCCAGTTGAGGCTGCCATCGCCAAGGGTAAGGCCCGCAGAGGGGTTTTTGATGACGTCCCACAGGGCAGGCAGGGTACACAGCGCGACAAGCCCAATGATGATGGGCGATGCCTTGAGGAAAAACCAAGCGGCAAAGAGGGCCAGCCAGATGAGGGGCAGCGCGATAAGCGTGCCAAGGCTTCGGCCTTGCCGGTCGAAACGGTAAAGTGCTGGCACTAGCGGCCGCCGCTTACATCCAGCGTGGTGCCCGTGATATAGCTTGCGGCATCCGAGAGAAGAAACAAGGTCGCGCTGGCGACTTCATCGGCGGTGCCGACGCGCTGCATCGGGATGTTCTTGGCAAGGTTTTGCGCACGGTCAGGAGCGCCCGCTTTGGCGTGGATTTCCGTGTCGATCAGGCCGGGGCGGATCGCGTTGACCCGGATGCCTTGCGGGGCAAGCTCGTTCGCAAGGCCTTTGGTGAACGCGTCGATGGCGGCTTTGGAGGCAGCATAGTCGACAAACTCGTTGGCCGATCCAAGCCGCGCAGCGATAGACCCCATGTTGACGATTGCACCTGAACCTTGCGCCTGCATCCGCGCCGCGGCGGATTGCGCGACCAGCATCGCACCGATCACGTTGACATCAAACATGCGTTTCAGTCGGGCGTGGTCCATCTGGACGAAGGGGGCGATTTGATCGGCGATGCCTGCATTGTTGATCAGCGCATCAAGGCGGCCATAGTGGCTGTCTATCTGTGCGAAGATGCGGGCGACATCGTCGGGATTGGCGACATCGCCTTGGCACAGCAATGTGCGGGCACCTTGGGTTTCGGCTTTTGCGGCAACGGCTTGGGCACCGGCCTGATCCGTGCGGTAGTTCAGCGCCAGATCATAGGTCGAGGCGGCGAGCCGCGCACAGGCCGCACCGATGCCTGCAGAGGCACCGGTGATCAGAAGGATGGGACGCATGTCTTATGCTCCTCTGATGCGGGATAGCATTTCGGTGGTATCGCGCGACAAATCGGGCTGCGACAAGATGCGGTCGAGTTCGCCTTTGATCAGCATCTGACGGTCTGCGTCATACCGTTTCCATGTCTGAAAGGCGGAACACATGCGTGCTGTTGTCTGCGGATTTAGCGGGTCCAGCTTGATCAGCCAATCGGCCAGCAGGCGGTACCCTGCACCGCTGGCGTGATGAAAGCCCGCGTGATGCGCTGCAAACGTACCAAGCACCGAACGGAAGCGGTTGGGGTTCTTCCAGTTGAAATCGGGATGTTTGGTCAGGGTCTCGACAACTTCGTGCGCTTCTTCGGGGTCGGCTTCAATCACTTGCAGGCCGAACCATTTGTCCATGACCAACCTGTCGTTCTTCCACTGCGCCTCGAATGCCTCAAGGGCTTTGCTGCCGCGCCCGTCGCGGATCAGGTTGGCAAGGGCGCTGAGTTGCTGGGTCATATTGTCGGCGCTGTCATATTGCTTTTGCGCAGTGGCCCCGTCATCGGTGCGGGTCAGCAAGGAAAGTGCTGCGTTGCTGAGCGCCCGTTTGCCCGACTGCGCCGCGTTGGGCTCGTACTCGTCTGTCACCGTGTGGCGCATGTAAAGTGTCGGCAATAAGTTGGCGTAGGATTTGGCCATTGCGGCACGGGTCGCCTCGACCGCCGCATAGATGATGTCGGGATCGGGGGTGTGACCCTCTTCGTCCAGCGCGCGGGCCAGATCGGATTGCGAGGGCAGACCCAGCATTAGCGCCCGGTATGCCGGGTCGAGATGCTCGTTGCTGATCACGGCGCGAATGCCTTTGAGCCAATCCTTGTTTGGCTTCTTGCCCTTGAGGATCATTGCCATAAGCGACGTGCGCGCAAGGATGCGGCCTTGTTCCCAACGGTTGAAAGGATCGGTGTCATAGGCCAGCAAATGGGCGCGGTCTGCGTCGCTCAGGTCTTGGGTCAGCATGACGGGGGCGGAAAAGCCGCGCAGGATCGACACGATGGGGCGGGTCCCCAGATTGTCGAAGATAAAGCTTTGTTCGACTTCGGTCATTTCAAGAACATTGGTTTCCTCGACTTCGTCCCCGTCTTGGTCGATGAGGCCGACGGCAATGGGGATGACGTAAGGCTGTGGTTCGGGCGTGGCCGAACTTGGGGGCGTGTGCTGTTTGAAATGCAGCGTCAGTTTGCCGTGTTCCCATTCTTCGGTCACCGACAGATGCGGTGTGCCGGCCTGGCCGTACCAGCGCTTGAACTGGGTCAGGTCGCGGCCGGTGGTGTCTTCGAACACCTTGAGCCAATCCTCGATCGTGCAAGCCTGCCCGTCGTGGCGCGTGAAATAGTGGTCGAGCGCATCTGTATAAGCCTTGTCGCCCACCAGAAGTTTCAGCATCCCGATGACTTCGGCACCTTTTTCATAGATCGTGGCGGTATAGAAATTGTTGATTTCCTGAAAGCTTTCGGGGCGTACGGGATGGGCCAGCGGGCCTTGGTCCTCGGGAAATTGCCGCCCCCGCAGGTCGATCACATCGCTGATGCGTTTGACGGGTGCCGAGCGCATGTCAGAGGTGAACTGGCTGTCGCGGAATACGGTCAGCCCCTCCTTTAGGCACAGCTGGAACCAATCGCGGCAGGTGATGCGGTTGCCGGTCCAGTTGTGGAAATACTCATGCGCGATGATCGCCTCGATCCGTTCAAAGTTCATGTCGGTCGAGGTTTCGGGCGAGGCGAGCACAGCAGAGGAGTTGAAGACGTTCAGCCCTTTATTCTCCATTGCGCCCATGTTGAAATCATCGACAGCGACGATGTTGAACAGATCAAGGTCGTATTCGCGCCCATACACGTCCTCGTCCCATTTCATCGAATCCTTCAGCGCCTGCATGCCAAAGGCGCATTTGCCCTCGTCGCCGGGGCGGACGTAAAGGTTCAGCGTCACGTCACGGCCCGACTTGGTTGTAAAACTGCCGGGATGTGCGATCAGATCGCCCGCGACCAGCGCAAACAGATAGGCGGGCTTGGGCCACGGGTCGTGCCACTCGGCGGCATGCTCGGATGCGCTGACAGGGTTGCCGTTTGACAGCAGCACTGGATGCGGGCCTGTAATGGTAACGGTAAACACCGCCATCACATCGGGGCGGTCGGGGTAATAGGTGATCTTGCGAAAGCCCTCGGCCTCGCATTGGGTGCAATACATGTCGTTCGACATATAAAGCCCCTCAAGGGCGGTGTTGCCGGTGGGGTCGATCTCGACCTCAGCCTCCCAGACAAATGGTGCATCGGGAACGGGGCAGGTCAGGCCGGCTTCTGTGATCGCGGGGTGCACATCGGTGCCGTCAATTTTCGCGCTGATCAGTTTCAGCTTTTCTCCGTGCAGAAAGAACGCGCGGTCTGTCGTATCAGGGTTTGGTCGAAACTTGATCGTACTTTTGACGCGGGTCTTGTGAGGGTCGAGGTCAAAGTGAAGTGCGACGCTATCGATGATAAAGCCGAAAGGCATATAGTCGGCCAAATATATCGTTTGTGGTGCAGCATCACGCATTTTTCTTCCTTCATGTTGGAACCGAACGTCCGGTTACAGAGTTAGACAGGTAACCGCGTACCCGCAAGGCGGGCACGAAAACTAATGATTGGAGCCGTCTTATGTCAGCACCCGACACAAATATCGAAAAGCAAAAGAAACGCCACAAGCCTGCGCTGCTTGGTATCAAGGGTGCTATCGGCGCTGGTGCTATTATCATCCTGATGCTGATGTTTTTTGTAATTGGCAACGGGCGGGATGATACGCCCCCTGCAGCAGACGGCAGCGACACGACAGTCGCACCGGTCGATCCCGTCGCTCCGGGAACAAACGAGAGCAACTGACCCAGTTTTTTTTAAAGAGTTTCCAAGGCGGTTTCTGATATTCAGATTCCGCCTTTTTTCTGTGAGATGACTAGAAAAAGAGAAACCGATGGCTAAAATGCGAAAAAAGGCTGATCTGCCGCAAAAAATATGTGTTACCTGTGGTTTGCCTTTCTCGTGGCGCAAGAAATGGGCCAAGGATTGGGATGCGGTACGCTATTGTTCTGACAAATGCCGGAGCGGCCCGAAAAGAGCCCAATAGCGCCAGATTGGTAATATAATTTTACCAATACGACTTGCCCCCCCAGATTTTACCTTCTAAGCCTTAGCAAAAGCTGCGCAAGACGAAATCCAAGGAGTACTCAATGACCCATCGCACAGACAAGAACGACCTACAGATCGCGGATGAATTGGTCCGCTTCATCGAGGAACACGCGCTGCCTGGAACAGGCGTTGAAGCAGATGTTTTTTGGAGTGGGTTCTCTGATCTTGTGCATAACCTTGGGCCAAAGAACCGAGATCTTTTGCAGGTCCGCGAAGACATGCAGGGCAAGATCGACGCTTGGCATAAAGAGCGGGCGGGTCAGGATCACGACGCCGAGGCGTACACGGCGTTTCTGCATGAACTGGGATATCTTGTTGCACAGGGGCCCGCGTTTTCCATCGATACTGGCAATGTTGACCCTGAAATCGCATCGGTGCCGGGCCCGCAACTGGTGGTGCCCATCACCAATGCCCGCTTTGCCCTGAATGCGGCAAACGCACGGTGGGGCAGTTTGTATGATGCGTTCTACGGCACTGACGCCTTGGGCGATTTGCCACAGGGTAAAGGATACGATCCGGAGCGCGGTGGCCGGGTTGTGGCCAAAGCCAAAGCGTTTCTGGACGAGGCCGTTCCACTGCTATCGGGAAGTCATACCCAGCTGATCGGCTACCGCGTTAGCAAAGGTGCGCTGGAAGGCGTTTTGCTGAACGAATCAGATTGGCGTAGTGCTGCGATGACCCAATCAGTGGCCCCATCCGCGCAGCAGACGCCCCCGGTTGAGCATGGCATCGGCCTTGCGGATCCGGCGCAATTCGCAGGATACCGCGGTGCCGCGGATGCACCGACTGCAATATTGCTGAAGCACAATGGTTTGCACATCGAGATTCAGATCGATGCGGACCACCCGATTGGCAAGTCCGATCCCGCGCATGTGTCTGATGTGCTGATGGAATCCGCACTGTCTACCATTATGGATTGCGAAGACAGCGTGGCTGCGGTGGATGCAGAGGATAAGGTCGTTGCCTATGGCAACTGGCTTGGCCTGATGAAGGGCGATCTGTCCGAGACATTTGAAAAAGGTGGCGAGCAGATCACCCGTGCGATGAACCCCGACCGCGAATATACCGCGCCGGACGGGGATGATGTTTCGATCAAAGGCCGGTCGCTGATGCTGATCCGCAATGTGGGCCATCTGATGACCAACCCAGCGATCCTGGACCGTGACGGGCTGGAAGTGGGCGAAGGGCTCATGGATGCGATGATCACGACGCTGATCGCGATGCACGATCTGCAAAAGACGGACGGCATGCGCAATTCGGTCTCGGGATCGGTCTATGTGGTCAAGCCCAAGATGCACGGACCTGCGGAAGTCGCTTTTGCCGATGAAATTTTCACCCATGTTGAAAGCGTGCTGGGCTTGCCTGCAAACACGGTCAAGCTGGGCATCATGGACGAAGAGCGCCGCACCTCTGCCAATCTGGCAGAATGTATCCGCGCTGCAAAATCACGTGTGGCTTTCATCAACACCGGCTTCCTGGACCGTACCGGCGACGAGATTCATACCTCGATGGAGGCGGGCCCGATGGTGCCCAAAGGCGAGATGAAGAACGCTGAGTGGATCGCGGCCTACGAAGATCGCAATGTGGATATCGGGCTGGCTTGCGGATTGCAGGGCAAGGCCCAGATCGGCAAGGGCATGTGGGCGATGCCGGACCGGATGGAGGCAATGCTGGAGGCCAAGATTGGTCACCCCAAGGCTGGTGCGAATTGCGCCTGGGTTCCATCGCCGACAGCCGCGACCTTGCATGCGATGCATTATCACCAGGTCGATGTTCTGGCGCGTCAGGAAGAGATCAAGGCAGGCGGTGCGCGTGGAACGTTAGAGGCGTTGCTGAACATTCCTGTACTGACAGGACGCAATCTGTCGGACGAGGAAATCACCCAGGAGATCGAGAACAATGCCCAAGGCATCCTTGGCTATGTGGTGCGGTGGGTCGATCAGGGGGTCGGGTGCTCGAAAGTGCCGGACATTCACGACGTGGGGCTGATGGAAGACCGCGCCACCTGCAGGATTTCTGCGCAGGCGCTGGCCAGCTGGATGCATCATGGGGTGATTTCCGAAGAACAGGTGATGGCCGGGTTGAAGAAGATGGCGGCTGTCGTTGACGGGCAGAATGCGGGTGATCCGCTTTACCAGCCGATGGCACCGGGGTTTGACGGGATTGCTTTCAAGGCGGCATGTGATCTGGTGATGAAGGGTCGGGTGCAGCCTTCGGGCTATACCGAGCCTGTTTTGCATGCACGGCGGCTGGAACTAAAAGCTGCGCAAGGTTGATCGGGCGGGAGCGAGGGGCCAGCCCCTCGCGCTCCCCGGAGTTTATTTGGCAAAATGAAAAAGGTTTAGTGGGATGGTTACGTTAGAGCAGGCGCGTTTGATGATTGCAGAAACGCTGAAGAAAGGCCGTGAGATGGGCCTCAAGCCGTTGTCTGTGATCGTGTTGGACGTAGGCGGCCATGTGCAGGCGTTTGAGCGTGAAGACGGTGCTGCGCCGGGCCGGTTCGCGATTGCCCATGGCAAGGCATATGGCGCGGTCATGCTGGGGATGGCCGGGCGAGCACAGATGGCGCGGGCAGAGGCGCAGGCCTATTTCATGGCAGCAGTGAATGGCGTTTACGGAGGCGCGGTAGTGCCGGTGCCGGGCGGCGTATTGCTGCGCGACGAAGCTGGCGCCGTGATTGGCGCGCTTGGTGTCACGGGTGATACATCAGATAATGATGCCGAGGCTGCTTTGGTTGGCGTTGCAGCCGCAGGCTTGGTCGGCGAGGCTTGAGCCACGTGTCGCAAGAACGGGTGTTGAGGTCGGATTGAGGACGCGATAGGTTTCTGTATTCCTTGCAAGAGAGGCGACTATGTCCCGTCCTGTCATCGGTATCATTGGCAACAGTGGTTTGCTGAACGATCAATACCCCATTCATGCCACGGGGACGATGAATACATGTGCAATCGCACATGTGTCAGAGTGTTTGCCTCTCATTATTCCCAGTGACCCCAACTGCGTTTCTATCTTGGAGTTGCTGGACGCCTGCGATGGTTTTTTGCTGACAGGCGGACGGCCCAATGTGCATCCTGAGGAATATGGCGAGATAGAGACCGAAGCCTATGGCACGTTTGATCGGGGGCGCGACGCTGTTGCCTTGGGGCTTGTGCGCGCCTGTGTTGAACGGGGGCAACCGTTTTTTGGGGTCTGCCGCGGTTTTCAAGAGGTGAACGTCGCCATGGGCGGCTCGCTTTATCCCGAAATTCGCGATTTACCCGGTCGCATGAATCACCGGATGCCGCCGGATGGCACGATCGAGGAAAAATTCGAGTTGCGACACGACGTGACCTTCACGCAAGACGGTGTGTTTCATGACGTGCTTGGCACTGTGAAAGTGCGCACGAATACGCTGCACGGGCAGGGGATCAAGCATGCTGGCCCCCGTATTGTGATTGATGGCTATGCCGACGATGGCACGCCAGAGGCGATTTATGTGAAGGATGCGCCGGGCTTTACGTTGGCTGTGCAGTGGCATCCCGAGTGGGATGCGTCCAATGATCCGGTCTCTCGGCCCTTGTTTCAGCGCTTTGGAGCGGCTGCGCGAGATTGGTCGGCGCGCAAACTGCAGGGGCTGTTGAAGTCAGCCTGACGCGGTCACGTTGAAGTCGAATTGGTGCCGCGCAACGACAATGGGTTTGCGGCGTGATTTCCAGATATAGCCCTGCGGCTTGGCCTGCACGGAATGCAGGCTTGCCGGTTTTTGGTTGAGCGGTTTGGTACCTTCCGCCTTCATCGCGGTCTTGCGGCGGCTTTGGAAAAGAAGTGTCATGGGCGGGTTCCCGACTGCGTTCACCATGGCGCGACCTTAGTCAGGACATGGTTAACGAAGGCTAAAGACGGACCGCGCGTTTGGGATTTACATGTGACCGCCTGTAACTTGGATGCATTGGCCGTTGATGCTTTGGGATCCGGGGCCCACCAGCCACATCGCTGCAGCCGAGACTTCGCTGACCTCGATCAACCGCTTGTGGGGGTTGGAATTCACCATGACCGCACGGGCTTTTTCCTCGGAAATGCCCGCGCGCTCCGAGATGGACGCCGTGTTGCGGGTGACAATGGGGGTGTCGACATAGCCGGGGCAAATCGCATTGAACGTATAGGGTTTGCCCATGTAATCCTCGGCCAGCGAGCGGATCAGACCGATCATGCCATGTTTGGATGCTGAATAGGCGGCGGCACCGGGAAGCCCGCGCAGGCCCGCCATGGAAGAAATCGCGATGACGCGGCCCCAGTCGGTGTCACGCATGGATTTGAGCGATTCGCGGATCGTCAGAAATGCGCCGTCCAGATTGGTCGACATCATGTTGCGCCAGAAGTCCATATCGGTCTTGTGCAAGGCCTTGCCCTCGGCGATGCCTGCGTTGGGAATGCAAATCTGAATGGGGCCATGCGCGGCAACTGCGGCGGCAATCTTGGCCACCACATCCGCCTCATCGCGCACATCCATTGCGATGCCCGTCATGTTGTCGCCTGCGACCTCGTCCAACACCTCTTGGCGGCGTCCGGTGATGGTGACATGTGCGCCTTTCGCGGCAAGGTCTTGCGCAATGGCAAGGCCGATCCCTGTGCCGCCGCCCGTGATAAAGGCGTGTTTTCCGTTCAGATCCATAGCGTCCTCCGTTTGAATTTGGGCCATGCTGCGGGCAGGGCCTGCCGGGCGCAAGGTGGCGGGTATCCTCACGCCGCGTCCTGATGATAAAATCTAGGCTGTTATCGCTAGCATTTCCCAGAATCAGCCTTCAATGCGGGCCGATGTCTTGTACTAGAGGAACCCAAGCGGTACTGCTCAGAGAAATAATGTTGCGCCACGGTGGATGCAACACGCTAACACGGGGGACGCTGGATTGAAGATCGGGACGCCAAAAGAAATATTTGACGGGGAACGCCGCGTAGCGATGACCCCTGACTCAGCGCTTCAGCTGCAAAAACTGGGCCACGAGTGTATCATCGAAGCGGGTGCTGGCCTTGCTTCTGGCTTTGTGGACGAAAAATACGCCGAAGCAGGCGTCGAGGTGGTCAAGACCGCTGCGGCACTTTGGAAAGCTGCTGATGTCGTTGCCAAAGTGCGCGTCCCTGACGATGCCGAGATGAAGAGGCTTCGTGAAGGGCAGACGTTGATCTCGTTCTTCAGCCCTGTCGCAGACGAAGCAAAGATGCAGGCGGCTGCCAAAAAAGGCGCCACTGTTGTCGCGATGGAAATGATCCCGCGCATCAGCCGCGCCCAGAAGATGGACGCGCTGTCATCGATGGCGAATATCGCGGGCTACCGCGCGGTGATCGAGGCGGGCAATAACTTTGGTCGCTTCTTTACCGGTCAGATCACCGCTGCGGGCAAAGTACCGCCGGCCAAGGTTCTGGTTGTCGGTGGTGGTGTTGCGGGCCTTGCCGCGATCGGTACGTCGACATCGCTTGGTGCGATCACGCTGGCCTTTGACGTGCGCCCCGAAGTGGCCGAGCAGGTCGAATCCATGGGGGCGCAGTTCGTTTACCTCGATTTTGACGAAGAACAGCAGGACGGGTCCGCGTCAGGCGGCTATGCCTCTGTTTCCTCGCCTGAATTCCGCGAGGCGCAATTGGCCAAGTTCCGTGAACTGGCCCCGGAAGTTGATATCGTGATCACCACGGCGCTGATCCCCAACCGCGAAGCGCCGGAGTTGTGGACCGAGGATATGGTTGCTGCGATGAAGCCTGGATCGGTCATTATCGATCTGGCCGCTGAAAAGGGCGGCAACTGCAAGCTGACTGTTATGGATGAGAAAATCGTGACGGATAATGGTGTGACCATTATTGGCTACACCGATTTCCCAAGCCGGATGGGCACGCAAGCCTCGACGCTGTATGCGACCAACATCCGCCATTTGATGACAGATCTGACACCGGAAAAAGACGGCGTGATCAACCACAACATGGAAGATGACGTGATCCGTGGGGCGACGATTGCGCATGCCTCCGAGGTTACTTTTCCCCCGCCAAAGCCGAAGGTGGCCGCGATTGCCGCTGCTCCGAAAAAGGAAAAGATCAAGGTACCCACGCCCGAAGAAAAACGCGCAGCTGAAATAGCGGCGTTCAAAACGCAAACCAAAAACCAAGTCACGTTGCTGGCGGTGGGCGGTGCTTTGTTGCTGGCGGTGGGTCTGGTCGCTCCGGCCAGCTTTATGCAGCATTTTATCGTATTTGTTCTGTCGGTCTTTATCGGTTTCCAAGTGATCTGGGGCGTGGCGCATAGTCTGCACACACCGCTGATGGCGGTAACCAATGCGATTTCGTCGATCATCATTCTGGGGGCGCTGATGCAGATCGGCTCTGGCTCACTTCTGGTGATTGTTTTGGCAGCTTTGTCGGTCTTTATGTGTGGGATCAACATTTTTGGCGGCTTCCTCGTGACACGGCGCATGCTCGCCATGTTCCAGAAATCCTAAGGGAGCAAAGATCATGGATTTTGGTTTTACAACAGCGGCTTATGTGGTCGCAGCTATCTTGTTCATCCTGTCGCTCGGCGGGTTGAGCGGTCAGGAAAGCGCCAAGCGTGCTGTCTGGTACGGTATTGCGGGGATGGCTTTGGCCGTGGCCGCAACGCTGATCGGACCGGGAACGGGGTTCTGGTTCTTGTCGTTGATCTTGATCGCCGGGGGCGGTGCCATCGGCTACCAGTTGGCGACAAAGGTGCAGATGACGCAGATGCCAGAGCTTGTCGCAGCGATGCACAGTCTGGTGGGTCTGGCGGCGGTTTTCGTCGGTTTGATCGCACATTTTGAGATTGGCCGCGTGAGCGGTTTCATCACCGATGGCGGCGACGTCAAAGAGTTGGGTACATTTGCAGCGCTGATTGCCAAGAAGTCAGGCGTCGAACTCAGCATCTTGCGGGTTGAACTGTTTTTAGGTGTGTTCATCGGTGCGGTAACCTTCACCGGTTCCGTGATTGCCTATGGCAAGCTGGCAGGGCGTGTGTCTTCCAAGGCGGAAAAACTGCCAGGCGGTCACATGCTGAACATCGCGGCTGTCACGATCGCAGTGCTGTCGCTGGTCTGGTACTTCAACACCGGCGGGTTTCTCCCGCTGTTCCTGATGACCTTGGCGGCGCTGTTCATCGGCTACCATCTGATCATGGGCATCGGCGGCGCGGACATGCCGGTGGTTGTCTCGATGCTGAACAGCTATTCAGGCTGGGCAGCGGCGGCAATCGGCTTCTCGCTGGGGAACGATCTGCTGATCGTTGTCGGCGCGCTGGTCGGTTCGTCGGGTGCGATCTTGTCCTACATCATGTGTAAGGCGATGAACCGTTCGTTCGTCAGCGTGATCCTGGGTGGCTTTGGTGGCCCTGTGGGCGAACAGATGGCGGTTGAAGGCGAACAGGTGGCGATCGAAGTCGACGGTGTTGCCACCATGCTGAACGAGGCCGACAGCGTCATTATCATCCCCGGCTACGGGATGGCGGTTGCCCAAGCACAGCAAGCCGTCAGCGAATTGGTCAAGAAACTGCGGGCTCAGGGCAAAAATGTACGTTTCGCCATTCACCCCGTTGCGGGCCGTTTGCCCGGTCACATGAACGTTCTGCTGGCCGAAGCCAAAGTACCCTATGACATCGTGATGGAGATGGACGAAATCAACGACGACTTCCCTTCGACGGATGTGGCCATTGTGATCGGGTCAAACGACATCGTGAACCCTGCGGCACAAGACGATCCCAACAGCCCCATTGCTGGTATGCCGGTACTGGAATGCTGGAAGGCCAAGAACGTGATCGTATCCAAGCGCGGTCAGGGAACAGGCTATTCCGGGATCGAGAACCCGCTGTTCTTCAAGGACAATACCCGGATGCTTTATGGTGATGCAAAGGCCAGCCTGGACAAGTTGCTGCCGTTGATCGACTGATCCATCTGAGCAGGCCTAACCCGGCCATTCGCGAAAGTTTGAAACGCCCCGCCAGAAATGGTGGGGCGTTTTGTATTGAACAGCACTCACAAGCAAAAGCCGTTACAGTATTCAATCGTACACTGTAACGGCATGAAAAATATGAATATCTTTCTGTTCATTCCAATGATTTGTTGTATCTTACCTTTTAACATCTTGCTTGGATAACGGGAAAACTGATGGCAGCGATCAAGGACCACCCTCTGCGTTACGCGCTTAACAGCGAATTGCACGCCCGTCCGTTTCCATCCCTGCGCGCTCCTCATGTCGCGGCCTATCTGGCGGTGCGCCCGCCGGGCGATGCCGCCACGCGCGACCGCACGGTTGATCTGGAACATCTGAGCGCTCTGCTAAAGCATTACGGCGCGCCGCTTCCTTCGGAAAATGCCACCCACTATTACGGGCCGATGGGAAAATACTCCCTTAAATGGGAGCAGCACACCGAATTCGTGACCTACACGGTGTTCTGCGAGCAAGTCGGCGAGCGACCGTTCGACCCGTCAGAGTTCGACGTGTTCCCTGAAAACTGGCGTGCCGGGCTTAACGCCGAGCGGATCACGTCGATCTTGCTGCGCTTGGTCAAACGCCCTGAGACGGATCAGGAAATCTCCGATCTTCTGCATGACTGGTTCGTGCCAGAAAGCCTTGCCGTCGCAAATGTGCTGGACGAGGCCGCAGTGGTCGCCAGTGACTTTCGCATCGATTCATCGGGTCACATGCGCATGGCGATCTTCGCCTCCGAAGTTACGGGCAGCCGACGCCTTGGGCGCATTGTGCAGCGTCTATGCGAAATCGAGACCTATAAATCCATGTCGATGTTGGGCTTTGCAAAAGTGCGCGACTTTGGCGGACAGCTGACAGGGCTGGACCGTCAGTTGAATGAACTGATGGCCGCGATGCGCGGGTCTGATGCGGTGGCCGAAGACACTTTGCACAAGCTGCTCGACATCTCGGTCCAGCTTGAGACGCTGTCTGCCGGGGTCTCGTACCGGTTTGGGGCGACGGACGCTTATCAGGCGATTGTGTCGCAACGGATTGCCGCGATGCGCGAAACACGGTTCATGTCGCGGCAGGGGTTCGACGAGTTCATGATGCGTCGCTACGAGCCTGCGATGCGCACCGTCAAATCTTCCGAGATGCGGCTACAGACCATGTCAGCCCGTGCCATTCGCGCGTCCGAACTTTTGCGGACGCGGGTTGATGTCGAGCGCTCGGCCCAGAACCAAAAGATATTGGCCAGCATGGACGAACGATCTGATCTGCAACTGCGCTTGCAGCATACCGTCGAAGGGTTGTCGGTGGTGGCGATCAGCTATTACGCAGTCTCTTTGGCCAGCTACATGCTCTACCCATTTGCGGAAAGCCTCGGGATCAGCAAGGGCGTTCTGACGGCCCTTGCCGTGCCTTTGGTTGTGGGGCTGGTCTGGTGGATGCTGCGGCGGTTGCGCCGCAAGATCCTCTAGCATTTCAGCCGTGTGACACCCGCGGGGCAGGGGACAAGCGCAATGCTGCGTTTGTCGCCAGCGCGCCAAAGGCAATCATCACGATGGCCAGAATGGCGGCCAGCGACAGGGTTGGCACCCCCGACAGGCCCGCGCCCAATGTGCAACCGCCTGCCAAAACACCGCCAACGCCCATCAATGCGGCACCTGCGATATAGCGTCCGGTTTGGGCAGGGCTTTCAAAGCTTTGCCATCCAAATCCGCCAAAGCTCAGGCTTGCGATCATGGCACCCGCCAGCACACCACCCAGCAATCCGACGCCAAATCCTGCGGGTACCGCGCTGCTTGCGATGGACCAGAACAATGTATCGGCTGCGGGCGAGGTGAACGAGAGGCTTTCCATCGCGATGGGATCAAATTCGTCGAACAGGATAAACCCTGTGCCAACCCATGCCAGAGGCACCAGCAATCCGATGCTTGCGGCCATGGCGAGTGTCCCGGCACCAATGCCAGACCGCACCGCATAGACCAGCGCACCAGCCGCAATCAGCCCGCCCCACAGCCACGCACCGCCGGGCAAAGCGGCCAGGCTGACGTTGTCGCCCAAGTTGACAGTGATGGCGCCCAACGTGACGCGCATGGGGGCCAAAAGACCTTTCAGGGTGGCATGGGCAACAATGGCAAAGACAAGCAGGACAAGCCCCGCCCGCAGGTTGCCTGATCCGGCCAGAATGGTCAGGCGCGATACACAGCCCCGCGTCAGCACCATCCCTGCGCCAAACAGCAGGCCGCCCAGGGCGATGGCCACGGCCGGAACCTCCGAGATCATAAAGCGGTGTTCGGCAAAGCTGATCCAGCCCAAAGCCACGGCAGCTTGGGTACCGATCACCGCAAAAGCCAGCGCTGTCAGCCAGACGCCGGCAGCGGAAACGCGGTCCTCGCCAACCAATGCTCTGCGAAAACAGAATTTTGTGATTTGCCCCAGAACACCGAACAGAACACCAACGAAGACCGCAAACAGAACAGATGCCTGTTGCGGAGTAGTGTTTTCAAAACCGAATGACTCAAACATCGCCCTGATCCTCTTGGAAATGGAATTATTTCCCAATTGGACGCAGTTCTGGCCGAAATCAAGCGTCTGACTGCGTGGCTGGCCGCCAAGGATCAGAATATAATTCCAAAACGCTGCATCCTAGCAGCAAGGCTTTCCGCGCGCGCATGGTGGGGCAAACATGTGTCCTGATTTGTCACACTCCAGACAACGAACATCCTTATTACATCCACCAACGCACGAAGGGAGGACTCTCGCCCTCCCTTCACCCTTTTTCAAATACTCAAATCCAAGTTCTCAGCACGGACTAAAGCCATCGGCCCATCAACGCCCCCGCAACCGCGGATCCAGTGCATCGCGCAGACCGTCGCCAAGATAGTTCACACTCAGCACTGTCAGCGAAATCGCAATCCCCGGCAACAGGACCCGCTCGGGGAATTCCTGCATCCGCGAGACCGCGTCGGACAACAGCTTGCCCCATGTGGGAAAGTCGGAAGGAAAGCCGACACCTAGAAAGCTCAGCGCGCTTTCGGTGATGATGGCGGTCGCCAGACCTAAAGTCGCTGAAACCATGATGGGCGAGATGACATTTGGCAGCAGATGTACCCGGATGATCTTGCTCGACCGTGTCCCGATGGACCGCGCTGCCAGAATGAACTCGCGCTCCTTCAACGCCAAGATGTCGCCACGCACGATCCGCGCGGTCTGCATCCACGAGGTCAGGCCAATTATGCCGACGATCAGGATGAACATACCGCCTTCGGGCCCAAAGCGCGCATTCAGCGGTTGGCGAAACAGAGTGACCGCAAGCAAGGTCAAAGGCAGGATTGGCAGGGACAAAACCAGATCGGTAAAGCGCATCAGCCAGAAATCAAGCTTTTTAAAGTAGCCCGAGATCACGCCAATCGCGCTGCCGATGAGCAGCGCAAGCGCCATTGCCAGCCAGCCGACGGCCATTGACACCTGACCACCTGCGATCATCTGCGCCATGATATCGCGGCCCAACTGGTCTGTCCCGAAGGGATGCGCCCAGCCTGCCTGTGCCTCGCTGTCAAACAGCAGTTGATAGATCGGGCGCCAGTTCTTGTTGCGGATATCAAGCGCCTTGGGGTCTACGTCCCACAGGAATGGCCCGAATATCACAGCCAGAGTGATGAACAGTAAAAATCCGCCGCCAAACACCGCACCTTTGTGCTTGCGGAACTGCTGCCATACGTCAATCCACTGGCTGCGTGGCGGTCGGGAGGGAACCTTGTCGACAAGCGCGCCATAGATTTCGATATCGGCCTCGACAGGGCTTGCGGGGGTTGCTTGCTCAGTCATAGCGGATCCTCGGGTCAAGCAGGCCGTATAGAACATCGGCAATCAGGTTAAACAAAACGATCAGGATGGCGAAGATAAAGG
>JAGXHA010000107.1 GCA_024636475.1 Roseobacter sp. | reverse complement strand
TTCACCTAGGGTGGTGCCACCTACGGATGAAGAAAAATGCGAAAGCGGCTCTGATACGCCATAGAACATCAGGCCGATGCCCATTCCCGCAGCGAACAGCATCGAAAACCAACCGAGATAATTGTAGTCAGGTTCTGCCAAAGCGCCGCCCAACCGAACGTTGCCCAGAGGAGTGACAATCAGCATCAGGCAGAACAGCACAAAGATGTTGGCCGAAGCGATGAAGAACCAGTCGAAGCCCTGTGTGACGGACGAGAACAGCCAACTGAAAACCGCGCCGGACTGTTCAGGCAATGCGAGCGTGTAAAAAATAAACGCGACGATGCTGATGCCTGAGATTTGAAAGACGGGATTATGAATATCGAAACCAAAGGGACCGAAGCGGCCCTCCAGATTGTCTTGGCCGATGGTATAATCGGTCTCGATTACATCCGCCGCACCATCTGGGGATGGGACCCCCGGCGTCGACTCATCTGTCATGAGATGCCCTTCCATTTTGGTGTTTCGGTCGCCCCCACGGTATCAGCAAGCAAACAATCATGGCTCATTCCGTCATTCAGTAGCACGTGCTGACGAAGCAACATTGGCGACGCGTGCCGCCGCATACTTGTTTGTTTCGACTGGCGTTTATCAGGTCTCTGCGTTGAGCGCATCTTGACATGAATCGGCCAAGTCCCGGTTCGGCTCATCGGCACCAAGCGGCGTAGCCCATCCAGAATCTTCGACAAACGTCCGACGCTGATAGGAAGAGACAGCGTCCAGTTCAGACATCTTGTTCGCCGACATTGGGTCGTTCCTTGCGTTTGCGACACAGTATAGCGTCAACGCTGATGCAACGGCTGCCGCCGATTGCGAGTCCGACATTTCCGACGCTGTGCTGCCGGTCACCCAGCCGCCCCAGTTGAACCCAAGAACTGCCAAGGCGATCGCCCCGACCGCGACGCCCAGAAGTGATGGTTTCGTCCACGTAGGGAAATTCATAATTATGCCTATCCGACCAAAGAAAATTGAGTTGGTGCTTGAAGCGGCCGCGGACATTGAAAGCAGTCGTGGCCACGCCCCTCGACCTGTATTGTCATGCCTCACTGTATGGCTGACAGCCAAAGGCTGTCGCTAACCTGAATCAGTCATTGCAATAATATCAGAGGCCCATCAGTAATTTCGCAATTCTGCTGTGCCAACTTCCGTGTTGGCCGCCGTTTCGGTTGAATGCTAGCGGTTGGCTCGCGCAGAAAGGCACACGAGATCATGCTCTGCTGTGAGTGTCCGGAAGCTCTGTGAAAATTCCTTCAATGCGCTATCGTCGAAGTTAAGGCCAAGGTGCAGGGCCGCGATTTGCGCGACGAGGTGCGCTTGTTGTTAATCACGCCGATGCTTGGCGGAATCCCATGTTGAGTCATTCCCAGTGACCCAAAGCTTTTGGCGGGAATAGGCCCGGGGGTCGATAGCAACAATGCGGATCGGAAGACCAATTTTGCCGATCAAAGTGGCTTCAAACTTCGGCACGCTCAACAGCCAACGGCTGCAGTCCGTCGATGTTGCAGAAAAATCTTCGGGGGCGTCAGTTGGTCGGTGTGTTCGAACTTTTCTCGCGTGCCAGTCATCTCACTATTCTCCTGCTAACTGGACAATCATATCCTGAAAGGTTGACCATTTCGGGGGCAGCATTCCAGCGATTGCAAAAAAAGGAGAATGTGCCACGATAAGGCTTAACCTGACCTAGGAGTCCGCCATGAGTGACACATCAGACTACACCGCTGCAGGTGGCGAGCTTCAGACCAGCGGTCCATTGCGCTTTCACCCTGATGATAACTTGGGTGAGGTGACGTTGACCTTCAATGCCAGCTCCTTTTCAGATGCAACACAGGTCAGCACGGATGGCGGAGAGACCTGGTCTTCGTTTGCCGTTCAAAGCACCGGCACAACCGATGTCAAGATGAACAACAATTTTTACAAGGACTACGACGAATTCTCGGCCGAGAATCCGCCCGCCTATTTGGTGATATCAATTGATTCACAGGAATATATTTTCTTTCCCGACGCTTCCGGCGCTGACGGCAGGTTAAGCGGAAATATCCAACTGTGTGAAAGCATACCACCCTGCTTCACGGCCGGCACCCTCATACTAACTCTCTCTGGTGAAAAGCCGATCGAAACGCTTGAAGTCGGTGATAAGGTCATCACCCGCGATGGCGGCAGCCGTAGTGTCAGGTGGATTGGGCGGCGAAAGATGAGCGTCAGCCCGGCCAGCGCCCCAATACGCATCCTAGCCGGCGCATTGGGAGACGGAGTGCCAGTGCGTGAGGTGCGGGTTTCACCCTTGCACCGCGTGCTGGTGCGCAGCGCAAAGGCGGAGATTTTGTTCGGCGAAGACGAAGTGCTTGTCGCTGCAAAGTTTTTGGACAATGGCAGCACAATTGTGCGCGACATCGAGGCGCGGGAAGCCGATTACGTTCACGTGATGTTTGACGATCACGCGTTGGTTTACACAGAGGGTTTGCTAAGTGAGAGCCTGCAGGCTGGTGCTGCCGGTCTTGCGACATTATCGCCAGAGGCGCGGGCAGAGCTGCTGTCCATCTTTCCCGAGCTGGCCGAACAGGGGCGTGAAGGCCATACCGCGTCTCGCCGATCGATACGTGAAAAAGAGGCCGTAGTCCTTGGGGAACGATGACGGTTATAATAAATGCCTTCTCGCTAGATCGCATTTAAAAGAAGCAATATCCATGCTTCGTCGAACGCAGCTAGTCTAGCTGGAAATATCTTCCAGTGTTCGCTCAGCTCTGCGCATTGCTCGTGAGTCGCCCCAGCTCCAGAAGCGGGCCGGGAGAAGCGCTCAAATTAGAGGTCGACACCCTTTGCAGACGAAAAATTTTGGGGGTGTCCGCAAACCGTGTTGATGCGCTTAGCTTTTTCGCAAATGAGCCTATCTTACTCCGCTTTTCCCGCTGAGGATGCCCTTGCTACACCACGACTTTCGCCGCTTTTTAGATGCCCACGACGAGCTGAACCCGGCCCAAATCGAGGACGCCCGGACGAAGATCCGAGACCTCCGGCGAAAGACGGAGGCGATTTCGGAGATCGAAGCACGGACAAACGAAGATCACGAGTGCCCGTTCTGCTGCTATGATTAGCGCCAAAGGTGGGGACGCACGCGCAACAAGATCCAACGCTACCGGTGCAAGGGCTGCCGGAAAACCTGTTCGGGTAGGACTGTGACCGCCGTCGGCCGCATCCATCGTCCTGACCTATTCATGGCCGCGCTGCGGGATATACTTGGCAGCTCCGCGCCGCAGTCAGTGCGGAAGCTTGCGCGTCAATTCGGGCTCAACAAATACACGGTCTGGCACTGGCGGATGCTGGTGTTCACGATCATCGGCAGCGTCGGGGCAGCGAGGTTTTCAGGGATCGTCGCGGCCGACGAAACCTACTATCGCGAGTCACGCAAGGGTTCGCGGGCGTGGGTTCAGCACTTCGCTGATGGGCAGAATGACCCGCAGCCGCCACGCCCCCGATGGGAAGACTTCACAACAAAGGGACTGAAGATGATGCGATGTCTCTCGAAATGGCAGATCCCCATTCTCACCGTTGCTGACCGTGGCGGCGCGCGGCTCTTCCAGCGTCGACCGAACCGCAAGAGCGCGACGCTGGAGCGCACAATGAAGCACTTGGTGCCGAACGATGCCGTGCACTGCTCGGACGGTGCCAACGGCTACACGAAGCTGGCAGCGACGGGCAGCTCGAACACGTCGTCGTTGGCAGCAAGGCCGGCACGCGCGTTGCAGCAGGCTGATATCAAATCCAGAACCTGAATTCGCTTCATACCCGCTACAATAGGTTCATCGAGCCATTCTGCGGACCAGCCGCCAAGAACCTGAACGGCTACATTCGGTGGCTAGAGGTGCGACTGGAAGGGATGCGACCGGCAGAGATTATTCGTGCATCATAGGCCCGGTGCTGATGCGGTCTGATGTCGGTTATGAGCCCAAATCGAACTCCAAGTGCGCCGGTAAACCCTGAGGACCTGCGCGACTGCGCCATGCACTTCGTGATGCCACTGCTGACTGCCTCCTGCTCCCATCGCGCCACGCTGCACCGCGGCGGGTCAAGCCACCCGATCCGTGCTACTATGTCACGCCGGACAGAGAGCCGGCGTCATCCAGAAAGGTTGGAAACCATGTTTGCTCGCATAACGCCGTTCAAGATGAAGCAAGGAAGCCGCGACGAGGCGATGAAGATCATGGAGAGCGTCAAGAGCCAGATCCTTGGCCTCGATGGAATTCAGCACTTCGTCTGCGCGATGGACGACAGCGGCAGCGGGTATGTCGTGTCGCTGGTCTCCAGCAAGGAAGCGTCGGACGGCAACGCAGCCCGCGTGAAGGATATCTGGGCGAACTTTTCCGGCTTGCTGGAACAGCCGCCCGTCCCCGGCGCCTACGAGGTCCTGGCAGATTGGGCGCCTGAATCGACCTGAGGGGCTTCGGCCTCCAAGCCACAAGTATTCAACCCGCCTAGAATCGAGACGAAGGAGCCGGGCGGGCGCCTGCCTGTCCCATCAGGCTGGCGCTATTGCCACCACCGCGCTCCGTTCGAGTAATGCAGGGCGTGGCTACCGTAAATCGCCCCGCTCGGCCGCTCCCCAAAGCAGCCGCCGTCCTGGCTCTGGCCCCATGCTCCCGGGGCCGCGGGCGACTCCCTGGCAGCCGGACCCTGCTGCGACGCCGCGAAGCCGACGGACGCAAGTGCAGCGAAAGCCCGCATAGCCGACCAACACAGTTTGCGGACACGCCCCAAAAAAAATCGCCCAAAAAGCGGTCCGTTACAACGTTACAAAGCACCATGTAAGTCATTGATTGATAAAATGATGGCCAGAGTTCATGAGACTTTTACGGCTGGCCGCCATTGCAAATTCTGCGCCCTGACTAGGGTAAAAAGTTATACCAACCTGCGCGGATCAGCCCTCCTTTGCCCATTGGCGGTGTTCGATGGAGATGATGCGCTCAGGGATGCTGATCAGCTTATTCCATGCATCACAGCAATGATCGACGATTTCCTCATAGGAATGAAAGATGCGGTTGGAGAGCCAGTTGTCCCGCATGAACTGCCAGATATTTTCGACGGGAT